>JBGAIS010000250.1:0-7203 GCA_044225355.1 Casimicrobiaceae bacterium | reverse complement strand
GACCGCAGCGAGTTCACCCGCTCGTTCGTGCAGGCGATGGCCACGTCCGAGTACTTTCGCATCACGGGGGAGCTCGCCGACGAGGAGGCCGGCCGCCGTGCGCTCGCGCAAGGCACCGCGCAGTTCGTGGTGAGCATCCCGCCCGACTTCACGCGCAAGCTCCTGCGCGGCGAGCGGCCCTCGATCCTGATCGAGGCCGATGCGTCCGATCCCACCGCGACGAGCGCCGCGCTGGCGGCGTCGTCGCAGCTCGCCGGCGTGGTCGCGCGAAAGGACCTCACCGGGCCCTTCGCGCACCTGGCGGAGACGCCCGCGCCGTTCGACGTGCTGGTGCATCGCCTCTACAACCCGGAATCGATCACGCAGTACAACATCGTCCCGGGCCTCATGGGCGTGATCCTGACGATGACGCTCGTGATGATGACAGGCCTCGCGATCACGCGTGAGCGCGAGCGCGGGACGATGGAGAACCTCCTCGCCATGCCGGTCACGCCGCTCGAGGTGATGACGGGCAAGATCATCCCGTACATCGCGATCGGACTCGTGCAGGCGTCGATCATCCTGCTCGCGGCGCACTTCGTGTTCCACGTTCCCTTCGTCGGCAGCGTCGCCGCGCTGTACGGCGCGTCGCTCCTGTTCATCGCGTGCAACCTCACCGTCGGCATCACGCTGTCCTCGCTCGCGGGCAACCAGCTGCAGGCGATGCAGCTCACGTTCTTCTATTTCCTGCCCAACATCCTGCTGTCGGGATTCATGTTCCCGTTCCGCGGCATGCCGGAGTGGGCGCAGTGGATAGGCAGCGCGCTTCCGCTCACGTATTACAACCGCCTGGTGCGCGCGATCCTCCTCAAGGGCAGCGACTGGCCCGACCTGTGGCCCAACCTGTGGCCGATGATGGTGTTCGGCACGGTCGTGATGCTCGTCGCGGTCAGGTTCTACCGGAGGACGCTCGATTGAAGACCCGCGCGCTCCTCGTGGCGCTCGCGCTCTGCGGATGCACCGTGGGGCCGGACTTCCGGACGCCCGACCCGCCCGCGACCGAACGCTACGAGCCCGGCCCGCCGCCCGCGCTCACCCTCGTGCCGCGCGAGGTGTCCGCGCAATGGTGGACCGCGTTCGGCTCGCCGCAGCTCGACGCGCTGGTCGAGCGCGCGCTGCGCGGCAGCCCGACGATCGACCAGGCGCGTGCGCGTCTCGTGCAGGCGCGCGAGCTCCGCGCAGCGCGCGCGGGGGCGACCACGTACCCCAAGGTCGACCTGACCGCCGGTGCCGTGCGCCAGCGCATCGATCCCGCGACCTTCGGCTTTCCGCAGGCCCCCAACCCCGGCCCCTTCAACGTGTTCAGCCTGGGCGTCGACGCGTCGTACGACTTCGACATCTTCGGCGGCTCGCGCCGCGAGCTCGAGTCGCTCGCCGCGGACGTCGATTACCGAAGCTACGAGCTCGAGGCGGCGCGGCTGACGCTCGCGACCAACGTGGTCGCCGCGGCCATCCGCCGCGCGGCGCTCGCCGACCAGGTCACGCTCACCGAGGCCGTCCTGGCGGCGCGGCGGAAGGAGCTCGCCATCACGACCGCGCGGCTCGAGCAGGGCGGCGTCGCACAGGTGGCGGTGGAGACGCAGGCGCTCCTCGTCGCACAGGCGGAGGCGGCGCTGCCGTCGCTGCGCGCCGAGCACGCCCGCGCCGGCCACGAGATCGCCGTGCTGATGGGCGAGCCCCCGGCCACGGCCGAGATCCCGCCAATGCGCCTGACCGACCTCACCCTGCCGGCGGATCTCCCGGTGCGTCTCCCCTCCGAGCTCGTCCGCCAGCGCCCGGACATCCGGGCGAGCGAGGCGCTCCTCCACAAGGCGAGCGCGCAGGTGGGGGTGGCGACCGCGGACCTCTATCCCAAGCTCGTCGTGTCGGGCGGGTTCTCGTCCAGCCAGCTCAACATCGGCGACGTCCTCGGCAACGGCATCAACCTCTGGAACCTGGGGATCAACCTGCTCCAGCCCGTCTTCCGGGGCGGCGAGCTCCAGGCGCGCAAGCGGGCGTCCGAGGCGGCGTTCGACCAGGCGGCGGCGGCCTACCGCCAGTCCGTGCTCTCCGGCCTGCAGAACGTGGCCGACGTCCTCCGGGCGCTCGAAGCCGACGGCCATGCCGTGGCCGCGCGCTCGGAGCAGGCGAGGCGGGCCGGCGAAACCTACCGGATCACCCTCGCACGCTTCCGCGCGGGCGGCGTGAGCGAGCTCGCCGTGGTCGACGCGGACCGCGAGAGGCTCGGGGCGGAAGGCGACCGGCTCCAGGCGGAGGCGGCCCGATATGCCGATACCGCGGCGCTCTTCCAGGCGCTGGGGGGCGGCTGGCGCCGCGAGGGTGACGCGCCGCCCGGCGCGGCGTCGATCCCGGGGCGCTGACCGCGCGGCCGTTCGCGTGCCGGCGTGCCGGAAACCGAGGGTCGACCGCCGGCCTGGGCCAGCACTCAGCGGCATGCCGCAGAAACCGTTGACCTCCCGGCAGATGTGTATATAATCATCGTCTTTTCGCCTTCCGGACAGACTGCCAGCAAAGCCGCCCGCATACCGCAAGCGCGACGCGTACCTGGCTCGCAGATCCGTCAGCCAGGCGCGGCAAAGTGGCCTCAAGCAGCTGCGCGGTCGGCCACTTTGATTGCGGAAAAGGACGTCGTTAACGAAGCAGTTTCGCGAAGCCGGCGACGCGCGTTTCATCGAGCGCCGCCGAGCCCTAGGTCATGCGGGTCCCTTGGAGGGCTCGCACGAAACGGACAATCAGGATGCCAACGATCAATCAGCTCGTGCGGAAGGGCCGCAAGCCCGCCGTGTCGAAAAGCAAGGTGCCGGCGCTCCAGCAGAGCCCGCAAAAGCGTGGCGTGTGCACGCGTGTGTACACGACGACGCCGAAAGCCGAACTCCGCTTTGCGTAAGGTCGCCAAGTTGCGCCTCACGAACGGCTTCCAGGTCATCAACTACATCGGCGGCGAAGGCCACAACCTGCAGGAGCACTCGGTGGTGCTGATCCGCGGGGGCCGCGTCAAGGACTTGCCGGGCGTGCGCTACCACATGGTGCGCGGCGCGCTCGACACGGCCGGCGTGAAGGACCGCAAGCAAGCCCGCTCCAAGTACGGCGCCAAGAAGCCCAAGGCAGCCTAACCCATGAATTTTCCGTACCGAATCATCCGGCTTTGCCGGGGATTCGGTAGTGAATCTAAACCGGAAAAGTAGGGTTCTGCACTTTTTTCCGAACGGAGTTGCCATGCCACGTCGTCGTGAAGTCCCGAAGCGGGACATCCTTCCCGATCCCAAGTTCGCGAACATCGATGTCGCGAAGTTCATCAATGTCCTGATGGACAGCGGCAAGAAGTCGGTGGCCGAGCGGATCATCTACGGTGCGTTCGAGTCCATCTCCAAGAAGGGTGGCAAGGACCCGCTCGAGGTCTTCAACCAGGCGCTGCAGAACTCGCGTCCCATGGTCGAAGTCAAGAGCCGTCGCGTCGGCGGCGCCAACTTCCAGGTCCCGGTCGAAGTGCGCCCCGTGCGCCGCACCGCGCTCGCGATGCGCTGGCTGCGCGAAGCCGCCCGCAAGCGCGGCGAGAAGTCGATGGGCCAGCGCCTGGCCGCCGAGCTGATCGAGGCCTCCGAAGGCCGCGGCGGCGCGGTGAAGAAGCGCGAGGAAGTGCACCGCATGGCCGAAGCCAACAAGGCCTTCAGCCACTTCCGTTTCTAAGGGCTCCGAGCCAGGCCAGGCAAAGACGAGACGCGCACGCGTCTCGTTAAACATCTCGTAGGTTTTTGTTTACCTCCATGCCACGAACTACACCGATCGAACGGTATCGCAACATCGGCATCAACGCGCACATCGATGCCGGTAAGACCACGACTTACCGAGCGCATCCTTTTCTATACCGGCGTCTCCCACAAGATGGGCGAGGTCCACGACGGCGCGGCCGTGATGGACTGGATGGAGCAGGAGCGCGAGCGCGGCATCACGATCACGTCCGCAGCCACCACCTGCTTCTGGAAGGGGATGGACGGCACGTATCCCGAGCATCGCGTCAACATCATCGGCCTACGCCCGGCCACGTCGACTTCACCATCGAGGTGGAGCGCAGCATGCGCGTGCTCGACGGCGCGTGCATGGTGTACGACAGCGTCGGCGGCGTGCAGCCGCAGTCGGAAACGGTGTGGCGCCAGGCCAACAAGTACAACGTCCGCGGCTCGCGTTCTCAACAAGATGGACCGCGTCGGCTCAAACTTCTTCAAGGTCTACGACCAGATGAAGACGCGCCTCAAGGCCAACCCGGTGCCCATCCAGGTGCCCATCGGGGCCGAGGACAAGTTCGCGGGCGTGGTCGACCTCGTGAAGATGAAGGCCATCTACTGGGACGATGCGTCGCAGGGGGCATGAAGTACGAGATGCGCGACATCCCGGCCGACCTGGTCGACACGTGCAGCGAGTGGCGCGAGAAGATGGTCGAGAGCGCCGCCGAGCCAACGAAGAGGTGATGAACAAGTACCTCGGCGAGTCGGGCGAGCTCTCGGAAGAGGAGATCAAGAAGGCGCTGCGCGCGCGCTGCCATCGCGGGCGAGATCGTCCCGATGATGTGCGGCTCGGCGTTCAGAACAAGGGCGTGCAGGCCATGCTCGACGCCGTGATCGATTACATGCCTACGCCGACCCGGACATCCGCCGGTGACGAGGCGAAGCTCGAGAACGGCCAGGTGGACGAGCGCATGCCGCGTCGGACGACACGCCGTTCTCGGCGCTCGCGTTCAAGATCATGACGGACCCGTTCGTCGGGCAGCTCGTGTTCTTCCGCGTGTACTCGGGCGTCATCAATTCCGGCGACACCGTGTACAACCCCATCAAGGGGCGCAAGGAGCGCGTGGGCCGCATCCTGCAGATGCACGCGAACCAGCGCGAGGACATCAAGGAAGTGCGCGCGGGCGACATCGCGGCGGCGGTGGGCTTGAAGGAAGCCACCACCGGCGACACGTTGTGCGATCCGGCGAAGGAGATCACGCTCGAGAAGATGGTGTTCCCGAGGCCCGTGATCCACGTCGCGGTCGAGCCCAAGACGAGGCCGACCAGGAAAAGATGGGCGTGGCGCTCAACCGCCTCGCGCAGGAAGACCCGTCGTTCCGCGTGCGCACGGACGAAGAGTCGGGCCAGACGATCATCTCCGGGATGGGCGAGCTCCACCTCGAGATCCTCGTCGACCGCATGAAGCGCGAGTTCGGCGTGGAAGCCAACGTCGGCGCGCCGCAGGTGGCGTATCGCGAAGACCTGCTCCCGGTGCAGGTCGAAGGCAAGTTCGTCAAGCAGTCGGGCGGACGCTGACGATACGGCCACGTGTGGATCAAGATGGAGCCGGGCGATCAGGGCAAGGGCTTCGAGTTCGTCGACTCCATCAAGGGCGGCACGGTGCCACGCGAGTACATCCCCGCGGTGGAAAAGGGCCTGCGCGAGACGCTGCCGAACGGCGTGCTCGCCGGCTTCCCGGTGGTGGACGTCAAGGTCACGCTGTTCGACGGCAGCTACCACGACGTCGACTCGAACGAGAACGCGTTCAAGATGGCCGCGTCCATGGCGTTCAAGGACGGCATGCGCCAGGCGAGCCCCGTGCTCCTCGAGCCGATGATGGCCGTCGAGGTCGAGACGCCCGAGGACTTCATGGGCAACGTGATGGGCGACCTCTCGTCGCGTCGCGGCATGGTCCAGGGGATGGAAGACCTGCCCACGGGCAAGGCGATCAAGGCCGAGGTGCCGCTCGCGGAGATGTTCGGCTACTCGACGACGCTGCGCTCGCTCTCGCAGGGCCGCGCGACGTACACGATGGAATTCAAGCATTACGCCGAGGCCCCCAGGAACGTCGCCGAAGCGGTCATCAACAAGAAGGCGTAGACCCGATTTCTTAGCTTTTTCCGCCTTGAATCGACTGGCCCCGCCAGCGATTCAAGGGTGACTGAAACCGGGAAAAAGTAGGTTTTTACTTTTTCACGAAGGAACAGATATGGCCAAGGGCAAATTCGAGCGTACGAAGCCGCACGTGAACGTTGGGACGATTGGTCACGTGGATCATGGGAAGACGACGTTGACGGCGGCGATCACGTCGGTGCTGTCGAAGAAGTTTGGAGGCGAGGCGAAGGCGTACGACCAGATCGACAACGCGCCGGAGGAGAAGGCGCGAGGGATCACGATCAACACGGCGCACGTGGAATACGAGACGGCGAACCGTCACTACGCGCACGTGGATTGCCCGGGTCACGCGGACTACGTGAAGAACATGATCACGGGTGCGGCGCAGATGGACGGAGCGATCCTGGTGGTGTCGGCGGCGGACGGGCCGATGCCGCAGACGCGGGAGCACATTCTGCTGGCGCGTCAGGTTGGGGTTCCGTACATCATCGTGTACATGAACAAGGCGGACATGGTGGACGACAAGGAGCTGCTGGAGCTTGTCGAGATGGAGGTTCGGGAGCTTCTGTCGAAGTACCAGTTTCCGGGGGACAAGACGCCGATCGTGATTGGGTCGGCGAAGATGGCGCTGGAAGGGGACAAGGGGGATCTTGGGGAGCAGTCGATCTTCAAGCTGGCGGAAGCGCTGGACACGTACATTCCGACGCCCGAGCGAGCGATCGACGGGCCGTTCCTGATGCCTGTGGAAGACGTGTTCTCGATCTCGGGGCGGGGCACGGTGGTGACGGGGCGTGTGGAGCGCGGGATCGTGAAGGTGGGTGACAACCTGGAGATCGTGGGGTTGAAGCCGACGCTGGCGACGGTGTGCACGGGTGTGGAGATGTTCCGGAAGCTTCTGGACCAGGGCCAGGCGGGGGACAACGTAGGGATCCTGCTGCGCGGGACGAAGCGAGAGGAAGTGGAGCGTGGGCAGGTGCTGGCGAAGCCGGGGTCGATCACGCCGCACACGGAGTTCACGTGCGAGGTCTACATTCTGAGCAAGGAAGAGGGCGGTCGCCATACGCCGTTCTTCCCGGGGTACCGTCCGCAGTTTTATTTCCGGACGACGGACGTGACGGGGAGCTGCGTGCTGCCGGAAGGGACGGAGATGGTGATGCCTGGCGACAACATCGGGATGACGGTGACGCTGATCCAGCCGATCGCGATGGAAGAGGGCCTGCGCTTCGCGATCCGCGAAGGCGGCCGCACCGTCGGCGCCGGCGTCGTGGCCAAGGTCATCAAGTAA
>JBGAIS010000249.1:0-4307 GCA_044225355.1 Casimicrobiaceae bacterium | reverse complement strand
GGCGCGCGGCGAGGCGCAGCTCGTCCTCGGCACGCGGCTCGCGGTGTTCGCGCCGTGCCCGGCGCTCGGGCTCGTGATCGTCGACGAGGAGCACGACGCGTCGTACAAGCAGCAGGACAACGTGCGCTACCACGCGCGCGACGCCGCCATCTGGCGCGCGCATCGGCGCGGCGTGCCGGTGGTGCTGGGCAGCGCCACGCCTTCGCTCGAGACGTGGCTTGCCGCCCGCGAGGGCCGCTACGCGCGTCTCGTTTTGCCCGCGCGCGCGGACCCGCGCGCGACGTTGCCCGCCGTGCGCCTCGTCGCGCATCGCGAATCGGGCGAGGACGGCATCGGCACGCCCTTGCGCGAGGCGATCGCATCGCGCCTCGCGAAGGGCGAGCAGTCGCTCGTGTTCGTGAATCGCCGGGGCTTCGCGCCGTCGCTCGTGTGCGCGTCGTGCAAGTGGGACGCGCAATGCCCGCGCTGCTCGGCGCGGCTCACGACGCATCGGGTGCCGCCGCGACTTCGTTGCCACCATTGCGGGCATGTCGAAGCGGTCCCTCGCGCATGCCCGACATGCGGCAACGTCGACCTGGTGCCGCTCGGGCTCGGCACGCAGCGCCTCGAGCGCGCGCTGGCCGCGGCGTTTCCGAAGGCGCGCATCGCGCGCGTCGACCGCGACAGCACGCGCGCGAAGCACGCGTTCTCCGCCGTGCGCGACAAGGTCGAGTCGAACGCGCTCGACATCCTCGTCGGCACGCAGATGCTCGCCAAGGGCCACGACTTCCCGCGGCTCACGCTCGTAGGCGTCCTGGGGGCCGACAACGCGCTGTACAGCGCCGATTTCCGCGCCACGGAGCGGCTCGCGGCGCTGCTCGTGCAGGTGGCGGGCCGCGCGGGACGGGCGGGCATGCCGGGCGAGGTGATCGTGCAGACCGACTTCCCCGAGCATCCCGTGTACGCGGCACTCGAAGGCCATGACTACGGCCGCTTCGCGGAGTCGCTCCTCGTCGAGCGCGAGGCCGCGCAGCTGCCGCCTTACGCTCACACGGCGGTGCTCGCGGCGGAGGCGCAAAGGCGCGAGGACGTCGACGCCTTCCTCCGCGCGGCGCACGAGGCGGGCGTGAATCTCGCGACGCGCCACGCGGGCGTGGACGTGTTCGCCCCGGTGCCGGCGCTCCTCGCGCGACGCGCGGGCTACGAGCGCGGGCAACTCGTCGTGCAGAGCCTGCGCCGGCCCGCGCTGCAGCGCTTCCTGCCGGAATGGCGGGCCGGCATCGAGGCGATCCCGGCGCGTCGCGCGCGCTGGTCGCTCGACGTGGACCCGGCCGGGTTCGGGTGAGCGGGCCGGTATAATCGATCGTTTTGCTTCACACGAGCCTTCCCGTGACCGATCCCAGGGCCGACATCGAACGCGCGCTGTCCGCAGCGCTGGCCGCCGCGTTGCCGGCGCACGCCGGCGCGCCGGTGCACATCGAGCGCCCGAAGCAGGCGGCGCACGGCGACTACGCGTCGAACGTCGCGATGGTCACGGCCAAGGCCGCGAAGCGCAACCCGCGCGAGATCGCCGCGGCCATCGTCGCGGCGCTGCCCGCGACGCCGTCGATCGCCAGGGTGGACATCGCGGGCGCGGGCTTCATCAACGTCACGCTCACCGACGCCGCGCGGCAGGCGATCGTCAAGCGCGTGCTGACCGAGGGCGCGATGTTCGGCCGCTCGCGCGCGCACGCCGGCGAGCACGTGATGGTCGAGTTCGTCTCGGCCAACCCGACGGGACCGCTGCACGTCGGCCACGGCCGGCAGGCGGCGCTCGGCGACTCGCTCGCGAACGTGCTGGCGTCGCAGGGCTACGCGGTGACGCGCGAGTATTACTACAACGACGCCGGGCAGCAGATCGAGAACCTCGCGGTGTCCGTGCGCGCGCGCGCGAAGGAGATCCTGGGCGAGTCGGTGGCGTTCCCCGAGGACGGCTACCGCGGCGAGTACATCCGCGAGATCGCGCAGCGTTTCCTGCTCGAGATCGGCAATGACCTGTCCGATATCGACGTCATCCGCAAGTTCGCGGTCGCGATGCTGCGCAAGGAGCAGGACCTCGACCTCGCGGCGTTCGGCGTCAAGTTCGATCGCTACTACCTCGAGAGCTCGCTCTACTCCGACGGCCGCGTCGACGCGGCGGTGCAGCGCCTCGTCGAGTCCGGCAAGACGTACGAGCACGAAGGCGCGCTGTGGCTTCGCACCACGGACTACGGCGACGACAAGGACCGCGTGATGCGCAAGTCCGACGGCTCGTACACGTACTTCGTGCCCGACGTCGCCTATCACGTGACGAAGTGGGAGCGCGGGTTCACGAAGGTGATCGACGTGCAGGGATCGGATCACCACAGCACCGTGACGCGCGTGCGCGCGGGGCTGCAGGCGATGGGCATCGGCGTCCCGCCCGGCTACCCGGACTACATGCTGCACAAGATGGTCACGGTGATGCGCGGCGGCGAGGAAGTGAAGATCAGCAAGCGCGCGGGCTCGTACCTCACGTTGCGCGACCTCATCGACGAGGCCGGGCGCGATGCCGTCCGCTACTTCCTCGTGTCGCGCAAGGCGGACACGGAGTTCGTGTTCGACATCGACCTCGCGCGATCGCAGTCCGAGGACAATCCCGTGTACTACGTGCAGTACGCGCACGCGCGGATGTGCTCGGTGCTGAAGCAGGCCGGCGTGCCGGTGGCGGAGGCGCCGGTGCGCTTCCGCGAGGCCAACCTCGCGGCGCTGACGAGCCCGTACGAGCAGGCGCTCCTGCGCCGCATCGCCGACTTCCCGGAGGACCTGGCCACCGCCGCGCGCGACCTGGCGCCGCACCAGTTGACGGGCTACCTCAAGGATTTGGCCCAGGAATTCCACAGTTACTATAATGCGGAGCGCTTCCTGGTCGACGACGACTCGGTTCGCGCGGGCCGCCTCGCGCTGGTCGTCGCGGCGGGGCAGGTGCTGAAGAACGGGCTCGCCCTGCTCGGCATCTCGGCACCGGAAGAGATGTGAACGCACCAAGGCTTCGTACCGACACAGCAAGCCGATGAGCAACGCCACTCCCTCCCGCCGGGCCGCGACGCCCCTGCGCGGCTCGCGCCGCGGCGACGCCGGAGGCACGCTCATCGGCGTCTTCATCGGCCTCGTGCTGGGCCTGGGCCTCGCCGCGGGCGTGGCGTACTACCTCATGAAGGCCAACGGCCCGTTCCCGGCGCAGGGCGGCAA
Organism: Casimicrobiaceae bacterium; assembly: GCA_044225355.1. Taxonomy (GTDB): domain Bacteria; phylum Pseudomonadota; class Gammaproteobacteria; order Burkholderiales; family Casimicrobiaceae; genus VBCG01. Next base: position 1,079 of record JBGAIS010000249.1, on the reverse strand, counting down.
GGAAGCCCGCGAGGCGTCGCGCGAGCCCGCCCGCACCGCCAAGGCGGACGCGCCCGGAGGCGACAAGCCGCGCTTCGATTTCTACAAGATCCTGCCGGGTGTCGAGGAGCCGAAGGTGGCCGCGCCCAAGACGGGCGACCGCGCCGTGGCCGACCAGGCCAAGGCGGGCACCGACAAGGCCCCGGCCGCGAAGTCCGCCGACAAGGCCGCGGACAAGGCGCCGGACAAGGGCGCTGACAAGGCGGCCGACAAGGCCGCGACGAAGGCGCCGGAGAAGGTCGCCAGCGCCGAGCCCACCGCTGCCGCGAAGCTGCCCGAGCGCTTCTGGCTGCAGGCGGGGTCGTTCGCGAACGAGTCGGACGCCGAGAACCTGAAGGCGCGGCTCGCGTTCTCCGGCTGGCAGGCGAGCATCCAGCAGGGCACGCTGCCCGACAAGGGCACGCGCTTCCGGGTGCGCCTCGGCCCGTACGACAACTCCGACGAGCTCAATCGCATCCGCGCCGACTTGACGCGCGGCGGATTCGAGGTCGCGGTCATCAAGTTCTAGGCCGCCGCGGAACTCGCCGCCGGCGAGCCTTGCCCAACGCCTCGTCGACAATCACGAACCCATGGGAGCTTGCATGACGATTCTCCGTACCTGCCTTCGCCGCTTCGGCGCCGGCGCATTCGCGCTGGCGCTCGTCGCGTCCGCGGGCGCGCAGGGCCTGGTCGAGGGCACCAATTACGCCCGCCTCAAGAACCCGGTGCCGGTCGAGACGGGCAAGAACATCGAGGTGATCGAGTTCTTCTCGTACGGCTGCCCCCACTGCGGCGAATTCGAGCCGGTGCTCCAGAACTGGCTCAAGACCAAGCCGGCCGACGTCACGCTCCGCCGCATCCCGGTCATGTTCCAGCCCAAGTGGGAGAACCTGGCCAAGGCGTACTACGTGCTCGAGGCGATGGGCGAGGAGAAGCTCTCGCCCGACGTCTTCGTGGCCGTCCACGCGCGCGGCATGCCGCTCTACAACGAGAAGGACTTCCTCGACTGGGCCGCGAGCAAGGGCCTCGACCGCAAGAAGGTCGAGGAGCTCTTCAATTCG
>JBGAIS010000248.1:0-4346 GCA_044225355.1 Casimicrobiaceae bacterium | reverse complement strand
TAGCGAGCACGACGGCCGCCACGCTGATGCGCCGGCGAGTCGCCGGCGCTCCCCCGATTGCCTTTCTCATCGAGTGCGTCTTGTCAGGGCCTGGGCTCGGTGGCGGTCACCGTCGCTGCCCGGAAGTAAGGACCGCCGCCCTGGATGGCGATGGCCGGCGAATATTCCTGGTGAGCGAGGAGGTACTCGTTCGCGACGTCCGCGGGCTTGGACTGCGCCTGACCCGCGCGGGCGTAGACGGCTTCACGCGCCTTGGCGACCGCGCCGGGCGGCGCGTCGACCATCGAGAACGCCGTCCAGCCGACCACGGTGACGGCCGCGACGGTGGCCGCGACGGCCCACGCGAACGTTGCGGGCTGCGACGCCCTGCGCTTGGGCGAGGGTGCCAGCACCGTGGGCTCGCTCGCGAGCGCCGCGGTCACGCGGAGGTGGAACTGCGTCGACATCCCGCGCGCACCGCGCAGGTGATCCCCAATGACGTGATAGCACATCCACGTCTGCCTCGCGTCCCCGTCGTGGAGCTCGGCCACGAGACGCTCGAACTCGGCGTCGTCGACCTCGCCATCCATGAGGCGCGAAATATTCTCGTTCATCACCATCTCCGGTTCTCGTCCGTTCCGAGCTGCGGCCGCAGCTCGGCGGCGATCGCTTCCCGCGCACGGAAGATGCGCGAGCGAACGGTGCCGATCGGACAATTCATCACCACTGCAATTTCCTCGTAGCTCAGCCCTTCGATCTCGCGCAGCGTGATCGCCGTGCGAAGGTCCTCGGGCAGTGCATCCATCGCCTTGTTCACCGTGGCGGCGATCTGCTTGCCGACCAGCTCGTCCTCCGGTGTAGCGCTGTCCCGCAACTGCTCTGCATCCTCGAAGCTCTCCGCCTCCTCGTTGTCGAACGAGGTGGTGGTGGGCGCGCGGCGACCCATCGCGACCAGGTAGTTCTTCGCCGTGTTGATCGCGATGCGATACAACCACGTGTAGAACGCACTGTCGCCGCGGAAGCTCGGGAGCGCGCGGTAAGCCTTGATGAAGGCTTCCTGCGCGACGTCCTCGACTTCCGCCGGGTCGCGTACGAGCCGCGACAACAGCCGTCCCAGCTTGCGCTGGTACTTCATGACCAGCAACTCGAACGCGCGCTTGTCGCCTTTTTGCGCTCGCTCCACGAGCTGCTGATCGACTTCGCGATCACCCATCCGCGGGTATTCCCTGATTCATTCGTTGTTGTCCTGCCGAACGGCAGGTGCGGCAGCCGGCGGACGGTGTAGCCCCAACCTGGCCGAACCACGGGAGTTTGCCGCGGCGCGCGCTTGCCGTAACAGACTGTTGCAACTGGCGTAAGTTCATTCGTCCGCGCCCTTCGCGGCGGCCGCCATCGGACGGTCCAGTTTGTCCAGGACAAGCGCAGGCCGAAGGCGTCCGGTGACCGTGCCGCGGTAGTTGCGGACCTGCGGGGCGGCGAGGGGCGCGAGATGGGCCCTCGCCTGCGCGTCGACGAGGCCCAGCGAATCCAGCACCGACACCACCGCCGGCAGGAGGCCCCGGCGGGTGCCGTCGCCCACCTTCACCGCGATGCCGATGCCCCGGCTGCGCACGCCGATGGCCTGCACCGCCTCGGCGCCGATCTTGCATACCCAGTCGCCGCGCCCGGCCTGCGTGAGCGCGAGGTCGCTGCGGCCGTCTCCCGAGACCATCTCGGGATACTCGGTCATGGCTTGCGCCAGGCGAGCGGGCGCGTCGCCGTACTCGGCGTCCCCGTCCGGGGAGGCGAGCCGCGCGAAGGCGAGCGCCAGGCGCGACAGCGGCACGGCGTAATTGGGCGCCGAGCATCCGTCGACGCCGGAGGCGAGCGAGGCCTCGGGCACGCCCGTCATCCTCGACACAGCGGCGCGGATCTCCTGCTGGAGCGGATGCGCGTACTCGAGGTAGTCGTGGCGGCCGTAGCCGCACATCACGCAGTGCGCGAGCATCCCCGCGTGCTTGCCCGAGCAGTTGTGCGCGAGCGGCGAGTAAGGCGGCGGCGGCGGGACCTGCCCGTGCACCTCGTAGTGCCCCGGCGCGTGCGACCCGCACTGGAGGTCGGCGGGGCCGTTGCCCGCGCGCAGGAGCATCCCGGCCACCGCGTCGACGTGGCGCGGCTCGCCCGAGTGGCTCGCGCACAGGAGCGCCGTCTCCGCGGTCGAGTAGCGATACCGCTCGAGCCCGCCGGCGCGCACGAACGGCAGCGCCTGCAACGGCTTGAGCGAGCTCCGCGTGAACGTGACGAAATCCGGGTCGCCGGCGCCGAAGAGGATGCGCCCGTCAAGGTCGACGACCGCCACCGAGCCCGAGTGGACGCTCTCGACGGTATCGCCGCGCAGGACCTCGGTGAGGGGGGCGTGAGGCATAACCACCCATTATCGCAGGTCCGCGATTCGCGCACCTCGCCGCGTGTCCATTTCGGGGCACTCAGCGCCCGAGGGCCGCCTTGACCTGCTCGAGCGCGGTGGGATCCTCGATGGTGGTGAGGTCGCCGGGGTCGCGACCCTCGGCCAGCGCCTGCAGCGAGCGGCGCAGGAGCTTGCCCGAGCGCGTCTTGGGCAGCACCGTGACGAAGTGCACGGCGCCCGGTCGCGCGATGGCGCCGAGCTCGCGGTCCACGGTGTCCATGACCTCCTTGCGCATCGCGGCCGCGCCCGCAGGCGTAGCGACGCGCGCCGGGTCCTTGGCCACCGCGAACGCCATCGGGACCTGCCCCTTGAGCGAGTCCGCGACGCCCACCACGGCCACCTCCGCGATGCCGGCGTGGGCCTGCACCGCCTCCTCGATCTCGCGCGTGCCCAGGCGATGCCCCGCGACGTTGATCACGTCGTCGGTGCGGCCCAGCACGAAGTAATAGCCGTCGCCGTCGCGTATCGCCCAGTCGAAGGTCGAATACAGGAGCTCGCCGGGGAACGTCTTGAAGTAGGTGTCGACGAAGCGCTCGTCGTCGCCCCATACGGTGGACAGGCACCCCGGCGGCAGCGGCGGCGCGATCGCGAGCACGCCCTTCTCGTCGGCGCCCGCCTCCTTCCCCGTCACCTCGCTCACGAGGCGAACGTCGTAGCCCGCGGTGGGGAACGAGGGGCTGCCGAACTTCCGCGGCGTGTCCTCCACACCCGGCTGCGCGGACAGGATGGGCCACCCCGACTCCGTCTGCCAGTAGTTGTCGACGATGGCGACGCCCCCGAGGGAATCGGAGACCCAGCGCGCGGTCGGCTCGTCGAGCGGCTCGCCCGCGAGGAACAGGTACTCGAGCGACGAGAGGTCGTGCTGGCGCATGAACGCCGGGTCCTGCTTCTTCAGCACGCGAATGGCGGTCGGCGAGCTGAACATCGTCTTCGCGCGATGCTGCGCGACGATCTTCCACCAGATCGCGGGGTCGGGCCGGATCGGCAGGCCCTCGTACATGATCGTGGTCGATCCGTTGAGGAGCGGCGCGTAGACGATGTAGGAATGACCCACCACCCAGCCGATGTCGCTCGTGCAGAACATCGTCTCGCCGGGCTGCACGCAGAAGATGTCGCGCATCGAGGCGGTGAGGGCCACCGCGTAGCCGCCGGTGTCGCGCTGCACGCCCTTGGGCTTGCCGGTGGTGCCGGACGTGTACAGGATGTACGAGGGCTCGCTCGATTCCATCCACTCGCAGGGCACCGTCGCGTCCATGTGCTTCGCGCGAAGCTCCGCGTAGTCGACGTCGCGACCGGCCGTGCGCGGCATCGAGGGGTCGATGCCCCGGTCGACGATGAGCACGCGCGCCGGCGGGTGCTTCGCGAGCCTGCACGCCTCGTCGACGAGATGCTTGTACGGCACCGCCTTGCCGCCGCGCATGCCGGCGTCCGCGGTGACCATCGCCACCGGCCGCGCGTCGTCGATGCGCGTCGCGAGGCTCGCCGCCGCGAATCCCCCGAACACCACCGAGTGGATGGCGCCGATGCGCACGCACGCGAGCATCGCGAACACCGCCTCCGGGATCATCGGCATGTACACGAGCACGCGATCGCCGCGGCGCACCCCCAGCGCCCGCAAGATCGCCGCCGCGCGGTTGACCTCGGCGTGCAGGTCGCGGTACGTGTAGGTCGACTCCTGGCCGGTCTCGGTCGAGATGAAGACGAGCGCCGGCTGGTCGCCGCGCGCCGCGACGTGTCGATCGACCGCGTTGTGGCACAGGTTCGTGCGGCCGCCGACGAACCAGCGCGCGAACGGCGGCTTCGAGTCGTCGAGGACCGACGTGAACGGCGTTTGCCAGTCGATGAGCGCGGCACGCTCGCGCCAGAAGCCGTCGCGGTCCGCGAGCGAGCGCCGGTGGAACTCGGAGTATCGACCCATCGC
>JBGAIS010000247.1:0-4483 GCA_044225355.1 Casimicrobiaceae bacterium | reverse complement strand
GCAACGTCCGCCGCCCCGCGCCGGCCGGCGCGGCGACCGAGACCGACGCCATCGCGTGACGCGAGCGGACGACCCGGCATGATCCTCAACACCATCCTCCTCGCGCTGCGCGAGATCCGTCGCAACCTCCTGCGGTCCTTCCTCACGATCCTCGGCATCGTGATCGGCGTCGCCGCGGTCATCACGATGGTCACGGTCGGCAACGGCGCCACGCAGGCCGTGAAGGACCAGATCTCGAGCCTCGGCAGCAATCTCCTCATGGTGCGGCCGGGCCAGCGCCTGGGCCCGGGCATGGGCGCCGCAGGCGCGCCGCCGTTCCAGCCGTCCGACGCCGATGCGATCATGTCGCAGGTGGGGGGCATCCGCGCGGTGGCGCCGGAGCAGCGCTCAGGCGTGACGGTGATCGCGAACGGGAAGAACTGGCAGACGAGCGTCACCGGCACGACCAACGCCTATTTCGAGACCAACAACTGGACGCTCGCCGCCGGCCGCAAGTTCGAGTCCGACGAGGAGCAGGCGGGCGCCGCCGTCTGCATCATCGGCGACACCGTGCGCCGCGAGCTCTTCGGCAAGCCCGACGTGGTCGGCGAGAAGGTGCGCGTGAAGCAGTTCTCGTGCGACGTGATCGGCGTGCTGCAGTCGAAGGGCCGCGCGGCGATGGGCAACGACCAGGACGACACGATCATCCTGCCGCTCAAGACCATGCAGCGGCGCGTCACGGGCAACCAGCGCGTCGGCACGCTGCTCGTGTCGATGGAGGACGGCTCCGACAGCGCGCGCGTGCAGTCGGCCATCGGCGATCTCCTGCGCGAGCGGCGCAAGCTCGCGAGCGAGGACCCCGACAACTTCAACGTGCTCGACACGAAGCAGATCGCGGAAGCGGTGTCGGGGACGACGAAGGTGATGACGACGCTCCTCGGCGCGGTCGCGGCCGTGAGCCTCCTCGTGGGGGGCATCGGCATCATGAATATCATGCTCGTGAGCGTCACCGAGCGCACGCGCGAGATCGGCCTGCGCTTGGCCATCGGCGCGCTCGAGCGCGAGGTGCTGCTGCAGTTCCTGATCGAGGCGGTCGCCCTGTCGATGCTGGGCGGGCTCATGGGCATCGCGCTCGCCACGGTGGCGTCGATCGCGATCGCGCAGGTGATGCAGGTGCCTTACATCTTCAACGCGGGCATCAACGCGCTGTCGTTCGCGGTGTCGGCGCTGATCGGCGTGGTGTTCGGGTTCTTTCCCGCGCGGCGCGCGGCGCGGCTCGACCCCATCGAGGCGCTGCGGCACGAGTGAGGTGGCGGGGCCGGCGGTGTGCGCTGGCCCTCACCCCAACCCTCTCCCGCGCGCGGGAGAGGGGGCCTTGGGGCGTGCGTTGGGACCGGGAGCCAAGGCCGAAGCCGAGTCGCCGCGCACTACCCCTCGCCCCGCGTGCGGGGAGAGGGTGCCCGACAGGGCGGGTGAGGGGAGCGTCCCCCGCGCCGTGACCCTCCCTACTCCGGATCCCCCACGCGGTCGAGGCGCACGCCGCGGGTCTCGATGCGGTAGTGCCACGTGACCGCGGCGCCGAGGAGCGACGTGCCCGCTAGGACGTACAGCAGCCGCGACGTGCCGAGGTCGACCAGCAGGATCGGAAAGAGGAACGCGGTGGCCACCGCGCCGAGCTTCGCGAACGACGCCGCGAAGCCCGCGCCCTTCGCGCGGATCCCGGTGGGAAACACTTCGCCCGCGATGAGGTAAGTCTGCGCGTTGGGCCCGATGTTGGTGCTGAAGTTGAACACCATGAAGCCCAGCACGATGACCATGAGGCGCGAGTCGCCGGTCATGCCGGCCGACTGCGCGGCGATCGCGAGCCCGGCCGCGCAGCCCACGAAGCCCGCGATCTGCAGCCGGATGCGCCCTACACGATCGGCGAGCAGCACCGCGCCGACGATGCCGACCAGGAGCAGGATGTCGACCAGCGCCGCGCCCTTGGCCCCGACGATGTCGTTGGCGACGATGTCGGTCACGCTGTGCGCGACGGGTCGCGGATGCCCCACCGCGGCCGCGAGCAGCGTGGGCGTGAAGATGCCGATTCCGTACGTCCCGAGATCCTGCAGGAACCACGGGACCGACGCGAGGAGGGTCGCGCGCAGGTTGGCCGGCTTGAAGAGGCTCGCGTAGCCTTCGCGCACGCGCGGCGCCTCCGCTTCCTCGGCCTTCTCGCTCAGCGTCACGGCGGTGGGATACGGCGGGTCGCGCTGCAGCAGCACGCTCATCTCGCGCTCCGCGTCGCGGGCGTCGCCGCGCGCGACGAGCCAGTGCGGGCTCTCGGTGACGAACACGCGCCCGAGGGTGACGATCACCGCCGGCACGATGGCCGTGGCGTACATCCACCGCCACGCGCCCAGCGTGGGATTGTCGAACAGGATGAGGAATCCGACCGCCATGCCGGCGAGCGCGCCGACGGCCTGGAACGCGAAGGCGCTCAGCACGAGGCGGCCGCGCCGCTCGGTGTCGGCGCTCTCCGAGATGACGAGGTGCGCGGTGGGATAGTCGCAGCCGAGCGCGAGGCCCATGCCGAAGAGGCACGCGAGGAGCCACGGCAGGTTCGGCGTGAACAGGATGAGGACCAGGAAGACGGCGAAGATCGCCATCTCGATCACGAAGATCGGGCGGCGCCCGAAGCGGTCGGACAGGCCGCCGAGCGCGCTCGCGCCCACCAGGATGCCGAAGAGCGACGCCGCGCCGACGAGGCCGTGCTCCGTGGCGGTGAGCGAGAACTCCTTCGCGATCAGCGGCAGGGCGACGCCCGTCATGAAGACGACGAAGCCCTCGAAGAACTTGCCCGCGACCGCCAGCGCCCAGATGCGGCGCTGCATGCGCGTCATGGGCGACGGCGGCGCGAGCGTGCCGTCCCGCCACACGGGCGTCTCGTCCAGGTACTCCTGGACCGAGCGCGCGTGGATGCGCGCGCTGCCCGAGTCGTCGCGCGCCGTGGACATGCGCCGCCTACCCGCGGCGCATGCTGTCGAAGAACTCGCCGTTGTTCTTCGTCGCCTTGATCTTGTCGAGCAGGAACTCCATGGCCTCGAGCTCGTCCATCGGGTAGAGGAGCTTACGAAGGATCCATACCTTCTGCAGGATGTCGGCCTTGAGCAGGAGCTCTTCCTTGCGGGTGCCCGAGCGGTTCACGTTGATGGACGGGTAGATCCGCTTCTCGGCCATGCGGCGGTCGAGGTGGATTTCCATGTTGCCCGTGCCCTTGAACTCCTCGTAGATCACGTCGTCCATCCGCGAGCCGGTGTCGATGAGCGCGGTGGCGATGATGGTCAGCGAGCCGCCTTCCTCGATATTGCGCGCGGCGCCGAAGAAGCGCTTGGGCCGCTGCAGCGCGTTGGCGTCGACGCCGCCCGTCAGCACTTTGCCCGATGCGGGCACCACGGTGTTGTAGGCACGCGCGAGCCGCGTAATCGAGTCGAGCAGGATCACGACGTCCTTCTTGTGCTCGACGAGGCGCTTCGCCTTCTCGATGACCATTTCCGCGACCTGCACGTGGCGCGTCGCGGGCTCGTCGAACGTGGACGAGACGACTTCGCCGCGCACCGAGCGCTGCATTTCGGTGACTTCCTCGGGACGCTCGTCGATGAGCAGCACGATGAGCATCACGTCGGGATGATTGGCGGCGATGGAATGCGCGATGTGCTGCAGCATCACCGTCTTGCCGGACTTCGGGCTCGCGACCAGCAACCCGCGCTGGCCCTTGCCGATGGGCGCGATGATGTCGATGATGCGCCCGGTGATGTTCTCCTCGGCCTTGATGTCGCGCTCGAGTACGAGCGGCTCGTCCGGGAAGAGCGGCGTCAGGTTCTCGAAGAGGATCTTCGACTTCGCGTTCTCGGGCGGCTCGAAGTTGACCTTGTCGACCTTGACCAGCGCGAAGTAGCGCTCGCCGTCCTTGGGCGTGCGGATCTCGCCCTCGATGGTGTCGCCGGTGTGCAGGTTGAAGCGGCGGATCTGCGACGGCGAGATGTAGATGTCGTCGGTGTTCGCGAGGTAGCTCGTGTCGGGCGAGCGCAGGAAGCCGAAGCCGTCGGGCAGGACCTCGAGGACGCCGCCGCCGAAGATCGATTCGCCCTTCTTCGCCTGCTGCTTCAGGAGCGCGAAGATGAGGTCGTGCTTGCGCATCCGGTTGGCGCCCTCGATGTCGTTCGCGTTGGCGACTTCGATGAGCTCGGAGACGTGTTTGGACTTGAGTTCGGATAGATGCATGGTGCGGGAAGGGGACGTGCCGGAATGGCGAAGCCGATATGGCCAAGGGGACGGCCGACGTTACGGCCGGGACGACTTTCGAGACGGGTTTGGGATCGCGGCGCCGCGGGGGTGTTCCCGCTGAACGGCGCCCGATTGCGATTCGGGCTGTGCGGCGGCGGCTCTTACGGCACTGCGCGTCGTACGGAAAAGGCAGGGTATAGGAGGTCGGGGGCCGCTGTCAACCAGCGGCCCCTTCGAA
>JBGAIS010000246.1:0-4478 GCA_044225355.1 Casimicrobiaceae bacterium | reverse complement strand
CATGCGGATCGGCAACCTTGTCCGGCGTTGGCGAAGCTGCATCGGTGGTGGCTCAATAAGGGGCGCGGGCCATTCGGAGGCGCGCTCTCCGGGGGCAACGCGTTATAGCTCGGGCCCGGGCGGGACGCATGCGCATTTTCGTATCCGGTTGCGACCGCACCTTCGACAGCCATGCGAGAACGTGGCGGCGGCGGCGCGTAGACTGCGACGCCTCACTTCGTGGAACGGGGATCGCGATGAACTACCAGGGAAGCTGTCACTGCGGCCGCATCGCCTTCGACGTCGACGGCGACCTGACGGGCGTCGTGGCCTGCAACTGCTCGATCTGCCAGCGCAAGGGCGCGCTGATGTGGTTCGTACCGCGCGCGAGCCTGCACCTGCAGACGCCCGACGACGCCGCGGCAACGTACACGTTCAACAAGCACCTGATCAGGCATCGCTTCTGCCCGGTGTGCGGCATGCATCCCTATGGCGAGGCGAAGGATCCGCAGGGCAAGGACACGGCGGCGATCAACGTCCGTTGCCTGGAGGGCGTGGACATCGAGTCATTGCCCGTCAAGCACTTCGACGGGCGGGCACGCTAGCGTCTTTTTGCCCGGGAGCGGCCGGCCGCGGGCATCGCTGGCTTTCCGCGTACGCTTGGTTACAAACTGCCGCTTGACCCGTCCGGGTCAAAACGGGGGAGGTAATCATGGCAAAGCAGCTTCTGGTTGCATTGGCGCTGTCGATCGTAGTCAGTCCAGCGTACGCGGTCCTGACGTTCACCCTGAAGCAGCAGGGCCCGAACGTGGTTGCAACCGTAAGTGGCTCGGTCAACACCACGGCCATTCCAGCTTCCGGCACGTCCGTGTCCTGTAACGGCACGACGGGCGTGGGTGCCTTCCAGCCCGGCACGGGCACGCTATGCGTGGCCGGCAGCGGTGCGATCGCCCACCCGGGCCTCGTCGGACCCACCAATTTCGGCAGCGGACCGACGTCGTTGGCTGCTTCCGGCACCGGCGATATTGCCTACGTCCAGGGCAGTTCGGCGGCCGTCTTCCTGCCCGACGGGTACGTATCAGGCACGCCCTTGAGCGGGTCCAGCGTGTTTGCGGGAACCACGCTCGACGCGATGGTCGATACCCGCGGCACCTATACGTATACGTTCGGCACCGGGCCGACTGCGGACCGGGTCGTGGTGATCATCGGTGAGGGCGTGCAGGCCGCCGCCGCTCCGATACCGGCGCTGGGCGAACATGCGCTGCTTGCGTTGGGTGCGCTGCTCGTGGTCGGCGCTGCGCTCGCGTTGCGCAAGTCGGCCGCTCGGGGCTGATGGAGGCGGAGGTCGGAATCGAACCGGCGTAGACGGCTTTGCAGGCCGCTGCATGACCACTCTGCCACCCCGCCTTGAGGGGACCAACTGGCATTGGCCGCGGTGAGCACCGCGGCGCGCCGTCACCGTAGCAGAAACCGGCAACGAAAAGGGAGAGCCTACATCGACTGCACGGCTCTCCCTCGAAGGATACTGGAGCGGGAAAGGAGTCTCGAACTCCCGACCTCAACCTTGGCAAGGTTGCGCTCTACCAACTGAGCTATTCCCGCGCTAGACAGTCGCTCATTATAGCGGAAAACGGTCATTCGTCAAAATGGTCAACCGGCCACCTTGGCGACGGCGTCGGCCACGTACGCGACGTTGCCGGAATTGAGCGCGGCGACGCAGATGCGGCCCGAGTCCACGGCGTAGATCGAGAACTCGTCGCGCAGCCTTTTCACCTGCTCCTTGCTCAAGCCCGAGTAAGAGAACATGCCGCGTTGGGCAAGCATGTAGCGGAAGTCGCGTCCCGGCAGGCGCTCGTGCAGGCGCTCGACGATCTCGGCGCGCATGAGCTTGATGCGATCGCGCATCATGGCGAGCTCGGACTCCCACAGCGCGCGGAGCTCCGGCGAGGCGAGCACGGTGGCGACGATCTCGCCCCCGTGCGTCGGGGGGTTCGAGTAATTGGCGCGCACCACGCGCTTGACCTGCGAAAGCACGCGCGAGGCCTCGTCCTTGCTGGCCGCGACGATGGTCAACGCGCCGACACGCTCGCCGTAGAGCGAGAACGATTTCGAGAACGAGCTCGCGATGAACAGCGGGCCCGGCGTGGCGGCAAAGCGGCCCACGACGGCGCCGTCCTGCTCGATGCCGTCAGCGAAGCCCTGGTAGGCCAAGTCGAGGAAAGGCACGAGCCCGCGCGCGCGGACGACTTCGATGATGCGCGTCCACTGGTCCGCCGTGGGATCGGCGCCCGTGGGATTGTGGCAGCAGGTGTGCAGGACGACGATGCCGCCCGCAGGAATGCGCTCGAGCGACGCGATCATCGCGTCGAAATCGAGGCCGCGCGTCGACGCGTCGTAGTACGCGGAGGTGTTGACCGTGAAGCCCGCGCTCTCGAACAGCGCGCGGTGGTTTTCCCAGCTCGGGTCGCTGATCCACACCTGCGCGCCGGGGGCGAACCGGCGCAGGAAATCGGCGCCGACGCGCAGGCCGCCGGTTCCGCCCAGCGCCTGTACCGTGACGGCGCGGCCTTCCTTGACGATGGGGCTGTCGGCGCCGAGCAGGAGCTTCTGCACTTCGCGGTCGTACGCGGCGATGCCGTCGATGGGAAGGTAGCCGCGGGGCGCGCTGCGGGCGGCCATGGCATGCTCGGCGCGCTTCACGCACTCGAGCACGGGAAGCTTGCCGGTGTCGTCGTTGTACACGCCCACGCCGAGGTTCACCTTCCTGGGGTTGGTGTCGGCGACGAAGGCCTCGGTGACGCCGAGGATGGGGTCGCGAGGGGCGAGCTCGACGGCGGACAGGAGCGAGGCGGGCAGCGGTGCGTTCATGGCGTGGACGGCGGGCGCGGGACGAAACTCTACATTTTACGCTATCGCCGCCCCCATTCGGTGCGAGGCTTCACGCAAAGCCCAGCCAGCGGACGACACTCGCCAGCGCAGCGACCCAGGTGATCGACAGCGCGAACGTCGAGATGGCGTACCCGACGCTGCGATTGCCGCCTTCGCGCCAGTAGCCGATTGCGTACACGATGCGTCCGAGGAGGTACACGCCGCACGCGATCGCGGCCCATCTCGGGTTGCCGAACCATGCGTAGATCCACATCGACGGCAGGAACGCGACGACGTTCTCGAGCTCGTTCATCTGCACGCGGAAGGCGCGCTCGAACGCGGGGTGTCCCGTGGTGGCGGGGGCGGCGATCTTGTATTTGCCGCGCATGCGCCCCACATGGATTCCGGTCACCACGTACCAGAGCACGAGCAGCAGGGTCATGAACGAGGGCAGGGCGAGCGGCATCGCGGTCTCCGGGTGGCGTCTTCTCGACTTCCGATCCACCCAAGGCTAACGTGCCGGTTCCCTCCCCGTAAATCCCCCATGGCACGAGGCTACGCTCCCATCCCGCTCGACGCGCCGAAGATGCCGCCTCTCGCGGCGCTGCGCACCCTCGCGCGCGTCGGCCGATTCCTGCGGCCCTACCGGCGGCAGCTTGCGCTCGCGGCGGTCTCGCTCGTCGTGGCGGCCGCGGCCGTCCTCACCATCGGCCAGGGGCTCAAGTTCGTCATCGACCGCGGCTTCTCGGCCGGCAGCGGCGTGGAGCTCGACCGCACGCTCGCGCTCATGCTCGGCGTGGTCGTGGTGATGGCGCTCGCCACCTACGCGCGCTTCTTCTACGTCTCGTGGCTCGGCGAGCGCGTGACGGCGGACCTTCGCCGCGCGGTCTTCGATCACCTGCTGTCGCTGCCGCCCAGCTATTTCGAGCTCACGCGCACCGGCGAGGTCATCTCTCGCCTGACCAACGACACGACCATGCTCGAGACCGTCATCGGATCCAGCGCCTCGATGGCCATCCGCAATGTGTTGCTGATGGTCGGCGGGCTCGTCATGCTCGCGCTCACGAGCGGAAAGTTGACGGCGCTGGTGCTCGTCGGGGTGCCGCTGGTGCTCGTTCCCATCCTCTTCTTCGGACGCCGCGTGCGCAGGCTTGCGCGCGCGAGCCAGGATCGCGTCGGCGACGTGGGCGCGTACGTCGACGAGGCGCTGCACGAGATTCGCACGGTGCAGGCGTACGGGCACGAGGCGGAGGATCGCCGTCAGTTCGGCGCGCGCGTCGAGAGTGCGTTCGCGACGGCGCTGCAGCGCATCCGCCAGCGAGCGTTCCTCGTCGCGACGGTGATCGTGCTGGTGTTCGGGGCCGTGGGCGTCATCCTGTGGATCGGTGGCCACGACGTGGTCGCGGGACGCATCACGCCGGGGCAGCTCTCGGCGTTCGTGTTCTACGCAGTGATCGTCGCGAGCGCGGCGGGAACGATCAGCGAGGTTATCGGCGACGTCCAGCGCGCGGCCGGCGCCACCGAGCGCCTGTTCGAGCTCCTGTCCATCGAGCCCGCCATTCGTCCGCCCGAGCACGTGATCGCGCTGCCGCAGCCGGCGCGCGGCACGGTGACGCTGTCGGACGTCACGT
>JBGAIS010000245.1:0-4518 GCA_044225355.1 Casimicrobiaceae bacterium | reverse complement strand
AGCCTGCTCTACTTCCTGAGCCTTCCCCTCGATCGTCCGTCGACGCTCCGCGAGCATGCGCAGCGCCTTGCTTTCCTCACGTGCGCGCTGTGGTCGAAGGAGAGCGCGATACCGCTGCCCGCGGTGGCGTCGCTGGTGCTCGCTTCGGCAGGGGTCGGTACCGCAGGTGCGCGCGCGGCGCTGCGCAGGCTCGCGGTGGAGATGGGCCCGAGCTTCGCGCTCCTCGTCGCGTACTTCGCGTGGCGCGTGGCGCTCTTCGGATCGGCGCTCAAGGTCTACGCGTCCACCACGGCGCCGGCGAGCGTCGGCGAATGGTGGGGCCGATGGAGCGGGTTGCGCGACATCGCGCTCGCGAACGTGGGAGCGTGGTGGATCGCATGGGCGATCGCCTGCGGCGGGCTCGCGCTGACGATCGGCGCGATGGCGTGGCGGTCGTCGCGCATGGCCGAGGGCGACGCGGGAAGAAGGCCTCGCGCGATCATGCTCGCCCTGCCGCTCGTCGCGGGCTTCGCGCTGTACGCCGCCTCTCCCGCGCTCTCGTTTCCGGTCTCGTCGCCCGGCGGCGAGGGCGGCCGGCACTTCTACCTCGCGTGGTTGTACGCGTCGCTGGCGGCAGGCGCGCTCGTGTCCATGCATCCTCGCGCGTGGATGCCGGCGCTCGCGCTCGTCGCGCTGTGCGTGGTCGCGCAGGCCGGGAGCCTTCGCCAGTGGCACGCGGCGGGCGTCACGATGGCGCGCGTCACGCCGGCCATCGGTCGCTTCGCGGGCACCCTACGCGACGACCAGTACGCGCTCCTGCTCCTGCCCGATCACATGGGCGCGGCGCTCTTCGCCCGCACGTCGCAGGGCGCGCTCGTCGCGCCGCCCATCCAGGCGCGCGACGAGCTTTCGCGGCTCGCGCCCACCCTCGGCACCGACTTCCGGCATTGGTCGGCGATGCTCACCGACGGCACCGTGGCGAAGCTCAAGGGCGCCTCCGCCTTCGACCTGTCGACCTTCACGGGCCTCTACTGCTGGAACGATATGCGTCGCGAGATCGTGCCGCTCACGCCGGGCGGCGACCTCGCGCGCGATCCCG
This sequence comes from Casimicrobiaceae bacterium, assembly GCA_044225355.1. Lineage (GTDB taxonomy): Bacteria > Pseudomonadota > Gammaproteobacteria > Burkholderiales > Casimicrobiaceae > VBCG01. Next base: position 3,440 of record JBGAIS010000245.1, on the reverse strand, counting down.
CCGGCTGGGAGGCGGTAGCGCGCGAAGGCTTCGCTCGCGCCGGGTGCCTCGAGCCCGAGATCGTGCCGCTCACGCCGGGCGGCGACCTCGCGCGCGATCCCGCCCGCTGGGAGGCGGTAGCGCGCGAAGCCTTCGCTCGCGCCGGGTGCCTCGAGCCCTTCTAGGGAAGGACTGCAAGCTGGTGAGCGGGGATCGCCTGACCCGACGCGCCCCTCAAAGCGGCGACGCCGTCAGCGTGAGCCCTCCGCGCGCTCCTCGTGGTACTCCTGCTCGACGTTGACGTCCCAGATGGCCGACTTGGGGCGCGAGGGATCGAGGATGCACTGCGCCGCCATCCGGGCGCTCACCATCGAATGATCCTGGTTGTTGTACCGGTGCATGCCGTTGCGCCCGACGGGATACAGGTTCCCGATGCCGTCGAGCCACGCGCGGAGGACGGCGAAGTCGCCGTAGCTGCCGAAGTACGCGGGATACGCCTTCTCCACCTTGATGACGGTCATGTCGATGATGTCCTCGACGCGCGCGAGGCCGAGCTTCGCGATCTCGTCGCGCGCGACGTCGCGCATCCGCGCGTCGGAAAGCTGCCACAGGTCATCGCCCTCGTTGCAGAAATACTCGAGCCCGATCCAGATACGCGAGGGATCGCTCACGAGCGCGGGGCTCCAGTTGTTGAAGATCTGCAGCCGGCCCACGCGCACGTCGCTCTCCTGGATGTAGATCCACGTGTCGGGCACGAGGTGGTTCGCGAACCCGGGGCGCGCGGCCTCGCTCGGCTCGAGCTTCGCGAGCAGCACGCCCACCGTGATGAAGTCGCGGTACGCGAGGCCCTGCGCGACGGCCGCGACGTCGGCGGGCGGCGCGGGCGTCGCCGCACGCGCGAGGTCCTTGAGCGGCATCGACGAGACGAACGCGTCGCAGGCGATCTCGCGACGCTCGCCGCCCTTCGTCCCCTCGCACACGACCGACGCGACTCGGCCCGCGCTCAAGCGAATCTCCACGACGCGCGTGTCGAGGTGCACCGCGCCGCCGTTCGCGACGACGCGCTCCGCGACCGTCTCCCACATCTGCCCCGGCCCGAGCTTGGGATACATGAAGCGCTCGATGAGGCTCGTCTCGACGCCCTTCTGCCCCACGTCGCCTCGAGAGCGCAGGGCCTTGGGACGCAGCGCGTGCAGGATCGCGCGCGTGACCGACAGCCCCTTGATGCGCTGCGCGCCCCACTCGGCGCTGATGCGCGAGCACTCCACGCCCCACACCTTCTCGGTGTAATCCTTGAAGAACGTGAGGTAGAGCCTGCGCCCGAAGCGGTTGACGAGGAAGTCTTCGAGGTTCTTCTCGGGGCGGATGGGGCGCAGCCGCGCGCGCACGTAGCTCGCGCCCACCGCCGCGATGCGCACCGGCCCCAGGTTCATTAGCGTGCGACCATTGAGCGAGATGGGGTAGTCGAAGAACTTGCGCAGGTAGAGGATGCGCGACAGCCGGGGGCGAATCAGCATCGATCGCTCGGGCGTGTCGCGCGCGAGCGCATCGGCGGCCTCGAGGCTCGCGGACGGATCGGCGCTCGGGCGGAAAGCTTCCATCGCGGGCGACGTGGGCAGCACCTCGCGCCACCATTTCATCACCCAATCCACCTTCGAGAAGAAGCGATGCCCGCCAATGTCGATGCGATTGCCGCGGTGCCGCTCGGTGCGCGCGAGGCCGCCGACCTGCGACCCTGCCTCGAGCACGATCACGCGGACGTCGGCGCTCTCGCGCAGGAGCTCGTGCGCCGCGGTGAGGCCGGCGGGGCCTGCGCCGGCGATCACGACGGTGCGCGTCATGGCGCGATCACGGCGCTTGCCCGGCCGCGCGCGTGAACAGCACGCGACGGCGCAGGAGATAGGTGACCACGAACGCGATCGCCACCGCGACCGCTTTCGCGGCCCACAGCGACGAGCCGACCTCCTCGCCCACCCACAGGACGACGTAGCTCACGGCCGCGCCCACCGCGCCGCTCGCCGCGTAGAGCACGAACTCGGCCGACGGCGCGTGACGCAGCCGGCGGAACCCGAAGACGCGCGAGACGGCGAGCACGTAGTGCACGGCGAGGCCCGCGACGTACGAGACCGTTCCCGCGACCGGCGCGTTCAGGCCGAGGCGCACGGCGAGGAGATAGAGGACGAGGACGTCGACGCCCAGCGACACGACGCTGACGGCGACGTAGCGCGCGAACTCGCGGGCGTCGAAGGCCTTCGTACCGTGCTTCGGCGGGTCCGATCGCATGATGCCGGGCAAAGGGTCGCATTCTAAGTCGCCTGGATGAGCCGGCCGGCTAAATCGCGGCATCCGCTATCATGCGCCCGTAATCGGCATGCCGCGCGACGTCGGCCGCCCTTCACCCGCCCTCCCCATGATCCACGGCCAGCGCCTCGTCGTCGTGATGCCCGCGTACCGCGCCGAGCGCACGCTCGAAGCGTGCTATCGCGCCATCCCGCACGACGTCGTCGACGCGGTGCTCCTCGTCGACGACGCGAGCGACGACGAGACCCTGCGCGTCGCGGAGGGCCTGGGCCTGTCGCCCATCCGCCACGCCATCAACGCGGGCTACGGCGCCAACCAGAAGACGTGCTACGCGGCCGCGCTCGCGGCGCGGGCCGACATCGTCGTGATGCTGCATCCCGACTATCAATACGAGCCGCGACTCATCACCGCGCTCGCGTCGCTCGTCGCGTCGGGCGTGTACGACATGGCCATCGGCTCGCGCATGCTGGGCAAGGGCGCGCTCGCGGGCGGCATGCCGCGCTACAAGTACTACGCGAACCGCGCGCTGACCACGTTCCAGAACGTCGTCGTCGGCACGCGGCTGTCCGAGTATCACACGGGCTTTCGCGCGTTCTCGCGGCGCGTGCTCGAGACGCTGCCGCTCGGCGCCAACTCGTCGGACTTCGTGTTCGACAACCAGATGCTCGTCCAGGCGCTCGCCTTCGGCATGCGCATCGGCGAGATCTCGTGCCCCACGCGCTATTTCGAGGACGCGAGCCAGATCAGCTTTCGCCGCTCGGTGACGTACGGCCTCGGCGTGCTGCGCACGAGCATGGCGTACCGACTGTGGCGCTGGCGGCTCGCGCGGCCGCGCATCTTCTCGACGGAGTCCGAGTGGAAGCTGCCGGCGTCGCCGGTCGCGACCTCGCCCGGCGCGTGACGGGCCGCCGCGCCGGCTGGGTCGCGCTCGCCCTGGCGGCGAGCGTCGCGGGCGCGTGGCTGCGGCTGCACGACGTCGCGAGCCAGATCGTCATCGACGACGAGTGGCATGCGCTGCACAAGCTCATGCGCTCAGGGGTCGCCGACATCCTCACGCATCTCGACTACGCCGACTACAGCATCCCGATGACGCTGTACTTCCGCGCGCTCTACGGCACCACCGGGCTCGGAGAATGGGGGATGCGCGCGCCGATGCTCGC
>JBGAIS010000012.1:0-39425 GCA_044225355.1 Casimicrobiaceae bacterium | reverse complement strand
GAGTCGGCGCGCGCGTGTACGAGAGCGGCGAGAAGTAGAGCTGCATGTTGGGACGATCGAGTCCCTCGCGCGATCGCACGAAGCCGCCCGCCTGGTTGACCGACATCGCGAGCGGCCCGCGCTTCGTGAGGACATACCGGAGGCCCGTGCGCAGCTTGCCGTGCCACGGGCTCAGCGTCTCGTTGAGCGACGCGACGCGTGAGCGATACAGGTAGTCGATGCACAGGTGGTCCTGCAGGTTCTGCCCCACCGCGCGATCCGCGACCACGGGGATTGCGAGCGATTGCAGGAGCGCCGCGGGGCCGACGCCCGAGAGCTGCAGGAGCTGCGGCGTGTTCACGGCCCCCGCGCACACGACGACCTCGCGCCGGGCGCGCGCCGACTCCGACCGGCCATGCGTGCTCCACGCGACGCTCGTCGCGCGCGAGCCGTCGAACCCGATGCGCGTCGCGAGCGCGTGGGTCGCGACGACCAGGTTGCCCCGGCGCATGGCGGGACGCAGGTACGCGGTGGCGGAGGACTCGCGCACGCCCGCGTGCACCGCGATCCGGTAGTGGCCGACGCCTTCGGCATGCGCGCCGCCCAGGTCGGCGTTGCGAGGCATACGGAGCTCCTCGCCCGCCGCGATGAACGCGCGACACAGCGGATGGGCGTCGGCGCTGACGTCGGAGGCGCGGGTCCGGATCCTCGCGAAGAACGGCTCGACCTCACGCCACGACCAGCCCGCGTTGCCGAGCGCGGCCCAGTCGTCGTAATCCTGAGGCAAGCCCATCACGTTGACCATCGCGTTGATCGATCCGGATCCACCGAGCAGCTTGCCGCGGGGCCAATAGCCGCTGCGGCCGTCGAGCGATGCCTCGGGCTCGCTGCGATACATCCAGTTGAGGCTCGCGTCGTAGAAGCACTTGCCGTAGCCGATGGGCATGCGGACGAAGAAGCGATCGTCGCTGCCTCCCGCCTCGAGCAGCAGCACGCGATGCGCGCCGCTCTCCGAAAGCCGCGCGGCCACGACGCAGCCGGCCGTGCCGCCGCCCACGACGATGTAGTCGAAGTCGCCCAAGCCGAGAGGGTGCCATAAGCGCCGCACTCGCGCGCAGGTCCACTTTGGCGAATTTTCGAAGCCATTGGCCGCGCCTCGCCGTGTCCTGTCCCGCAAGTACCGAAACGAAAGGAGCGTATGGAATCGGTCGCGAGGTGGAGCAACGACGCCTCGCGGCCAATTCCACCGCGAACTTGCGAGCGTACTTGCGGGACAGGACACTAGCGCGCTTGCGCCTCGAGCACCTCGCCCAGCACGTCCACGCCGGCCTCGATCGCGTGCGTCGGCACGCCGCCGAATCCGAGCACGAGGCCGCGCGAGGGCATCTTCGTGAGCGAGAAGCGGCCGATGGGCGAGGCGCTGATGTTGCGCGCGGCCGCGGCTTCGCTCACCGCCATCTCGACGAGCCCGCGCCGCAGGTGGCCGATGGTGTGGAGGCCGCTCTGGCTCGGCACCACGTCGAGGAGGCCCCCGAGGCGCGTCCGCGCCGACGAGCACAGCGCGTCGTGGCGCTCGGCGTAGATCTTCCGCATGCGACGAAGGTGCGACGCGAAGTGCCCCTCGTCGATGAATTCGGCGACGACCGCCTGGATGAACGTCGGCACGCCATGCATCACCTTGCTCATGATCGAGCCCATCGTATCGACCAGCGCGGGCGGCGCGAGGAAGTAGCCCAGTCGCAACGACGGGAACAGCGACTTGCTGAACGTGCCCACGTAGATCACGAGGTCGGTGGAGTCGACGCTCTTGAGCGTGGGAAGCGGCGTGCCCTCGAACGAGAACTCACCGTCGTAGTCGTCCTCGATGATCCACGCCTGCGCCCGCTGCGCGGCCTTGAGGAGCGCGAAGCGCCGCTCGAGGCTCATCACGACACCGAGCGGCTGCTGGTGCGAGGGCGTCACGAAGGCCAGGCGGAAGCGCGCGCTGCGCCGCAGGCCCTCGTCGACCCGCAAGCCCTGGTCGTCGACGGGAACCGGGACGAGGCTCGCGCCCGCCGCGATGAGGCTGTTGCGCGCGCCGATCGCGCCCGGGTTCTCGAACCACACGGGATCGCCGGGGTTGATGAGCGCCGACGCGATCATCGAGAACGCCTGCTGCGCGCCGGCGACGATGAAGATCTGCGCGGCGTCGCACGCGATGCCGCGATTCGAGCGGAGATGCGCGGCGATCGCCTGGCGAAGCGGGGTGTAGCCGAACGCCTCGCCGTAGCCCATGACATCGCTGCGACCGCGACGCCAGTGCTTGGCCGACAGGCGCGCCCACTGCGCCATGGGAAACGCGTCGAACGCGGGAAGCGCCGTCGTGAACGCCCGAGCCACCGCCGGCAGGCGGCTGCGCTCGCCGAAGCGCTGCACCGAACGCGCCATCGCGCGCGACAGCCGCGGCTTCTGAACCCGCGCGGCGCTCACCGCCGGCTTGGGCGGCGCCGCCTCCAGGGCTTTGGTCACGTACGTCCCCGCTCCGACCCGCGACTCGAGCAGGCCCTCGGAGCCGAGCCGGTCGAACGCCTCGATCACCGTCGTGCGCGACACGTGGAGCTCGCGCGCGAGCGTGCGCGTGGCGGGCAAGCGCCCGCCCGCGGCGAAGCCGCCGGAAAGGATGAGATCGCGCAGCGCGACGTACAGCTGCGTGCTGACGGGCCGGTCGGCCTCGTGATCGATCCGCAGCGAGAGCAGGAGCGCTCCGCCCGCGCGCTTGACCATCGCCGTGGGTCCTCGGGGTGAACGGCCGAAACGGTATCACGATTTGTTCAAAATGGACCTGTCGGGCGATCCACTTCCTGCCGATGATGAGCCTTCGCTCGCGAGGGCGGCCGCCCGCGGCGGCGCCGCGGATGACGTCCAGACAGCGGAGGGCGGTATCCAGAACCAGCGCATCGAGACCTTCAGCGACGAGTTCGTCGGCTTCGTGCGCGTCACGGCCGGCGGCAGGTACGGCTGGGGACAGGTCTCGCCCTATCACGCGGACATCTCCTGCGCGATCCTGCATCGCCAGGTCGCGCCGTGGGTGCTGGGTCACCATGCGTTCGACATCGAAGGCGTCGTCGACCTCGTGCCCGAGCGCGAGCACAAGTTCCCCGGGTCGCACCTGTACCGCGCGATCGGCGGTATCGAGACGGCGCTGTGGGACCTGCGCGGCAGGATCGAGGGCAAGAGCGTATGCGAGCTCCTGGGAGGCACGCCGAAGCGCCTTCGCGCGTACGCCTCCTCGATGCGTCGCGACATCGCGCCTCGCGCGGAGGCGGAGCGCTTCCTCGCGTTGCGCGACCGCTACGGGTTCGACGCGTTCAAGTTCCGCGTCGGCGCCGAGTACGGCCACGACGTCGACGAGTGGCCGGGCCGTACGGAGGAGATCATCCCGGCTATCCGCAAGGCGCTCGGCGCGGAGGCCGCACTCCTGGTCGACGCCAACAGCGCGTTCTCCGTCCGCCGCGCCATCGACGTGGGACGCCTCCTCGAGGAGCACGGCGTGGCCCACTACGAGGAGCCCTGCCCCTACTGGGACGTCGACGACACGAGGGCGGTGCGCGACGCGCTCTCGCTCGACGTGACCGGCGGCGAGCAGGACTGCTACCTGCCCATGTGGAAGCACATCGTCACGTCGCGGGCGGTCGACATCGTGCAGCCGGACGTCTGCTACATGGGAGGGATGATCCGCACGCTGCGCGTGGCCGCGATGGCCCACGCCGCGGGGCTGCCGTGCACGCCGCACAGCGCGAACCTCTCCATGGTGACGCTGTTCACGATGCACCTCCTGGGCGCCATCCCCAACATGGGCAAGTACCTCGAGTTCTCCATCGAGGGGCCCGACTACTACCCGTGGCAGGAGGGCCTCTTCGTGCGCTCGCCGTACGACGTCGTCGACGGCCACGTGACGATCCCGAGCGACCCCGGCTGGGGCGTCGAGGTCAGCCCCGCCTGGCTCGCCCGCTCGGCGCACCGGACGAGCGAGGCGCCGTGAGCCGGCACGCCACCCCCGGGATGCCACGTCCCGCCTCAGCGGGCGGTCACGCAAAGCGGTATGCCATCGCGTTCAAAGTGGCTCTTTTCGCCAGACCACGCCGTACCCACACTGCCACGATGCCGGAAGCCCGGCCAGGAGGAAGCGCCATGTCCGTCAAGGTTCTCGTCGCGTCGTCCCTCGCTCTCGCCCTCGCAGGCACCCTTGCGACCGCGCACGCGCAGGAAGTCACCATCACTTCGTTCGGCGGGTCGTACCAGGAGGGCCAGAGCAAGGCCGTGTTCCAGCCCGCGGCCAAGGCGCTCGGCATGAAGGTGAAGGAGGAGACTTATACCGGCATCGGCGACCTCCGCCTCAAGATGAAGGCCGGCGCCAACACCTGGGACATCGTCGCGAGCGGATCGGGGAGCGCCGCGCGGGCGGGCGACGAAGGCTTGCTCGAGAAGCTCGACTACAAGATCATCGACGCGTCCAGCTTCCTGCCGGGATTCGCAGGCCAGTACTGCGTCGGCGGGGACGTGTTCTCGACGGTGCTCGCATGGAATACCAAGACCTACGGCGACAAGGGCCCGCAATCGTGGGCCGACTTCTGGGACGTGAAGAAATTCCCGGGCAAGCGCTCGTACCGGAAGGGCGTCGCGGGCGCGCTCGAGCCCGCGCTGATGGCCGACGGCGTTCCTCCCGACAAGGTCTACGAGGTGCTCTCGCAGCCCGGCGGCGTCGAGCGCGCGATCAGGAAGATCAAGGAGCTGAAGCCGCACATCGCGGTGTGGTGGACCTCGGGCGCGCAGCACGCGCAGCTCATGAAGGACGGCGAGGTCGACATGATCACCGGCTGGAACGGCCGCTTCGACGTGGTCGCGAAGGACGGCGGCAAGGTCGCGTACACGTACAACCAGGGGCTCCTCGACTACGACTGCTTCGCCATTCCCAAGGACGCGCCGAACAAGGCCGCCGCGATGAAGCTCCTGGCCGAGATGAGCAAGCCGCAGTACCAGGCCGAGTTCACGAAGTACATCACCTACGGCCCGACCAACAAGAAGGCCTACGATCTCGGTACCATCGACGCGGCGTACGCGAAGCGCCTGCCGTCGTCGCCGGAGAATGCGGCGAAGCAGATCCCGATCAACCTCGACTGGTACATCAAGAACGAGGCGCGCGCCGCCGAGCTGTACAACAACATGCTGACGGAATGACGCGATCGGGCGGGAGCGGTACATGAGCAGGGCCGCCTCCGTCCCCATCGCGATTCGCGGGGTCGCGAAGCGCTATGGCAGCGTCGCGGCCCTCGACCACGTCGACCTCGAGATCCGAAGTGGCGAGTTCCTGACGCTCCTCGGGCCCTCGGGCTCCGGCAAGACGACGCTCCTCATGGTGCTCGCGGGCTTCATCCGGCCCGACGAAGGCAGCCTGCGCTTCGGCGACAAGGAGGTCATCCGGCTGCCGCCGCACAAGCGCGACGTCGGCATGGTGTTCCAGAGCTACGCGCTGTTTCCACACCTCGACGTCGCCGCCAACATCGCGTTCCCGCTCAAGCTCCGCAACGTGGCGGCTCCGGACGCCGCGCAGCGCGTGGAGGCGGCGCTCGAGATGGTGAAGCTCGGCGGCTACGGCAAGCGCCGCGTCCACGAGCTGTCGGGCGGGCAGCGCCAGCGCGTCGCGTTGGCGCGCGCCATCGTGTTCGAGCCGCGCATCGTGCTGATGGACGAGCCGCTCTCGGCACTCGACAAGCAGCTCCGCGAGCTCATGCAGCTCGAGCTCCGCGCGCTGCACGACAAGCTGGGCATGACGACGATCTACGTCACGCACGACCAGCGCGAGGCGCTCACCATGTCCGACCGCGTGGCGGTCATCGCGGGCGGCCGCGTGATCCAGGTCGACGCGCCGCGCACGCTCTACGACCAGCCCGTCAACCGGTTCGTCGCCGAGTTCATCGGCGAGTCGTCCTGCCTCGCGGTCGAGACGCGCAACGGGCGATGCCATTGCGCAGGGACGCCTCTCGATGTCGATGCCTCCCGTCACGAGGGAGGCGCGCTCCTGATGCTTCGTCCCGAGCGAGTGCGCGTCGGCGATCCGCGCGACGGGGACAACGCGCTCGTCGCGCGGGTCACGGGCGTGGTCTACCAGGGCGACACCTACCTCGTGCAGGGCACCCTGGCGGACGGCAGCCGCATCAGCGCGCGCGGCATCGCGCACGCCGGCGCGCTCGACCGCGTGCCCGCCATCGGCGAGACCGCGACGTTCGGCTTCGCGGCGCGCGACGCAGTGCTCGTGAAGGGATGACGGCGCGATGACGACGGCTGCCGCGAACTCGCGCGAGCTGCGCCGCGACGAGCTCATGGAGCGGCTCGCGCTGCTGGGGCTCGGCGCGCCCGCCATCGTGCTGGTGGTGGTCGTGATGGCGCTGCCCGTGCTGTGGCTCTTCGGGCTGAGCTTCATCGGCAACGACGGCGCCCTCTCGCTCGCGAACTACCGGCGCCTCCTCGAGCAGCCCTCGTACGCGCGCATTTTCTCCGCCACGTTCAAGGTGAGCCTCATCACCACGGCGATCTGCGTGATGGTCGGCTATCCGCTCGCGTACGTCCTGTCGCAGCTCCCGCGCCGCGCGGCGAACCTCTGCCCATCGCGGTGATGCTGCTGTTCTGGACGTCGATCCTCGTGCGGACCTACGCGTGGCTGGTGCTGCTGCAGCGCCAGGGCCTCGTGAACCAATGGGGCATGGGGCTCGGGGCTGTGGGACGAGCCGGTGGCGCTCGTCCACAACATGCTCGGGACCCTGATCGGCATGGTGCACATCATGCTGCCGTTCCTCGTGCTGCCCGTGCTCGGCGCCATGCGCTCGATCGACGCCGACTACCTCAAGGCGGCGGCCAACCTGGGCGCGAGCCCCACGCGCGCGTTCTGAAGGTGTTCTTCCCGCCTGCTGCCCGGGCTCTTCGCCGGCGCGCTCATCGTGTTCATCATCTGCCTCGGCTTCTACGTCACGCCCGCGGTGCTGGGTGGCGGCAAGGTGATCCTCGTGTCGAACCAGATCGCGAGCGACATCGAGCTCTTCTTCAACTGGGGGCCGGCCAGCGCGCTGGGCGTGGTCCTGCTCGTGCTGACGCTCGCCTTCCTCGCGGTGGCGTCGAGGCTGGCGCGGCTCGACGGCGTGGTGGGCCGGTGAGCTGGCTCGCGCGCGAGGCCTCCGCCACCGGCATCACGCACGGGGGGCGGCTCTGGCTCTACGCCATCGCGGCGCTCGCGCTCGCGTTCCTCGCGATCCCGACGCTGATCGTCGTGCCGATGTCGTTCTCCGCCTCGCAGTACCTCGAGTTCCCGCCGCGCGAGTGGTCGCTGCGCTGGTACGCGAATTACTTCCACTCGTCCTCGTGGATGCAGGCCACGGCGACTTCGTTCAAGGCGGCCGCGCTGACCGCGCTCGTCGCGACGCCGCTCGGAACGCTCGCTGCGTACGGCCTCGCGGCATCGCGCTTCCGGCTCGCGCGCGCCATCCACGTGCTGCTGATCACGCCGATGATGGTGCCGGTAGTCCTCGTGGCCATCGCCGTGTTCTACGTCTACGTGAAGATGAAGCTCAACAACTCGCTCGTCGGCCTCGTCCTCGCTCACGGCATGCTCGCGGTGCCGCTGGTCCTGATCGTGGTCACCTCGGCCCTCGCGCAGTTCGACCCCAGCCAGGAGATGGTCGCGAGGAGCCTGGGGGCCTCGCGGCCGCGCGCGTTCCTGATGGTCACGCTTCCGCAGATCCGCTTCGCCGTGATCTCGGGCGCGCTCCTGTCGTTCCTCACGTCGTTCGACGAGGTGATCCTCGCGATCTTCGTGTCGGGCGGCGCCAACTCGACGCTCACGCGCAACATGTTCCTCGCCCTGCGCGACCAGATCGATCCGACCATCGCGGCGATCTCGACCATGATGATCGCGGTGACGTCGGTGCTCTTCGCGGCGTCGCAGGTCCTGGGCAAGGGCAAGTCGTAGCGGCTCGCCCTTTCAGTCGACGCGGCTGCGACTCGAGATCGCGTCGGCGATGACCGCCACGAGCTGCTCGGGCGTGAACGGCTTCATGAGCGGCAGCCAGCCGAGCGCGATGGCCTCCTCGAGCCGATCCGGATGACCCGTGCACGCGACGATGCCCACGCGCGGCCGGACCTTCTGAACGAGGCGGCTCAAGGCGATGCCGTCCATCCCGGGAAGGACCACGTCCGTGACGAGCACGTCGCACGTGTTCCCCGCCGAGAGCCACTCGATGGCCTCGACGGGATCGCCGAAGCCGAGCACGTCGTACCCCGCGTCTCGCAGCACGATGGCCGCGTACTCGCGGCCGCCTTCGTCGTCATCCACCACAAGAGCACGCAACATGGCTTGCCTTCGAAGCGAACAGCCCCACGGCTGGCGTAGCCGATATTCCCCCTCCCGCGACGGGTTCAATAGCGGACACGAATTATTTTTGATGAACGATCGTGCAAGCATTCGACGTCGCGCACGAAAGGCTACCGAGGGCCAGCGACAACGACCTGGGTGACCCGGCCGCCGTGTCATCATGCGCGATCCCGATACACCTTCGGTCCTGCGAGGCCCATGCCGACCAAGACTCTCTGGTTCTTGGACGTGATCGCGCGGAGCATCGCTCCGCTGGTAGGCGTGCTGCTGCTCGGCTGGGACGCGAGGAACGTCCTGGTCCTCTACTGCGTCGACACCGTGCTGTCGATGCTCGTCATCTTCGCGGGTCTCGCAGGCGCCTTTCTCCCGGGCGGCCACGAGGCGCGCCGCGTGCAGTTCGCGCGTGGCGCAGGCGTGATCATTCCCGTCACCATCGTGATCGTCGCCGCGACGCTTCCCTTCGTGGTCGGCCGGGCTTTTCCTTGGCGATCGACCATCGACGACCCGTCGTTGCGCGTGGGCATCCTGTGGCAGGCCATCGCGGCGCTGTGGTCGTGCCGCGACCTCATTCGCGCGCTGCGCGATTCCACGCCCGAGAAGCTCAAGCTCGAGAGGCGCTTCGGGCTCGTTCTCAGCCGATGGCTGACGACGGCCTTCCTCGCCATCGTCATTCCCGACGACTGGCTGGCGCCGTACGGGAGCGTGGCGCTGGTCGCGATCTACGTCGCGCTGTCGATAGGCATGGAAGCGGCGCCGCAGCTCTTCTACGCGGGGATGGGCGAGGCGCCGGAAGACGAGCCCGCGCGGCCGCCGACGCGAGAAAGCCGCAGCGACCGCCGCCGGAGGGGCAAGACCACGAGCCGGCCCCGCGACGACGGGCCTCCGCGAGGAGAGTGAAGCGCCGCTGCCGTGCGGCGCGATGCCCCGCGACTAATAGGGAAGCACGTACGAGTCGTCGCGCTGGCCCACGGCTTCCATCCCATCGAGGTCCGCCCGCTTCTTCGCCCAGGCCGACTTTCTCACCGCGGCCTTCTGCGCCGGCGTGAGGCCGTCCCATTTCGCCTTGGCGGCCGTCGCCTCGGCCTTGTACTGGGCGGTCTGCGCCGCCGTCTCGCGCTGCATGTCGTCGCGCTGGCCCACGAGCTCCAGCGCGCTCAGATCCGAGAGCTTCTTGGTCTTCGCGGCCGCGATGGTGGCTTGCTTTTCCTGGGGCGTCAGCGACGCCCACTTCTTCTTGGCGGCGTCGTAGTCGGCCTTGTATTGAGCCTGCTGCGCGGCGGTCATGGGCTGCATGTCGTCGCGCTGCCCCGCCTTCTCCATGCCCTTCAGGTCCTGCTGCTTCTGCTGTTGCGTCGTCTGCGCCACCGCGAGGGGCGCGGAAGCGAACGCCGCGATGATCAAAGCCGCACTCCAGGTCTTCATGACGATCTCCTCTCGTTTGGGTCAGGCGCCTTCGGAGGAGAAGTTTCGCACAAAGACGATGCCTCGCAGGAGGGGGCCAGTTACCGGACCGCCGAGCCGACCGGACGGCCAGAACGCGCTCGAGCGCGACCCGCAGACGCGTAGCGAGTCCGCGAGCGAGAAGCGCATTGCGCGAGCCGGCCCGCTCGCGCAAAGCGAAAGAGGGTCGGAGGCACGGCGGGGACTCCGCGCGCCTCGCGCGGCGCGCCCGGTCGTCGCTCGTCTCGACGTCAATCGCTCGCGAGCTTGCGGCGTCCCGCCTTGGTCTCGCCGCGCCTGACCTTGGCATCGACGCGCCGCCGCTGCGATGCGCGCGTGGGGCGGGTCGGGCGTCGCTCCGGCGCGACCGTCGCGGCCTCGTCGACGATCTCGCGAAGGCGGGCGATCGCGTCGTCGCGATTGCGCTCCTGGCTGCGATGGCGCTGCGCCTTGATGACGATCACGCCGTCCGCCGAGATACGCTGGTCGCGGCTTCGCAGGAGCCGCTCCTTGATCGCGTCCGGAAGCGACGACGCGCGCACGTCGAAGCGCAGGTGAAGCGCCGTCGACACCTTGTTGACGTTCTGGCCGCCGGCGCCCTGCGCCCGAATCGCGGACCACTCGATCTCGCGCAGGTCGATGTCGATCATCGCGTTCACTCGTGTTGCCAGCCATGGCGTACCGACACGGCGCGCGCCGTCGACACCCACGGCAAGAGGCAGGGTCGGGCCCTAGTCGAACATGTCGGGCTGCGTGGCCGCGAGCTCGTTCCAGATCGTCTGGAAGTGCAGCCATCCGATGTAGTCGCTGCCGACGTGCTCGTGACTGTAGCGCGACACTTCGTCGGGCATGCGGACGGGCTTGTGGCCGCTCGCCTTGATGAGAAGCTGCTGGCGGCAGCAGCGCTCGAGCGCGATGAACCAGAACGCGCACGAGTCGATCGAATGCGTGCTCGACGTGAGGATGCCGTGATTCTGGTGGATCACGCCCTTCACGCCCTTGAACCGCGGCGCGACGCTGTGTCCCGCGCCCTCCTCCACCGCCACCTGGCCCGCCTCGTCCTTCAGCACGACGTGGTCCTCGAAGAACGCCGCGGCGTCCTGCGTGATGGGCTCGAGCGGCTTGCCGAGCGCGGCGAACGCCGTGCCGTAGACGGTGTGCGCGTGGCACATCGCGACGATCTCGGGATTGGCCTCGTGCACGGCGCCATGCAGCACGAAGCCCGCCTGGTTGATCGCGTAGCGGCCCTCGACGACGCGGCCGTGGTGGTCGGCTAGGATCAGGCTCGAGACGTTGACCTGCGAGAACGGCACGCACATCGGGTTCGTCCAGTAGAGTTCGGGGCGCTCGGGGTCGCGAATGGTGAGGTGCCCCGCGAAGCCGTAGTCGAACCCCTGCTGCGCGAACGCCCGGCAGGCCGCGACGAGATGCTCCTTGCGGTACTGGCGCTCCTCGGCGTGCGTGGAAAACGTGGGCCGCGTCGGGAAGACCAGGCCTTCCTGCGCGGGCTGGTAGACGGACGTGCGGGGTCCGGTGAAGACGGTGTGGTGGGACTTGGGGGCCTTGACGGTGTCGAGCATGGGCTTCCTCCTCGGACGAGGCGCGATGCGGAGCGCGCGGAGGCCACTTTACTACGGCGCGACAGGCGCCCCGTGAAGTCCTGTCGCCGAACGGGACGACGCCACGAGCACGTGCAACTGCATCGCAGACCCCTGGTCAGGTGCGACGCCGCCCGCACGCGATCCCCGGACCCGCGGCGCCAATCACTGCGGCACGCACATCACGACAAAGTCCGGGCCGTCGCCTTCCGCGATCCAACCCTGGGCGATCATCTGGTCGCGCGTCGCGCGATCGATCGTATAGCGATGATTGGCGTCGGCGCGATGGCTGAACACGCGATAGACGGGCGCCGTGCCGCCCGGGCACGCCCCTGCCGTGGGCAGGATCGTGTGGAAGAACGCCGCGGATTCGAGCACGAAGGCGGGATGGCTCGATCGCGTCGCCTCGCACTCGGCGGTGCCGCGCCCGAAGAAGTGCGAGTCGCCGAGACCGGGTGGGATGTAGAAGCGGCACACGGGCGTGGTGAAGCTGCCGGCGGAGTCGTAGACGTTGAACGCTTGCCCCGTGCGGGTCCATCGCGTCGGGGTCGATCCCGCGTCGAGCTTCTCCTGCTCCGCCGCGAGCGGCGTGATGAAGTAGTGGTCGAGGCTCGCGTTGTAATACTCGACCACCGCGATCTTCGATGGCGGCGGCAGCGCCGTCAGCCCACCGAGCTTGAACATCAGCGGCACGAGGTACGCCTGCTTCGCCGTGTCGATGGTCTGCCAGTCGTCCTCGAGGATGCCTCCGGTATCGCCTGAGTTGGGGTTCCACGACCAGAACGTCCAGTGGATGCCGTCGACGCCCGCGCCGAGGTACGCCGCGAGCGCGGTCAGCCACTGCCGGTCGGAGGTCGTGGCGAGCCTGGTGCCGAACTCGCCTACGAGCACCGGCGCCGCGCCGGACCGATGCAGGTATCCCCACGTCGAGTCCCACAGCGCGGCAAGGTTGGCCGGGTAGTCGGGGGCCGAGAACCACGGCTGCGCGTGCACGCTCGCGGGATAATCGTGGATCGAGTACACGAGCCGGTTGGGGACGTCGAGGCGTACCGGGGCGCTCCCCGCGCCCGCGAGGTTACCGCCCCACCAGTAGTTCCGGCCGTCGTACGACTCGACGCCTTCCACCACGATCAGCCAGTCCGGGTTCACGGCGAGGATCGCGTTGCCCGCGCGTTCGGCGGCGAGCCGCCAGTCGCGCGCGACGTCCCCGCATCCCCAGCACGCGGCGCCGTGCGGCTCGTTGTGGAGATCCGCACCGATGATCGTCGTGTTGCCGGCGTAGCGCGACGCGAGCATCGTCCAGTCATGGATCCAGCGCGCTTCGTCGTACTGCGCGGTGTACCAGAGCTCCGACTGGCCGGCGGCGTCGGGACGATGCCGGTCGAGCAGGATGCGCAGCCCGATCTCGCCCGCGTACGCGACGATCTTGTCCATGATCTGCAGGCCCGAGAGGCCGGATAAATCCGCGTTCTGCGAGAAATCGATGCCGTTGGGCGTGCTGCCGGCATCGAAGAGCTGGTTGCTGTACGGCAGGCGGATCGTGTTGTAGCCCTGCGCCTTCAACTGGTCGAGCATCGAGCGATAGCCGCGCGCCCAGAGCCCGTGCGGAGCGAAGTTGCTGGTCTCGAGGCCGAACCAGTTGATGCCGGCGAGGCGAACCGGCTGGTTGGCGCTGTCCTCGATCCTGTGGCCGTGGGTGTGCCAGTAGCCCGCGCCCACCTCGGCCGCGGGTGTGCGCGTCGAGGTGACGAGCGCCCACCCCGCGAGGAGCAGCGCCGTCGTGGTGCGCAGGAATGCGGTTGCCGGAGGCCGGGGCATGAACGAACCCTCTCGATGGCTGGGTGAGCGTGACGCGCCGTAGGGCTTGCATTATGAGGCACGGACCGGAAATGCCCGCCCGGATGTCGTGGACGAAGCCGCCTTCGGCCAAGAACGGACCCTCGCGGGCCCCCCGCGTTCCCTCGCGGCCCTCCACTGGTATCGTATGCAATCCGTGACGATCCGGCGGCATCTCCTTCCGATGGCCCTCATCGTGGCCGCGTACGCGCTCGTCGCGACGCGCCACATCGACCTGCCCGGCATCTACGCGGACGCGATCAATCCCGACTACCTCGTCACCCGCATTCTCAACCGCGATCCCGCGCGCTCGATCGTCTGGGTGCTCTTCGGCAATTCGCTCCTGGGCGACCGCGTGCCGGTGCTGATCGCGCCCTACCACGGGTCGCAGCAGTTCTGGCTGGGCCTGCCGCTGTATGCACTTCTCGGGACGTCCGTGGAGTCGGTTCGCATCGTGCACGCGACGTTCGCGCTCGGCGTCCTGCTCTCGATGTACGTCCTCCTCCAGCGCGCGGCGCCGCGGTGGCTCGCCGTCGCCACGTGCGTCGCGCTCGCGCTCGATCCCGCGTTCTCGTTCTCGTTTCGCACGCAGGCGTACATCACGGTGGCCCCCGCCGCGTGGATCTTCCTCGCCCTGTGGTGCCTCCTTCGTGCGATGCAAGCATCCGGCGCCGACGCTCCGCGCTGGCTCTTCGCGAGCGGCACGCTGTGCGGCGTCGCCGCGGTGGGTTACTTCGTGTGGTGGCTCGTCCTGCCGCCGATCGCGATCGCCGCCGTCGCGTGGATGCGCGGCATCGCGCTGGCGCGGCCCGCGTGGCTTTCGTGGGGCGGCGGCCTGCTCCTCGGGGCCGCGGCCTATCCGGTCGGGTACCTGCTCGTCCTGCGCAAGGCGGGCGGGTGGGAGGGCTTCGTCGACTTCGTGCGCGAGCAGCAGGCACGCGTCGATCCGTTCCGATCGCAGCTCGACATCGTCGAGCGCATGACGCACTTCGGTCGCGGCGTCGCCTCGGTGCTGGACGGATCGTGGCACTCGGCCATGATGTTCAACGGCCAATCGCTCACCGTTGCCGCGTTCCCGTGGAAGCTCGCGGTGCTCGTCGCGTTGCCCGTCGCGCTCTGGGGCCTCGCGGAGCGCCGACGCACCGCCACGCCGCTTCAACGCGTGACGCTCGCCCTTCCCGCGTCGTTCGCGCTAGGCAGCCTGGCCTTCGGCGACCGCCTCGGCGGACATCACTACGCGATCCTCGTGCCGTGCCTGTATGCATCGCTCGCCGCGGGCCTCGCGTCGATCGACCTTCGGCGCGCGTGGATGCCGCTCGCCGCGATCTCGTGCGTCGCGTCGATCGCCGCGATCAGCATCGCCGCGCAAGCCGCGTTCGGCGACAGGCTCGTGTCGACCGGCGGCAAAGGGTTCCTCTCCGATGCGATCCATCGCTTCGCCGCCGACGTGAACGCGACGCAGCACAAGCCGATGCTCTGGTTTCCCGACGCGGTCATGGCCCTGCCGTTGATCATGCTCACGCATGGCGACGTCGAGATGTCGGACCAGATCGACGATCGCGAGCCGAAGCGGCGCCTTTGCGCCGGCAAGGACGTCTGGCTCGTCCGCATCCCGAACCACCCGAGCACGCCGCGGGGCGAAGCGTGGCTCGCGAGGCTCGGGTGGACGCCGCCGCAAGTGGAGGTGTACCGGGAGCGCGACGGCACTCCGGTGTTCGAGGTGGCTCGACTCGTCGGCAAAGCGGGCGCTTGTGGGGACGCGCAGCCCTAGTCGATGCGCGGAGAGGCCGGCCGCGGCGATCAGCAGCGGAGGGGCGGCAGTCCCGTCAGCACCCGCCCCGCATCTTCCAGGGCCCAGGCGCTCTCGCGGTAGCTCGCTTCGTGCGTGAACGCCGAGACGTGCGGCGTCGCCAGCACGCGCGGATGCGACACGAGGGGGTTGGGATGGCGCGGCGGCTCCACGGCGAAGACATCGAGCACGGCGCCGCGCAGCGCTCCGCGGTCCAGCGCATCGAGCAAGGCGTCCTCGTCGACGAGCCCGCCACGCGCCGTGTTGACGAGGATCGCGTCACGCTTCATCGAGGCCAGCGCGGAACGTCCCATGAGTCCCGCCGTGTGCGTATTAATCTCGCAATGCAGCGACACGATATCTGCCGATCGGAGGAGCTCCTCGAAAGAGCATGGGGTCACGCCGAGCTCCGCGGCCACCTCGAAATCCATGCGCGGGTCGAACGCGACCATCCTGCCGTCGAAGGCGCGATAGCGCTTCGCCACCTCTCGCGCGACGGCGCCGAACCCCACGAGGCCGAGCGTGCGACCGGCAAGCTCGCTGCCGAGCAGCCCGAGGTCCCGCCACCCACCCTCGGCGATGCGCTGCGTCAGCGCGGGAAGCCGTCGCAGCATCACGAGCATGGCCGCGAGGGTCATCTCCGCGACGCTCACCGCATTGGCACCGGGCGTCCACAGCACGCGCACGCCTCGCTCCTGCGCCGCGTCGATGTCGACGTTCGAAGTGGGCTTCGAGCCGCCCTTGGCGATGACGCGCAGCCCGGGCGACGCCTCGAGCACGCGCCTCGTCACGAAGTCGCGGGAATAGATCGCGACCGCGTGCGCACCGCGCAGGAAGTCGACGAGCTCGTCCTCGCCGAAGCGAGGTCCCGATCTTCCCATGCGGATGTCGAAGCGATCGTCGAGCACGTCGAGCGCCGCCGCGGGGAACGGCTCGGGAATCGCCACCACCCATCGATCCGCCATGCGATCACCCGCCCTTGCTCTCGATGCTCATGATCTCCGGGAGCAGCCGCTCGAGCGACGCGATGGTCGCGCCCGAGACGGGATAGATGGGCCGTCGCGTCGGCCCGGCCGGGCGCCCCGCCATCGCGAGGGCAACCTTGAGCGGACCGGGATTCGGCTCGCCGTAGATCGCGCTGCAAAGCGGAAGCAGGCGCAACTGAAGGTGCCGGGCCTCGTCGAGGTGACCGGCCGCGTATGCCGCTTCGATCTTGCGCAACAACGCAGGGACGAGGCACCCCAGCGAGAGCACGGCCCCACGGCAGCCCAGCACCAGGCTCGAGAGCACGTACTCGTCGAGCCCTTGCAGGACGCGGAACTCCTTCGGCGCCGAGCGCACGAGCTCCGCGCAGATCGCGAGGTCGCCGGACGTCTCCTTGATCGCCACGAACGACGGCACCCCCTCCAGCAATTGCAGGATCCCTTCGGCGGTCAGGCGCACGCCGCTGCGGCCCGGGCTGTGGAACAGCACCATCGGCATGTCCACGCGCTCCGCGATGGCCTGGAAGTGCGCGAGCGTATGCGCAGGCTTCGTGTTGATGAAGTACGGCGGAATCACCATGATCGCGTCCGCCCCCGCGGCCTTGGCGTGACGCCCGCACTCGAAGATGTCCTCCTGCCGCGCAAGCAGCGTCCCCACCACGACGGGCACGCGTCCCGCTGCCTCGTCCACCACCGCATCGATGACCTGCTTGTGCTCGTCCACCGTGAGCGAAAGCGGCTCTCCGGTACCACCCAGGGGACACAGGCCTCCGGTTCCGCTCGCGACGAGGTGACGCACGCTTGCACGAATCGCCGGCACGTCGAGCGCGCCGTCCTGGCGAAAGCTCGTGACCATCGCAGCGATGATTCCTTCGACTGCCCTCATCGTCCTGACCTTTCAGTTTGTGGAAGTTGCATGAAGACCGCTATCTCGCGCCGGTGCATACTGCGGCATCCTGCTTCCTGGCCGGCGACGACGTGACCGAACCCACCCTGCCCGTCTCCGCGCGCCCCGCGTGGTCGATCATCGATCTCGACGCCCTGGCGCACAACGTGAGGATCATCCGGTCGATGCTCCGGCCGACCGACCGCCTTTATGCGGTGTGCAAGAACAACGCCTACGGATGCGGCGCGCGGGAGACCGCGCGGACGATGCAGGCGGCCGGTGCGGATGCGTTCGCCGTCTCCGACCCCGAGGATGCGGAGCGCATCCGCGCGGCGGGAGTGCGCGCGCCGATCCTGCTGTACGCCTGCACGGTTCCGGAGGCCGCGCAGGCGGTGGCCGAGCTCGATCTCATCGCGACGGTCCACGACGACGCTGGCCTCGACGCCCTCGCGAGCGCGACGCGCCGCGTCGACGTGCATGTCGAGGTCGATTGCGGTTACGGCCGGCTCGGCTTCACGCCGGCCGAGTGGACGAGCACATTCGACCGGCTGGCGCGGGCGAAGAACCTCAACGTGATCGGGCTTTACACGCATCTCACGAGCGTCGAGGACGCGGCCGTCGTGGCGGCGCAGGCCGCGCTCTTCCGGCAAGCGTCCGATGCAGCGCACGCCGCGGGGTTTCGCGACATCGAGCGCATGGCGGCGAGCAGCCGCGTGATGCTGGGATATCCGGAGCTCAACCTCAATGCGGTAAATCCCGGGCGCATGCTGTACGGCATGATCGAGGATCCCTGGCAGCACAAGGCCGACCTCATGCCGGCCATCCGCTCCATCCACTCCCGCGTGCTGCAGGTGAAGACGATTCCCGCATCGTTCGACTTCGACTGGCCGCGTCACCGCCAGGCACCGGGAACGCTGCGGACGGCGATCATCGCGTTCGGATTCAAGGACGGCCTTCCACGCCTGCCGCCCGGGGGCACCGTGCTCATCCGCGGCCGGCGCGCCCCGATCATCGGCATGCGATCGACCGAGCACACGGTGGTCGACGTGACGGAAATCCCCGGCGTGAGCGCCGGAGACGAGGTTGCGATCGTGGGCACCCAGGGCAGCGAAACGATCAGCGGTCACGAGGCGGTCGCCACTTACGAGATGCCGATGATCGAGCTTCTGCCCCGCATGACGCTCAATACCGTCCGCCTTTATCGCGGCAGCGCGGCCTGACGCGCCGTCACAGGTAGTTCGCCTCGGAAAAGCGACGAAGGAACGTCTTCAGCCGGTCGCTTTCCGGGTGATCGAGCACGTCGCGCGGCGCGCCCTGCTGCAGGATGCGCCCGCCGTCGAAGAACAGGAGCTGGTCCGCGACGTCGCGCGCGAAATGCATCTCGTGGGTGACGAGGATCATCGTCATGCCGTCCTGGGCAAGGTCGCGCACGACGCGCAGCACTTCGCCCACGAGCTCCGGGTCGAGGGCGGAGGTCACCTCGTCGAACAGCATAACCTTGGGCTGCATGGCCAGCGCGCGCGCGATGGCCACGCGCTGCTGCTGCCCGCCGGAAAGGTTGGCCGGCAGCGCGTCGAGCTTCTCGGACAGCCCGACCTTCGCGAGCAGCGCCTCCGCGATCGAACGCGCCTCCGCCTTCGCCATGCCCTTGGCGAGCACCGGGCCGCACATGACGTTCTCGACGACGGTCTTGTGGGGAAAGAGATTGAAGCTCTGGAACACCATGCCCACTTCCTGCCGATGGCGGGCGATCGCCTTGTCGCCCTGGTGCACGCGCGTCCCGTCGGGTCGCAGGTCGTAGCCCACGCTGTCGCCGCTCACATGGATCGTTCCGCCCTGAAAGTCCTCGAGGAAATTGATGCAACGCAGGATCGTCGACTTGCCCGAGCCGCTCGCGCCGATGATGGCCGCCACTTCCCCTTGCGCGACGTCGAACGACACGCCCTTCAATACCTCGAGCGAGCCATAACTCTTTACGACATTGCGGACTTCGATCATGGCAGCCATCGTGGCCTCTAGTGGACGACCGCCGCGCGCTTTTCGAGGCGGCGCGACAGGAGCGACATGGGATAGCAGATGATGAAGTACGCGGCCATGACGGCTCCGAAGATCTCGAAGGTCGCGAGCGTCCTCTCCACGATCTCCTTCGCCGCGTATGTGAGCTCCCACGCCCCCACGATGGCGGCGTACGACGTGCTCTTGACGATGACGATCGACGTGTTGAGCCACGGCGGGATCGACGACTTCATGGCCTGCGGCAGCAGGATGTGGAAGATGGTGGGAATCCTCGCGATACCGAGGCTTCGCGCGGCCTCGAGCTGTCCGCGCGGGACCGCCGCCAGGGCGCCGCGCATCACGTCGGTATAGAACGCCGCGGCGTACAGCGTGAGCGCCACCGTCACCGCCGTGAAGCTCGAGACGCGATAGCCCACCGCGGGAAACGCGTAGTAGGTAATGAACATGATCACGAGGACCGGGATGCCGCGCGTCACGAAGATGAAGGTGTCGATCGCGCCCCGGGTGAGCCTGCTGCGCGAGCCGGCGGCAAGCCCCAGAACCAGCCCGATCACCGAGCCGATCGCGATCGCCAGTATCGCCATGAGGATGGTCTGGACCGCGCCCTTGGCGAGGTAAGGCAGGCTCTGGGTCAGTACGCTCATGGTCAGGCCGTCATCGCGCGCGTCTTGTTCTCGATCCAACGCACCAGGAGACCGAGGATGACCGTCAGCGCAAGGTAGAACGAGGCGACGACCAGGAAGATTTCGAACGACGCGGCGTTGCGCTCGAGGATGATCTTGCCGGTGAGCGTGAGGTCGAGCACCGCGATGCCGGACACCACCGACGTGTCCTTCACCAGGATGATGAGCTGGTTGCCGATCGGGGCCGCGACCTTGACCGCGGCCTGCGGAAGGATGAGGTGCCACATCGCCGTGGAATCGGCAATGCCGAGCGCTCGCGCCGCTTCCCACTGGCGTCGACTGACGGTCTCGATGGCGGCGCGGAACGTCTCCGCGAGGAACGCCGAGTGCTGGAGCGCGATCGCGAGCACGCCGCAATAGACCCCGTCGAGGCGCCAGCCCATCATCGGCAGCGCGAAGTACAGCAGGAACATCTGCAGGAGGAGCGGCGTGTTGCGCATGATCTCGATCCAGAAGCCGATCAACGCGCTGATCGGCTTCGGCGCGTACATGCGCAACACGGCAATCACGGCCCCCAGCACGACGGCGAGGGGCAGCGAGAGCGCAGCGATGGTGACCGTGACCCCAAGTGCCTCCAGCATCTGGGGATAGATGCTGCCGATCAGCCGCAGCTTGATCAGCCACCAGTCCATCGCTGCCGGGCTCAAGGGCGGCGCTATCGCTTGAAGTAGTACTTGGTGTGATTCGGCTTGTCGCCGAACCACTTCTCGTAGATCGCCGCGTAGTCGTTGTAGAGGCTGCCGCCAGTCATCTCGCCGATGAGCGTGTCGATGGCGAGCCACATCTTGAAGTCGCCCATCTTCATGAAGACCGCGTTGTTGGTCGGCGGCACCAGCGGCTCCTCGACGATGCGCATGTCGGGATTCTGCTTCACGTACCAGCGCGCAACCGGCGTGTCGAGCTGCGCCCCGTCGGCGCGATTGGACTTCACCGCGGTGAACTGCGCCGCAATCGAGTCGAAGATCTGCGTCTTGGCTTGCGGGAAGAACTTCTTGGCGCGCTCCGCTTGCTGCGGGTTGGTCAGCAGCGCCGTCGTGTACTTCGCGTTGTCCATGTCCTTCAAGCGCTTGAAGGGCGAATCCTTGCGCACGATGAGCACGATGCCGCTGTCGATGTAGGGCCGGGTGAAGGCCACGCGCAGCACGCGATCGGGCAGGATCGTCGTGACCTGGATGCCGATGTCGACGGCGCCCGACTCGACGTTGGGCCAACGGGCCGCGAAGCCCTGCTTGACGAACTCGATGCGCTTGGCGGAATCGTCGCCGTTGAAGAGCTGCTTCGCGAGGAGCTTGGCGATGTCGATGTCGAAGCCCACGAGCTCGCCCTTCTCGTCGATGAATCCGAACGGAGGGGCTTCCGAGGTCACGCCGACGATGAGCTTGCCGCGCGCGAGGATCTCGTCGAGTCGCGATTTGTCCTGAGCCTGCGCCGCGCCGGATCCGACCAGCCCCACAAGCGCGAATGTTGCGATGAGTTTTCTCAGCATCCCGGATCTCCTCGATTGAACAGACGATTGAACAGCGATTGCTGCTAGGACTTCTCCACCTCCAGGCTTCCGTCACGGACGTACAGGTCGCGCGTCGTAAGTCCCTTGCGCTTGCCGTCCGGCACGTCGATCCAGAACCGCACGAGATGGCGCTTCTGGGTGGCGCTGTCCCGGTACTCGGTGCGCGAATGCATCACGGTGAAGTTGTTGACGTACTGGATGTCGCCCTTGCGCATCTCCATGTGCAACTGGTACTCCGGGCGGCCCATCAGGGAGTCGAGATAGTCCATGGCCTCGACCTGCTGCGGGGAGAACACCACCCCCTCCTCCGCCGACCACAGCGATTGGTTGCGGTCGTAGGTGCAGTGAAGGAGCCCGTCGTAGAAGACGAAGACGGGGATGGGCGCGGGCGATACCGGGTTGTCGCCGGGCGCGTGCTCCCCGCGCCGGTGATGATGGAATCCCTCGCGCAAGAGGGCGTACAGGTCGGGACGCTGCGTGAGGATGGCGTTGCTGAGCGCGCCCGAGCTCGTGAGGACGCTGAGGCCGCCCTCCACCGCGCTCTCGAGGCACAGGAGTCCCGTCAGCACGGCGCCATCCGTATGAAAGCGGAGCATGGCGCTGCTCTGGTAGCCGCGGACGTCCTTGCCGTAAGCGAGCCCCAGGTCCTTGACGTCGGCCTTCATCGCTCCGGCATAGCTCTGGTCGACGAGCTTGCCCAGGTGAGCGGACACGCCCGCGTAGCCGATCAGGTTCTCCTCGTACGTGAAGCGATCGACCGGGAAATTGCCCACCACCGAGAATCCCGCGCCGTTCTCGAGGTCCTCGAACACCTCCCGGAGCATCGACCGGGTCTTGGGAAGCGGGAAGTCCGCGATGCCCACGTCGGTGTAGCGCTTGCCCGCGGCAACGGCCTTGCGCACGCCGGCTTCGATCTCGTCCTGGCATTCGGGCGGGAGGGAATGCACCCACGAGCGGGTCGGGCCGAAATCCTCCGCGAGCCACACGCTCGGGTCCTTGATCGTCATCGGTGGGGTCGACTTCATGCTTCCTCCAGGCGATCGCGACGCTTCAACTCGTGCTCACTCGTCGTCCGATATCACGGCCGCGATCTCGGCCGCGGACGATTGCATCAGCGGCCGGTACTTCTTCAGCTGCTCGGCCGACGTACGCGCGCCGGGCGCGGAAACGCCCAGCGCCGCGATGAGGCGGCCGCCCGAGGACCGTATGGGAACGGCGCATCCCACGACCCCCACGACGAGCTCTCCGTTGGTGGATGCCCATCCATCGTGACGGACCTTGCGAATGGCGGTGCGAAGCGCCGATGCCGAGACGATCGTGGAGGACGTCATGCGCTTCAGGTCGGCATGCGCGATCCAGAAATCGAGGTCGGCGTCGCTCATCTCGGCCAGGAACAGCTTCCCGGTCGACGTGCAGTGCATGGGCGCGCGACCGCCCTGCTCGAAGTAGAGGCCATCGGTGCGCTGCACCGTGGCCGAATCCACGTAGACGATGGCATCGTCGAATCGCCGTCCGATCTGGCAGTGCTCGCCCAGGCGGTTCGCGAGCGTGGCAAGGATGTGATGCGGCCGGTCGGAGCGCAACGCGCCCTCGAGCGATGCCATGCCGAGTCGCACGAGCTCGCGACCCACGACGAGCTTCTTCGACCCGAGCGCCCGGTTGAGCAGACCGCGACGCTCCAGCTGGGCCACGAGACGGTGCACCGTGGGGACGGGCAGGCTGCATTCGGCGGCAACAGCCGTCACCGAGATGGGGCGTGCCGCTTCCGCGATGGCGCCGAGCACCGCGAACGCCCGATCGAGCGGCTGGTCGGTCGCGGTGTCCGCGGCGTCGGACGCGGATCGCCAAAGAAGTTCTTGACCGTTGTTCATGTGTTGAAAAACAATAACCGAAAACAACAAGAAAATCTTCCATTTTTCGAAATTTCCAAAAAGAAGATTCTCACGCCGCCGCGCGCTGCCACCTCACCAGGAGATCGTCATCCGGAATCCAGGCGAACACACCCAGCCGTCCCGCTCGAGCACCGCCCGGCGCGGTCCGGTCGCCGGCCTGCGCGTCCTCGACGCGGGCAACATGATCGCGGGACCGCTCGCCGCGACGCAGCTCGCGGACTTCGGCGCCGACGTCATCAAGATCGAGTTGCCGGACGTCGGCGACTCGATGCGCCACTGGGCCCCCATGAAGGAGGGGCGCTCGCTGTGGTGGAAGGTCATCGGCCGCAACAAGCGACTCATCACTCTCGCGCTGTCCAAGCCGCGCGGCCAGTCGCTGTTCAAGGAGCTCATCCGCGACGCGGATATCCTCATCGAGAACTTCCGGCCCGGCACGTTCGAGCGATGGGGATTGGGCTTCTCCGAGCTCTCGAAGATCAATCCCCGCCTCGTCATGGTGCGCGTGTCCGGCTTCGGGCAGACCGGCCCCTACGCCAAGCGCGGAGGCTACGGCACGATTGCCGAGGCCTTCTCGGGCATTCCCTCCTTCACGGGCTTCCCGGATCGTCCGCCTACGCTCCCCGGGTTCCCGATGGCCGACTCCGTGGCGTCGACCTTCTCCGCAATGGCCGCGATGTTCGGCATCTACAACCGCGACCATGGCGGTGCCGGGCAGGAGATCGACGTCAGCCTGTACGAGCCCCTGTTCCGCCTCGTCGAATCGCAGGTCATCGGCTTCGACCAGCTCGGCATCGTGAAGAGCAGGCAGGGCAATCGCCTCGCCGAGGATTCGCCGCGCAACACGTACGCCACGCGCGACGGCCGCTGGATCGGCATCTCCGCCAGCTCGCAACGCACGTTCGAGAGGCTTGTGGCCGCGATGGGCATGCCGGAGATCGCGACCGACCCGCGCTTCCTCGACAACAAGCTCCGCTGCGACAACGACGTCGCGCTCGACGAGATCATCGGGCGCTGGTTTCGCGAGCGCGATTGCGACGATCTCATGCGGCTCTTCGAGGAGGCGGAGGTCGTCGCGGGCCCGGTGCTGGACATCCGCGACATCGTGACCGATCCGCAATACGTCGCGCGCGAGAACATCGTGTCCGTGCCCGACGACGACTTCGGAAGCGTCCGCATGCAAGGCGTGGTTCCCCGCTTCGTCGGAACCCCCGGCGAGGTGCGCCACTCTGGCAGGGGCCTCGGTGCGGATAACGACGACGTCTACCTCAACCTGCTCGGCCTCAGCAGGGCCGAGCTCGATCAGCTCAAGAGCGAAGGGATCGTCTGAGATGACCGGCATCTTCGAAGGCGTGCGCATCGTGGGCGCCGGCCAGACGGCCTACGCGAAGCGCTCACCCGATACCGTGCAAAAGCTCTTGTACGACGCCGGCAGCGCGGCGTTGCGCGACGCCGGGCTCGCCTGGTCGCGCGTCGACGGCCTGGCCGTCACTTCGTTCATGCTGCCACCCGACAACGTCGCGACCGTCGCGGAGCACCTGGGCGTGGAGGCCCGCTTCCTGTTCCAGGGCCTTTACGGAGGCGCGTCCGGGGTCATCGGCATGGCGCATGCTGCGAGCCATTCGCGACGGCACCTGCGACGTCGTCGTCGTCGCGGCGGCCGACGCGTTCGACGTGAGCTCGCACAACGAGACGCTCGATCGCTTCAACGGCTCGGTGCGCGAGTTCATGTCGCCCCAGGGGTTCGGCGGCGCCAACGGGATGTTCGCATTGCACACGCGGCTCTACATGGAGCGGCACGGCGCGACGCGCGAGGACTTCGGCCGGTTCTGCATCGCACTTCGCGACAACGCGCTTCGCAATCCGAACGCGCTGTTCAAGGTGCCGCTCACCATGTCCGACTACCTCAACGCGAAGCCCATCGCGGATCCCCTGCGCCTCTACGACTGCGTCCTTCCGTGCGTCGGCGCCGATGCCGTCGTCCTCGTCTCAGAGCGCGTCGCGCGCGAGGTCGGGGGACCTTCGTTGCGCATCCTCGCCTCGGAGGAGCTGCACAACCATCCCGCCAACGACGTCTATGCCACCCCCGGCGGATGGGCCGGGCTCGCCGATCGCCTGTATTCCCGCGCGCGCTGCGGTCCCAAGGACCTGCACTTCGCCCAGCTATACGACGACTACCCCGTCATGTGCTTCGTGCAGATGGAGGGCCTCGGCATTTGCGCGCCGGGGACGGCGCATCGATTCGTTCGCGACACCGACATCACGACGCGCGGCACGTTTCCCATCAATACGGGGGGCGGGCAGCTTTCCGCCGGCCAGGCAGGCGCGGCAGGCGGGACGATCGGCGTGTACGAGGGCGTGACGCAGCTCCTGGGACGAGCCGGCGCGCGCCAGGTCGACTGCCGGCGCGGCCTCGTCGCCGGTTACGGGATGATCGCCTACGGTCGCGGCCTCTGCTCGAGCGCCGCGATCCTCGAGCGTGTTCAATGAGGAGCGGAGCATGACGACGCCAGCGGCAAGTCCCTTGAAGCCCATGCCCCGCATGACCGAGGTCACCCGCCCGTACTGGGAGGGCGCCAACGACGGTCGCCTCATGATCCAGCGGTGCGTGAATCCGGCGTGCGCCAAGGCCGTGTTCTACCCCCGGGTGTGCTGCCCGCATTGCCATGGCGCCGAGCTCGCATGGTTTCGCGCGACGGGCGGCGGCCGGATCATCACCCACACCACCGTCCGGCGGGCGCATCACGACGGATTCAACGCCTCGGCGCCTTACGTCTTCGCCGCGGTGGAGATCGACGAAGGTCCGTGCATCTTCGCGGAGATTCCCGGCGCACCGGTCGACGACGTCTCGCTCATCGGCCGACGCGTGAGCGTCGACTTCGTCCTGCATGGACCCGGGCGCCGCATGCCCGTCTTCCGCTTGAAGGACTGATGCCATGACCGAACCTATCGCCGCCGTGGAGACCGATCCGACGCTCGACTTCGGCTCGGAGAATACGTCGCCGGCGCACCCGGCGTTCGTCGAGGCGATCACGGCGGCGAACGTCGGGTTCGCCACGAATTTCGAAGACGAGTCGTGGACGCGAGCAGCACTCGCGCGCCTGCGCGATTTCTTCGAGCACGACTCGCTCGAGGCGTTCACCGTATCGACCGGAACCGCCGCCAATGCGATCGCGCTTGGCGCAATGGTCCCGCCCTACGGCTCGATCCTGTGCCACTGGGATGCGCACATCGAGACCGACGAATGCGGAGCTCCCGAGATGTTCAGCTTCGGCGCGCGCCAGGTTCCTCTCCCGGGTGACCACGGGCGCCTGTCGCCCGCCGCGCTCCGGAAGCATCTCGCGCAAGCCCGCATCGGCGTCGTGCACGCCCTGCAGCCATCGGCGCTGAGCCTCACCAATCTCACCGAGGCCGGCACGGCGTACACCCCGGCGCAGATCGCGGAGCTCGCGGGCATCGCGAGGCAGTACGGCCTCGGGGTGCACATGGACGGGGCGCGCTTCGCCAATGCCGCCGCAGCCACCGGCGCCTCCGCCAAGGCGCTGACCTGGGAATCCGGAGTCGACGTGCTGACGCTCGGCACCACCAAGAGCGGCTCGCTCGGCGTCGAGACCATCGTCTCGTTCAATCCCCGTTACAACACGCCCCTGGCGTTCCTGCGCAAGCGATCGGGGCACCTCGCCCCCAAGTCGCGCTTCCTCGCGGCGCAGCTCCTCGCTTACATGAATGACGACCTGTGGCTCGCCAACGCGCGAAGCGCGAACGCCAAGGCGCGCCGACTGAGCGATGGCCTGCTTGAGGTTCCCGGGGCGACGCTCGTTCACCCCACCGAAGGCAACGAGGTGTTCGTGCAGCTTCCGGAGCGCGCCACGGAAGCCTTGGTCCGCCACGGCTGCCGCTTCCAGCGCGGATGGCGTCACGAGCCGCCGCACCATCGCTTCGTGTGCTCCTGGGCCACGACCGACCGGCACGTCGACGCGGTCGCGGCCATCGCGCTCGCCGCATCGTCGCCGGGCGGATGATGATCGAGGTCAACAGGACAGTACGGCTCCTGTGCCTGATCATCTTCGTCAACACGCTCTCCATCGGAGCATTCCCGGTCCTCCTGCCGGAGATCGGCCGTAGCAAGGGCTTCGAATACTTCGCGCTGGGAACGATCGCGGGCGCGTTCGGTCTCTCGCGGGTCTTCGCCGACATCCCGGCGGGGCTCTACATCACTCATCACTTGCGCCAGGCCTTGGTCATCGGCGTCGTGTGCGCGGCCGGCGGAGTGATCTGCCTCGGCTTCAACGGGCCCTACGCGCTCCTGGTGCTCGGTCGCGCCCTCGGCGGCGTCGGACATGCGTTCGCGATGATCGGTGGCATGACCGTCATTATCCGCTACGTGCCGGCACGCTCGCGCGCGCTCTCGCTCAACGCATTTGAAATGTGCGCCATGATGGGCGTGCTGTGCGGCATGCTTGCCGCGGGCTTCCTGCCGGGTCGATTGCCCTGGAACGTGACGCTGCTGGCGGCGTCGGCGCCGCAAGCGCTGGCGCTCTTCCTGCTGCCTCGCGTCTTGAAGTCCATCCCGGTGGACAATGCCGCCGGAGAGCGTCCCCTGTTCTCGCGGGGCGGGGCGGCACAGGGCAACGGGGGCACCCCATCGACGATATCCCGGACCACCGCCATCGCGTTCATCGTCGGATGCGCGATCGCGGTCGCCTGGTCGTCGGTCGGCCAGTTCATCCTGCCGATCCGCGCGAGCACGACGTTCGACCTCGCTCGCGAGAACGTCGCACTCTTGCTGTCCATCCCGCAGCTCTTCGACGTGCTCTTCCTGCTCCCCGTGGGCCTGCTCGCGGACCGCACGTCGCACGCGCGGGTTCTCGCGCTGGCGCTCGTCTTCATGGCGGCGGGCGTCGCCGCGATTGCCGTGGGCTCGATCCCGGTCGTGATCGTGGGATGCGCGCTGTTCGGCATGGGGCTCGCGGGTTGGATGCTGCCGGTATCGTTGATCAACCAGGACGGCTCGCACCCGTCGGCGGCCTGGCGCACGGCGCTCTACCGGACCGGCGTGGACGGAGGCGTATTCTTGGGCCCCGTGCTGAGCGGACTGTTCTTCAGTATGACTTGCTAGGGATGCTGACGGCCGCGATCGTGACGCTGCTGCTGGTCCTGAGCACCCTGCTGTATCGATTGCCCCATCGGCGCGTGTCGCAATGACCCACGCCGGCGTGCGGCCGACCCGTTTGCACCCACCTGTCACGTTTGCGAGACGCGAGCCGCGAAGACCGTGCCCGGGGCTCCGATGAAGAGCACGATCGAGCCGGGTGCCGCGTTCACCGCGGGACTCCCCTCGAACAGGCTGTCGAACGCGATCGCGCCGTCCGGCGCATAGACCACGATGCGCGCCCCCGGCGGAACGACGCTCGTGAAGCGGCCTCCCATCACGACCCTGCGAGCGACGTTGCGGCCGCTCGACTCGATGGTCACCCGATCATCCTGCTGCAACGGTCCCGCGGTGCTCGCATCCGCGTATTCGAAGCTGCCCGCCTTCAGGATCTTCTGGCCATCCCTGTAGACGATCTCGAGCTCCACCAGGTCCGCCTCGTACGGCAGGATCATCCTGCTCCTGCGAGCGCTGGCGAGGTCGTACGCGACGGCGGCGCCGGGATTGCCGTCGTGCAGGTAGACGAGTCCCGGTACGTCATCGAGCGTCCCCGTCCTGTAGAGGCCGTGATACAGGAGCGTGACGAAGTCGGACGCGCGAAGGTCGAGCGGCACCCACGTGACGTCCTTGAACTCGGAGGTATCCGCGCCTCCCCCCGGGCTCAAGCGCTGGGCCAGCGTCACCATGCCTTGCGGCCCCTCGCGCTGCACCAGGTACATCTGTCCGTTCCTGCCGACGGCAAACGAATAGCCGGGATCGTCCCCTCCATGGAATCGCCCGTCGCTCGCAAATTGCAGCGACGCGCCAGGCACGAATCGGCCGTCGACGAGCCTCGCGGTGTCGAGCGTGTTCGCGGACAGGTCGAACGTGAGCCGCATGATGGAATGCCCCATGCCCGCATAGACGCCCGCGAATCGCTTCATCCTTTCGGGAATGGGCGCCGGCTCCAGCGACGGCGCGGGATGCTCCCGGACGTGCGGCATCCTCCCGCTGTCCTCCAGCGCCGCGAACATGATGCTCTTGCTCATCCCGATCACGACGCTGCCCGGCAACGAGGCGGGCCCGGCGAGGATGGTTGCGACGGCAACTTTCTGGCGGGGCGCGACGAACATCTGGCTGCGGAAGACGGTCGTGAAGCCGTCCTTGCCGAGCACCGTCACGCCTTCGCCGCGAACTCGGGCTCGGCGACCGTGTCCCAGCCGAGGCCCGCGCGCCCGAGGCTGTAGCCGGCGCCCAGGCGCCCCGGCTGCGCGCGGTAGAGCTCACGCATCGACCGCGGGCTCAGGAGCTCGCCCTCCATCAGGGCTCGTGCGAACTGACACAGGTCCACCGCGTTGGTCGTGAGGCCCCCGGTGCCGCGCGCGTTCACGTCCTCGCGCGGCTGCACGACGGCTGTCGCACCCGACCCGTAGGTCATGGCCACGTTGGCGTTGCCAGCCCTGAATCCGTACCCGGAGTCGGCCATCCCGGCTTTGGCGAAAATCTCGCGCTCCACGAACTCGGCGAGGCTCACCCCGGACAGCCGCTCGATGATCGCCTGCGCGACCGTGAAGCAGTCGTTGCAATAGACGTTGGCGTCACCCGGATCGCTCTTGAGCGCGCTTCCCTCGAGGGCGCTCAACGTCTGCGCGAGATAGCCTGGGTTCTCGCCCGACGCGAAGAGATCGTAGTAATTCGTGCCCGGCATGCCCGACGTGTGATCGAGCAGCATGCGAACCGTGATGCGGGAGTACCGGGGGTCGTTCATCCGGAACTCGCGCAGGTACTCCACGACCGGCCGGTCGAGGTCGACCTTGCCCTCGTCGCGCAGGCGCAGCATCGCGACGGCGGTGAACACCTTGCTGACGGACCCCGCGTTGAATTGCGTGCGCGCGTCGGGACGGCCATCGCGAGCGGCGCCGATCGTCCCGAACGCCTCCGCGTACACGATGCGCCCGTCGACGAGGACCGCGGTCGTGACGCTGAATACGCCGTCCGACGCGAGCGCGGCCGCGGCTTCCTTGCGAGCGACCGCCATCGTCGCGGCATAGCGCTCCTCCGCTGCGCTCGCGATCGGCGACAGCAGCAGCCACGCCCAGGCAGCCACCCAGGTAACTCGCTTGTGCATCGGATTCTCCAACCGTGGGGCAATCATTGGCGCGGTAGCTGCAAGCCCCCTCGTGTAACGAGGCGCGCGCTCGCGCGACCGGCATCGCGACTCCGCGGGCTTCGCCGCATCGACACGCTCCGTGCGGCGACCTGCGGGCAATCGATGCGCCATTCTGCCCGACCTCGCGCCGCGCGGGCAACGCCTCGCGTTGCCGCGTCGCTTGACCCCTTCCGTCCACCCCAGGTAGGTTCGCACCCGTTGCCACGCGAGTCCGTTGCCCCTGTCGACGCAAATCCCCGCGCGGAATCGAAAGGGCAGGCGTGACGACGTCGCGAAGCCAAGATCGGAGCGGAACCATGAGCACGCGCAAGACGCTTGGAGCAGCCACGCTGCTGCTCGTACTGCAGGCCTGCGGCGGCGGTGACGAACGCGCCGGCGGCACCGGCGCCTCGTGGCCGATGTTTCACCGCAATGCCCAGCACACGGGGCTCGGCACGCAATCTACGTCGAGCAACCCGGGCAGCCTCAAGTGGAGCTTCGCGACGGGCGACCAGGTCCAATCGTCACCGGCCATCGGCCCCGACGGGACGATCTACGTGGGATCGGCCGATCACAAGCTCTATGCGATCGACGCGTTCGGCAAGCAGAAGTGGACGTTTGCCACGGGCGGGGCGGTGAAGTCCTCGCCGGCGATCGCGAAAGGCACGATCTACGTCGGCTCCGACGATCACAACGTGTATGCCGTGCACCCCGATGGCACCGTGAAGTGGGTGTTCGGCACCGGAAGCTTCGTCGCGTACTCCTCGCCCACGATAGCCGCCGACGGCACCATCTACGTGGGCTCTGAGGATGGCAACCTGTACGCGATCGATCCCGACGGCCGCCAGAAATGGGCCTTCGCGACAGGGGGCGCCGTGGAATCCTCGCCGGCTCTCGACGCCGCCGGAAACGTCTACGTCGGCTCGCACGACCGCAAGCTGTACGCGATCAATCCCGACGGCACGCAGAGATGGTCGTTCGCGACCGGGGAGCTCGTGTTCTCGTCGCCGGCCGTCGGCGCCGACGGCACGATCTTCGTCGGATCGAACGATCGCAAGCTGTATGCGATCAACCCCGACGGCACGCGGAAGTGGGTCGTGACGACGGGCGGCCTCGTCCTGTCATCGCCGGCGATCGGCGCGGACGGCACCGTCTACGTCGGCTCGGTCGACGCGAAGCTGTACGCTTTCGACGGGAATGGGACGACGAAGTGGCTCTTCACCACCGGCGCCCAGATCCTCTCCTCGCCCGCGATCGGCGCGGACGGCACGGTCTTCGTAGGATCCGACGACCACAATCTGTACGCGATCACTCCCGAGGGCAAGCTCCGATGGTCGTTCGCGACCGGTGACGCCGTCCGCTTCTCATCGCCGGCGATCGGCGTCGACGGCACCCTCTTCGTCGGGTCCGACGACCGGGCGGTCTACGCGATCAACTGAGCGAAGCACGAGCATCCGGATGACGAGCAGCGCGGCGGCGGCGCCCGCGACGTGCTTCAGGGTGTGGCCGCTCAAGAGCCCGCCCATCGCGAATATCTCGTGGTCCAGGAGCTCGAAGACTTTCGCGAGCGCGTAAGCGGCAAAGACCCAGGCGATGTCGCGGCCGCGCGTGTATCGCGAGGGGTAAAGGAACACCATGGCGAGCAGCACGACCATGGTGTATCCCTGGAGCACCGCATAAGGCACGACGTTCCCTGCGCCGCCGCGCTCGGTTTGCATCCAGTAGACGACCGTCCAAGCGCCGACGAGGATCGCGGGTCCGAGCAGCGCCAATCCGATTCGGGGCCCGAAGCGGTCCGCGACCTGCGCGCAGACGAGGGCGGCGAACGCGAGCGTCATCGGTAGCCGGTCCCACACGAGCGTCTCGTTGCTGGGGGCGAGGTGGTAGTACGCGGACCCGATGCCCGTCAGGAAGATGCCGAGGAAGAAAGCGGCATAGGGCACGCGCTCCGGCCACCACCCGAACGTTCCCCGGCGACCCGACGCGACGACGAGACCCGCCGCGCCGACGAGGACGAAGCACGCGTTCGACGCGACGTCCATGAAGTTCGGAACGCCGAGCATGCGACGCTGGTCCGCGAACGCGTGATAGTCGAGCGATTGCGCCACGGGCGGGATCGTGAACGCTGCCGCGGCGCACAGCATCGTGAAGGCGAGCAATTGCCACGCGCGCTTCGACAGGCGCGAGGCTCCTGCGCTCGACGGCGAGGTGTCCGAGGCGTCGCTGCAATCCGTCATCCCCGGAAGCTTACTGCGTCCGCGGGACGAACGTAGCCGTGGCGGCCCGGCACCTTCGCTTAACGGCTCGAATCCCGAAGCCCTGCCTACCCCTCGCCTCGCAACCGGCAGGCCGCAGGTGTCACTTGCGTAGCCCACGGGTATTCTGCTGGAATCGGCACTTCGCAATCACGCGGTCGAAACCTCGATGCGGGCATCCCTCTGGCGGTGGATCAAGCGCGGTGCGATCCTGGTCGCCATCGTCCTCGTGACGCTTCTGATCGGCCGTGCGTGGCAGTCGCAGCAGGGGGCGCCGCTGCGCACGTGGCACACGCACATACCTTCCGAGTTGAGCGCGAGCGAGATCGCGGCATCGGACTGGAGCCGCTATATCGGCAAGGAGAACGCGATCTTCGACGACGTTCGCCTGCACGTGACGCAAGCCCTGGAGGAGGACGAGCGCCTGCCGGCCAACCGGTATTTCGAAGGCAGTCCGCTCTATCCGGGTCGCTTCGCGACCGACTGGAATCGCTCGTACGTCCTCGAGCCCGCCGGAGCGCCGAAGGGCGCCGTGGTGCTGCTCCACGGGCTCACCGACTCGCCATACAGCCTGCGTCACGTGGCGCGGCGCTACCAGCAGGACGGCTTCGTCGCGGTCGCGATCCGGCTCCCCGGCCACGGGACGGTCCCCGCGGGCCTCGTCGACGTCGAATGGGAGGCGTGGTCGGAGGCGACGCGCCTTGCCGTGCGCGAGGCGCGCCGCCGAGCGGGTCCCGACGTGCCGCTGCACGTCGTCGGCTTCTCCAACGGCGGAGCGCTCGCGATGAAATACGCGCTCGACGCCCTGGACGACAAGGCGCTCGCGCGCCCGGACCGGCTCGTGTTGTTCTCTCCCATGATCGGGGTCACGAGCCTCGCCCGCTTCGCGGGGCTCTTCGGCCTTCCGGCGCTCCTGCCGCGATTCGCCAAGGCGGCGTGGCTCGGCATCGTCCCCGAGTTCAATCCGTTCAAGTACAACTCGTTTCCCGTGAACGGCGCGCGGCAATCGTCGCTCCTCTCGCGCGCGCTGCAGCAACGCATTGCCGACGCATCGCGCAAGGGGCAGCTCTCGGGGCTCGCGCCGGTGCTCACCTTCCAGTCCGTCGTCGATTTCACCGTGAGCACGCGTGCGATCGTCGACGCCCTCTACGGGCAGCTCCCCGCCAACGGCAGCGAGCTCGTGCTGTTCGACGTCAACCGCACCGCGAGCTTCGGGCCCCTGCTCCCCATGACCGCCGACTCGCTCCTCAACCGGCAGGTGCCTCCCCCGCCGCGCAACTACACGCTGACCATCATCACGAATCGCACCGCCGATTCCGCGCAGGTGGTCGCGCGCACGACGCCCGCCCTGTCGAGCGACGAGCGTACCGTCGAGCTCGGCGTCGACTACCCGCGCGAGATTTTCTCGCTTTCGCATCTCGCGCTCCCCTTCCCCATGGACGACTCGCTGTACGGGCTGCAGCCCGACGGCAGGGAGGACTACGGCGTCCACCTCGGCGCCCTCGCGGCCCGCGGTGAGCGCGGGTTGCTCATCGTCAGCATGGATTCGCTGCTGCGCATGTCGTCCAACCCGTTCTTCTCTTACGTCGCGGGGCGAATCGACGAGCTCGCGGGTCGCGCGCCGGCGAAGTAAACGAAGGATTCGTTGCGAGGCTCGCGTGCGGCCGCTAGCCTCCCCGGATGATCCCCCTCGCCCGCACGGTCCGATGGAGCTTGCGGCGATCGTCGCTAACGGACACCGCCTACCGGACGCCCTTCATCAAGAGCTCGGCCTTTCGCGCGGATTTGCCGACGCCGCGCCGGCACGCGACGCGCTTTACGCCGTCCGTGTTGCGAAGCGACTCACTTCACCGGCGCGCCCTGGCTCGCGAATTTCTTCCTGCATTCCCCGATCGGATCCGAGTACACCTTGGGCTTCCAGTTCGGACCCGATTTGATCTCGTAGCTCGCGACGATCTGGTAACGCGTGCAGGCCTCGAGATCCAGCTCGACGTCCTGCTGCTCCGGGCGGAACTTGAAGCGCATGCTGTCGAAGCGAACGCTGATCGTGTGCTTGCCGGGCGTTATCGGGTCGGTCTTGCGCGGGTTGCGAATGCCCTTGCCGTCCACGGCCGTGATCGCGAGAGTCATCTCCTTGCGCGTGTCCGACGTCATGCCCCGTTCGACGAGCGCGTACGGCCGGTCGTACATGTCGCCAAGTGCGGTGGTCGCGAAGAGTGCCGCGAGGAGCGGCAAGCGCTTGTGCATGGACTCTCTTTTACCGGCGTGAACGAGACGGGGCTCCCGCAACGCATTCGCCGCGGCGGCCGACGCGAATGGTGCCTCACGACGCTCGGCTGCCGGGCACGGGCTTGACAGCGCCTATCCCCGCACACCGGGCCAGCTGGGCGGCGGCGACCCACGAGGCTTCGTCGCCCAGGAGCGCGGCTCGCCGTGAGGCGGCGTGGGGCGGCGTTCAACCGGCCAGTCTCGACCATCCTATGGGCCTCTTGCACGTCGGCCAGCGTGGGCCGTATACTGAACTACATGGTTCACTATTATGGAAAACGCTTCGATGCCTCGTTCGCCGCGCTGTCGGATGCGACCCGACGCGGCGTCCTGGAGGCGCTCGGAGGTGCCGACGCCTCCATCACGGACCTTGCCGGCAAGTTCCACATGACCCTCACGGGCATGAGAAAGCATGTCGGCATCCTGGAGCGCGCCGGGCTCGTCACGACGCGGAAAGTCGGTCGCGTGCGCACCTGCAGCCTAGGCCGCCGCCGCCTCGAGCACGAAGCCGCATGGATCGAGCGTTACCAGCGGTTATGGGATGCCCGCTTCGACGAGCTCGACAAGGTCGTCGAGGAGCTCAAGCGGAACAAGGAGAAGACCGATGGACGCAAGACGCGAAGGTGAGGCTAGGCCATGACGAACCGTACGACGGTGGAGCGGCAATCCGAGCGCGAGGTGGTCGTGACGCGAGTCTTCGACTGCGGAGCGCGCATCCTTTTCGAGGCGTGGACCCGACCCGAGCTCTTCATGCGATGGTGGGTGCCGAAGTCCCTGGGCATGTCCCTCGCCTCCTGCGAGATGGACGTCCGGGTCGGGGGTGCGTACCGCCTGGTGTTCGAAGGCGGCATGGCGTTCTTCGGCACGTACATCGAGGTGTCTCCGCCCTCGCGCCTCGCCTGGACGAACGACGAGGGCGGCGACGACGGACCGATCACGACGGTGACCTTCGAGGAAAAGGACGGCAGGACGCTGCTCGTGCTGAGCGAGCTTCATCCGTCGAAGGAAGCCCTAGACGCCGCCGGAACCGGCGCCGCGGATGCGCTGGATGAGTCGTTCACGCAGCTGGACGGCATGCTCGCCACCGACAGAGCAGCCTGACGGCACCGATCTCGCGCTCGGTGGCGCTTACGCGCCGAACAGGAATTCCCGACGGGTCTTCGCAACGATCACTTCATTGCGTTGATCTTCGGCAGATGCCACGAACCGTCCGGCGCCAGGCAACTTCGTCGGTGCCTCGCAGGGCGATGTGGCACGAGCAAGGGCGCCGACAACTGTAAGGGTCATCGACCTGCGCATCGGGGCGACCCTACTACGGCCTGCGCAGGTCGGCTCCCGGCGTCCGCCGGGAGCGTGTTCAACGAGCCTAGCCTTCCATTGCCTTCAGCGGCATCACCTCAATGGTTGCCTGTGGAATGTTGAAGTGCGGATGGCCTACGAACAGCTTCGCCGCCTCGTCAGCCGAGTTCGCCTGAACGATCTGATACAGCATTATGTCGTTGCGTGCGTCTTTCACGCCTGCTGACGACACGACTTTGGGCTTGCCGGCGCCAGCGCCCTTGTCGGCAAACTTGCTGGCGTTGGCGCTCATCCATGCTTTCCAAGCTTCCATCATCTTGCTCTCGTCGGGTTTGCGTTCCTGCTCCGGTTTCTTCATCCATTCATCGATGACCGCGTTGGGTGCCCTGTATAGAACTAGAAATTTTTCCATGGTTGTCTCCGTAGTGAGGTCTACTTGAGGCCCGACTTGCCGCTTTCGCAGGCCGATGCGGGTTGGGCGTCGCGAGTTGCACCCAATGATGGAAGCGTTTCGGTCGTCCCCATACCCACGACGAACGGCGCGCTTGGAAATCGACACTGCACGGCTAGATCTTTCTAACCTCATCGAGGCGGCGCCAAAGCGACCCGTGCTTGCACCGGTTGCTCCGACAGGCCGCATACCCAGGTCGCCCAGTGCGGTCAGCATTCACTTCGTCGAAGCCAACCCCGACGGAGACCAGACGTTGGCCGCGCTCGCAAACCAATGCCGCTTGTCAAGGAACCACCTCGCTCGAGCGTTCCGCCAGACGACGGGGTATGCCCCCTCATCGATGGCTGACGAGGCAGCGAGCGGCTCGCGCGAAAAACACCTCTGATCGAAGGGCGCCTCGATCTCTCGCAAATTGCCCTCGCGTGCGGATTCTTCGACCCAAGGCACTTTACTCGTACATTTGCGCACTATGAGCGCTGCGGCCCCGGCAAATGGCGGCGGGATCGTCGAAGCTGACCGATCGTAAGCCTCACCGCTCAATGCCCCGTTTCCCTTGCGGGTCCCGTGGCGTAAAGCTCGAGGTAGTCGATACGCGGTTCCAGCGTACGCGCGGTTTCGTCATTGATCGCACCGTCGTCGAGCAGCTTGCGCAGCTCCTGACGCTCGGCTTCGAGCGCAATCATCACGATTCGACGGTGCTCGAGAAAGTAGCTCTCGAGCTTGCGGCGATCCTCACCTGTCGCTTCGAAAAGCTCGCCCCGCGCGTCATACTGCTCGATGAAAGTCTCGGCGAACCGCCGCGCTCCGCTGTCGGGCAGCGTGGGAAGTGCCGCCTTCAGTGCTGCCGATCCGGCGCGCGCCAAGGCGATTTGCGCGACCGCCAGCTCGCGTTCTGCCTCTCCATCGCCTCTGAGCTTCAAGGCGCGAATGAGCGGCGGAAGCGTGAGTCCGTTGATCAACAGCGTCAGGACGATGGTCGTGGCCGCGAGGAAGATGACTTCCGCCCTCGCAGGGAAATCCGCACCGGCAGATGTGAGCACGGGAAGCGACAGCGCAGCCGCCATGGTGACGGAGCCTCGCAGGCCGGCCCATCCCACGATGAATACTTCCCGTGGGCTCTTGGTGCCTTCGCGTTGCTCGATCGACGGAAACAGCAGCGGAGGGAGGTAGGTGCCCGGATAGACCCACACCAGGCGCACGAGTGTAACGATCCCCCACAGCACTACGGCCTGAACGGCCAGATACAGCCAATCGTGGCGCTCGGCGAGCACGGCAATCGCCCTGGGGAGGGCGAGTCCCAGCAACAGGAACACGAGCCCGTTGAAGGTGAACACGAGCATCGACCAGACGTGCATGGAATTTTGGCGAATCTCCACGCCCATGTGGCGCGCGTCGCGCCATCCGGAATACAGCCCGCTGGCGACGACGGCCAGGATGCCGGAAACTTCGACGGCTTCCGCCGCGAAGTACGCTGCAAATGGCGTCAGCAGCGAGAGCATCGTGTGCACGAAGGGGACGGGATCGGTCGAGCGAGCGATGGCGCTGTGCGTCTTGCCTGCGATGTACGCCACCGCCAGTCCGATGACCGCTCCGCCGGCCGCCACCAGGACCAGTTGCAAACCGGCGTCAGCCAGCGAGAACGCGCCGGTGGCGAGAGCGGCAACGGCGAACTTGAACGCCACGAGCCCCGAGGCGTCGTTGATGAGGCTCTCGCCGTTCAGGATCATGGTCACGCGGCGTGGAAGCGGAAGCTTCTGCGTCATCGCTGCGGTGGCGACGGCGTCCGTCGGCGACACGATCGCCCCGAGCGCGAATGCGGCAGCCAACGGCATGGCCGGCACGAGCGCATGGATGACATAGCCGACCGTGATCACCGTGACCAGGACCAGGCCGAACGCCAGCGCGAGCACCGGCCGCAGCACCCCCTTCAAGTCCCGTCTCGGCATGAGCCAGCCGTCCGCATACAGCAGAGGCGGTATGAACAGCGCGAAGAACACGGCGGGGTCGATCGAAAGCTTCGCGAGCGCGGGAATGGCGGAGAAGACGCCGCCAGTCGCGATCAGGAGCAGAGGCAGCGGCACGGGAACGAATCGCGCCGCGAACGCAACGAGCGCGACCGCGAGAATCAGGACCAGGACGAGCTCGAAGGTAGCCATACGACCCATTGTAGGGTGGTGCGCGGTCTCTGGCGCGGACAAGGCGGGGAGCCCGGATGCTGGAACCCACCCGCCACCAAGCGCCGGGCCGGTGGATCATCGCCAGCGCAGGTCACCTTTGCTGGTCGGCGCGCGGGACATTCCAACGATCGCCTCGAGGCGCGCGTGCGTGCTCGAAGCGGTGGCTCCCCGACCTTGGCTTCAACCAGGCTTACCGGACGTGGCGATCCGTTGCGCGCGGCGGATAGGCCGTCCAACCTTCGGGACCATTCGCGTGCGGATGGCCCTGTCGGTCAGCGATGGTTGGCGTCGCGGAGTTTGCTGAATACCCGATAGATCGGCGTCGATCCAAATGGACAACTGCCGGCGTTAGCGGACCTGCGCTGAAAGCAACGATGGTTGGCTCCCCGACCTGGGCTCGAACCAGGGACCTGCGGATTAACAGTCCGTCGCTCTACCGACTGAGCTATCGGGGAATTGGGAGGGATGATACCCACTGCAGCCCTCGATTATATCGTCCTTCGCCCCCGAGGGTCAATGAACGCTAAATCACCGCGCTCGGGCGCGCGATCGCCCTTCGTGCGTCACCCATGGTCCGCCCCACTACCCCGCGCACGCCCCTAAGGAGTAGCATCGGCGCTCCAACAACGAGAGCCGCGGGGAGGCATTCGTGAGTGACCCATCGACGATCGCCGGGCGCCGTCGCAGT
>JBGAIS010000244.1:0-4528 GCA_044225355.1 Casimicrobiaceae bacterium | reverse complement strand
AGAGCTCGTTCGGGCTGTCCAGCACCGTCACGCGTCCCTTGACCTTCTGCAGGTACTTGGGATCGAAGATGACCGCCCACGTGTCGGTGGGCAGGCCGAGCTCCTTCATCTTCTCGTCGTTGTACCCGAGGATCGTCGTCGACATCGCGTACGGCACCGAGAACTTGTTGCCGGGGTCGAACTTCGTGTTCATGAAGGTCGGGTCGACGTTCTTCATGTTCGGCAGCTTCGACGCGTCGAGCGGCTTCAGCTGCTTGCCGCGAACGAGCGTTTGCACGGCGTTGCCGGTCGGGACCAGCACGTCATAGCCCTTGGCGCCCGCGGCGAGCTTGGCCAGGAGCTCCTCGTTGTCGGAGTAGTAGGTCTGCACGACCTCGCACTTGCATGCCTCCTCGAAGCGCTTCACGGTCTCGGGAGCGATGTAGTTGTTCCAGTTGTAGAGGTGGAGCTGGTCCTTGGCGGCGAACGCTGGCAGGGCCGCGGCGATCGCGACGAGGGCGAGGAATCGCTTCATGGTTTTCTCTCTTTTCCTTCTTTCAATCCGAGCGCAGGAGGCTGGGCGACACCTTCGACGCTATCACGATCAGCACCAGCGTGAGCAGCATGAGCAGCGTCGACACGGCGTTGACCTCGGGGGTCACGGCGATCTTGATCATCGAGTAGATCTGCAGCGGGAGCGTCACCGTGCCCGCTCCCGCGGTGAAGAACGTGATGACGAAGTCGTCGATCGACAGGGTAAACGCCATCAGCGCGCCCGCGATGACACCCGGCATGATGAGCGGCAGCGTGACGTGGACGAACGCGCGCCAGGGCGTGGCGCCACAGTCGCGGGCGGCCTCGACCAGGCTCTCGTCCATGCCGGACATGCGCGCCCGCACCACGATGGCCACGAAGCCGATGCAGAACGCGATGTGCGCCAGCGCCACGGACACGAGACCCAGGGTGAAGTTGAGCAGCACGAAGAAGATGAGGAGCGATACGCCCATCAGGATCTCCGGGATGGCGATGGGCGTCA
This sequence comes from Casimicrobiaceae bacterium, assembly GCA_044225355.1. Lineage (GTDB taxonomy): Bacteria > Pseudomonadota > Gammaproteobacteria > Burkholderiales > Casimicrobiaceae > VBCG01. The sequence continues at coordinate 3,513 of JBGAIS010000244.1, read as the reverse complement.
GCACGAGGACGGGAAGCAGGCGCAGGCGATAGCGGTACATCGCGATGCCCGCCATGGTGCCCAGCACCGTCGACGCGAGGCTCGCCACCAGCGCGATGAGCAGCGAGTTGCCCGCGGCGATCAGCATCTCGTTGTTGTCCATGAGCTTGCGATACCAGTCGAGCGTGAAGCCCACCCACTCGGCGTTCAGCCGGGAGTCGTTGAACGAGTAGACGACCACGATCACGAGCGGCAGGTACAGGAACGCGTAGGCGAATCCCGCCGCGGCCCACAGCGCGTAGGGCCGCGCGCGACGCAGTCCCGCGGTCGCCACTACGCCTCGCCCGTCGCGAGCCGGCCGACGCTGCGCTTGCCGATCCACGCGGCGAATGCCGCGAGTCCCAGCGCGCAGATCGTGAGCACGATCGACAGCACGCTGCCGAACGGCCAGTCGCGCGTCTCGAGGAACTGCTGCTTGATGACGTTGCCGATGAGGCTGTCGTTGGGTCCGCCCAGGATGTCCGGGATGGCGAAGATGCCGAACGCGGGAATGAACACGAGCGCCGATCCCGCGTACACGCCGGGCAGGGAGAGCGGGAACGTGATGCGCCAGAAGCGCTGCCACGCGCCCGCGCCCAGGTCCTGCGCGGCGTCGAGCAGCGTGCGGTCGTGCTTCTCGAGGTTCGCGTACAGCGGCAGGACCATGAACGGCAGGTGCACGTAGACGAGGCAGACGAGCACCGCGAACGCGCTGAACAGGAGCGAGACGGGCTCGGCGCCGAACGCACCCAGCACGCCGTTCACCGCTCGCGCGAGCGCCGCGTTGGGGCCCAGGATGATCATCCACGCGTAGACGCGGATCAGGAAGTTGCTCCAGAACGGGAGGATGACGAGCAGGAGCAGGAGGTCGCGGTGCCTGCGGTCGCTGCGCGCGATGAGCGCCGCCAGCGGATACGCGAGCACGAGGCAGATGAGCGTGGTGGCAAGCGCGTACCAGAACGACTTGAGGAAGATCTGCCAGTACAGCGGCTCGCCTAAGAATCGCTGATAGCTCTCGAGCGTCAGGTCGAGCGTGCCATCCTCGTTGCGCAGCGGCGCGAGGCCGCCGAACTCGCCGGGCGTGCGGAACGACGCGAGCACCATGATGAGCGTGGGCGCGGCGAAGAACACGAGGAGGTACAGGAGCGGCGGTCCGCTCACCAGCCACTTGCCGAGGCGCCCCGTCTTCATCGCGAGATGAAGTGCCCGGCGTCGGCGGGCCACGCGAGCTCGACGGCGTCGCCCACCTCGAAGAAGCGCGCGAGCCCCGACGCCGAATTCGCGAGCAGCGCCTCGATCTCGTGCCCGCGATCGGTCTTCACGCGGTACACGGTGACGTCGCCGTGATAGAGCAGCCCGGTCACGCGGCCCGCGAAGCGGTTGTCGGCCGGCGACGGCGCGCCGGGCGCGCCGATGCGGATCTTCTCGGGCCGCAGCGCGACCGCGCCGTCGCTGCCGTTCGCGGGCGACTCGGCGCTCGCCACGCGCACCGGCCCCAGGTCCTGCACGTCGAGGGTGAGCGCGCCGCCGGCCGCGCCCGACACGGGTCCGGTCAGGAGGTTGCAGGTGCCGATGAAGTCGGCGACGAATCGCGTTTGCGGCAGGCCATAGAGGCGATCGGGCGCGTCGACCTGCTCCACGCGGCCGCGGTTCATCACCGCGATGCGATGCGAGAGCGCGAGCGCCTCGGTCTGGTCGTGCGTCACGTAGACGAACGTGATGCCGGCCTCCTTCTGCATGCTGATGAGCTCGAGCTGCATCTGCTCGCGCAGCTTGGCGTCGAGCGCCGCCAGCGGCTCGTCGAGCAACAGGACGGTGGGATGCGTGACGAGGGCGCGCGCGATGGCCACGCGCTGGCGCTGCCCGCCCGAAAGCTCGTGCGGGAAGCGCTGGTTGAAGCCCGTCAGGCGCACGTCCTCGAGCGCCTCGGCGATCTTCGAGGCGGCCTCCGCCGCGGGCGTCTTCGCCATCTTGAGCGGGAAGGCGACGTTGCCTTGGACGGTCATGTGCGGGAAGAGCGCGTAGCTCTGGAAGACCGTGCGCACGGGACGGTCCTCCGGCGGCCGGCCCGCCAGGTCGTGGCCGTCGAGGACGATCCTGCCGCCGTCGGGAAGGTCGAACCCCGCCACCATGCGCAGGAGCGTGGTCTTGCCGCACCCGGACGGGCCGAGGAGCGTGAAGAACTCGCCGGCCGCGATGGACAGGCTTACGCCGTCGACCGCGACGAAGTCCCCGAAGCGGCGCGTGACATGCTCAATCTCGAGTAGCGCCATGGCCTTGGCGACGGAAGTGGCGTGCGAAAACAGCGCGCCATTGTACGGCATCGACCCGTGCCCCGGCCGGGCAGTCGGGTGACGCGGCAGGCAAGCGCACCTAGGCCGAAGGGCCGATTTCCCCAGCGCACGGACTCGCGCATGATTCGGGGCACGGGGTTTGCATTCGTGGGGTCAAGCGTCGCGGACACGAAGACCCGCCGCCATGCTAACGTCATAGAAATCCGGTCGGGGGACCGCGTAGCGATCGCATGAAGACTTCCATCAACAAGGCCGAACCGTTCACGCCGTCGCTGCTCGACCAGCTTCGGGAGAAGTCCGAAGCGCTGCGCGCCAAGGACCAGGCCGCGCGCAAGCCCATGGAGGAGGCGCTCAAGGACATCGATCGCGTCCTGTGGCGCACGTTCCGGTGGCTCGACGAAGCGCTGGGGCACCTCGAGGTCATCCGGCCCCGCGTGGCGCACGTCTTTCACCTGGGCAACATCCTCACCATCGAGCGCCCGCGCTTCGATCGCGGGTTCGTGACGTTCCGCCGGCGGCCGCTCGCGGGGCTCGAGGTGCTGGAGCACGTCGAGATGTTCTACCGCATGGAGGGCGAGAAGCCCATCGCGCTGCGCCTCAACCCGGCCGCCGCGCAGGGCGTGGAGGACCGCCTGCGCGGCTCGACGCTGCCTTACCAGTACCAGACCGAGCAGGACGAAAAGCGCGTCGTGCGCTACGGCCTGTTCCAGGTGCAGCCGCATATCTCTGCGTCGGCGCGCTTCGAGCCCGACTACCACCATCACGTCGTGCAGGTCACGCTGCGCAACGTCGATCGCTTCGAGTCGGTGTCGCTCGACTTCACGCCCGACAAGCTCAACGAGGCCGCGCTCGAGGACCTGGTCAAGCTCATGATGGGCGAGGCCACGAGCTTCCTGCGCCGCGCGCCGCTCGCGCTCATCCGCGGACGGGTCGACGAGCCGGCGCCCTGACGTCTGCAAAAGGCGTTGTGGGTCGGCGGATGGCGTCACGCCTGCGTGGCGCCCACTGCAGCCGGAACGTTAAGTTCTCAGTCAGGCGGCCTGCCTCGGGCGGCCCGGTGGTGACCGCCGGTAAAGCCCACGCGAAGAACGAGCGGCCTGCCGCCTGCGGTGCTCGCGGCGAACTAGCGATCGCCTTCTGCAGATGGCGCTCCTACGGCCCGCGACGCAGCAGGAGCAACGCGATGATGGCGAGCAGAACG
>JBGAIS010000243.1:0-4636 GCA_044225355.1 Casimicrobiaceae bacterium | reverse complement strand
GGTCCGCGAACTTGCGCGTCAGCTCGCGGCAGCGCCTGACGTGGAGGCGCAGCTCGGGGCGCAGGTCGTCGACGTACTCGCAGCGAAGCGAGAGGATGTCGAGCGTGCGCCGCGTCTGGACGTCGGTGGCGACTCGCCGCACGAGCCCGCGAAGGTAGCGCTCGACGTCGTTGATGGGGTCGCCTTCGGTGTCGGCCACCTCGATGACGTCGAACAGCGGCAACGACACCTGCTCGCGCATCTCGCGGAAAAGCTGCCGCTTGTTCGCGAAGTGCCAGTACACGGCGCCGCGCGACACGCCGGCGGCTTTCGCGATGTCCTTGAGCGTGGTGCGGGCAAGCCCGTGCGCGGCGAACTCGCGGCGGGCGGTGGACAGGATGTGCTGGCGAGTCTCTTCCGATTCGGCTTTCGTGCGACGCACCGGGAAGCTCCCGCGTTTACCGACACGCGTGATTGTATAATCGGCAGGCGCGCCCGGTGCGCGCGCCCTTTACCCAGGACGATGCCCCTTCGCTTCCTTCTCTCGCGCACCGCGTGCGCCGCCGCGGTCGCGCTGCCGCTCCTCGCGGCCTGCGGCAAGTCGGGCTCGCCCGCGCCCGCGGCTCCGCCTCCCGCGCCCGCTCCGGTCACCGCGCGCGTGATCGAGGTTGCGCCCGCATCCGTGCCCATCCGCTTCACCGTGCCCGGCCAGGTCGAGGGATCGAAGGAGGTGGAGGTGCGCTCGCGGGTGGCGGGGATCCTCGAGCGCCAGCTCTACAAGGAAGGCGACGCGGTCAAGGCCGGCACGCCGCTCTTCGCGATCGATCGCGCGCCTTTCGAGGTGGCGCTCGCCCAGGCGAAGGGCGTGCTCGCGCAAGCTACGGCGCAGGCCGAGTCGACCAAGCGCGAGGAGACGCGGCTCGCGCCGCTCGTGTCGGAGCGCGCGGTCAGTCGAAAGGAATTCGACGACGCCACCTCCGCGCGGCAGCTCGCTGAGGCCTCGCTGCAGCAGGCGAGGGCGGCCGTGCAGCAGGCGGGCTCAATCTTTCGTACACGTCGGTCGCGGCTCCCGTGGGAGGCGTCACGGGACGCGCCGCGCGCTCGGTGGGCGCGCTCATCACCACCGACGCCAACGGCAGCCTCCTCACGACGATCAACCAGTTGTCGCCCATCTGGGTTCGCTTCAGCCTGGCGGAGTCGGACCTGGCCAAGGTGCCCGGCGGGCGCATCACGCGCGCCATGCCGGTGGAGGTGACGCTGGTGCTCGCCGACGGCACGCCATACCCGCAGAAAGGCCGCCTCAACTTCGCCGCGTCCGCCATCGACGCGCGACTCGGCACGCAGCAGCTTCGCGCGGAGTTCGACAACCCCAAGGAGCAGCTCCTCCCCGGCCAGTTCGTCAAGGTGTCGATCGGCGCGGGACAGCGCGATGGCGTGTTCCTCGTGCCGCAGGCCGCGGTGATCCAGACCGAGAAGACGTACCTCGTGTTCGTGCTCGACGCGCAAGGCAAGGCGCAATCGCGGCCGGTCGTGACCGGCGACTGGGTCGGCTCGGACTGGTCGATCGTGTCGGGGCTGAAGGCGGGCGATCGCGTGATCGTCGACAACCTGCAGAAGATCCGGCCCGGCGCGCCCGTGACCGTCGCGCCGCCGCAGGCCGCGCCCGCGCCCGCCGCTTCCACCAAGTAACGGGCGCATGTCGTTCTCCGAGTTCTTCATCCGCCGGCCGATCTTCGCCGGCGTCATCTCGATCATCATCACGCTCGCGGGGCTCATCGCCTCGCAGGTGCTGCCCATCGCGCAATACCCCGAGATCGCGCCGCCCACGGTGGTGATCACGGCGAACTATCCAGGCGCCAGCGCGGAGACGCTCTCGCGCACCGTCGCCGCACCCATCGAGGAGCAGCTCTCCGGCGTCGAGAACCTCATCTACTTCAGCTCCACCGCCTCGACCAACGGCACGCTCACCATCAACTGCACGTTCGAGGTGGGGTCCAACGCCGACAAGGCGGTGATCGACGTCAACAACCGGCTGGCCATCGCGCTGCCGCGCCTGCCGGACGTCGTGCGCCAGAGCGGCGTGGTGGCGCAAAAGCGATCGACCGACATCCTGCTCGTGGTGTCGCTCACGTCGGGCGATCCGCGCTACGACACGCTGTACCTGTCGAACTACGCGACCATCAACCTCCTCGACGAGCTGAAGCGCATCCCGGGTGTCGCCGATGCCACCATCTTCGGCGCGCGCGACTACTCGATGCGCGTGTGGCTCAACCCGCCGCGCATGGCGCTCCTGGGCGTCACGCCCACCGACATCCAGCAGGCGATCCAGACGCAGAACTACCAGTACGCGAGCGGCAAGATCGGCGCCGAGCCCGCCCCGGCCGGGCAGGCGCTCGTGTACACGGTGACCGACCGCGGGCGCCTCGACGAGGCCGCCGACTTCGGCAACATCGTGCTGCGGGCCAACGGCCCCAACGGCACGCTGCGCATTCGCGACGTCGCGCGCGTCGAGCTGGGCGCCGTGAGCTACGACGCGTTCACCAACCTGGACGGCAAGCCTGCCCTGGGCGTCGCGGTGTTCCTGCAGTCGGGCGGCAACGCGCTCAAGGTGGCCGACTCCGTGCGCGAGCGCCTGGCGGAGCTCGAGAAGACCTTCCCCGAGGGCGTGACGCAGATCATCCCGTTCGACACGACGCGCTTCGTCGAGTCTTCCATCCACGAGGTGATCGTCACGCTGCTCGAGGCCGCCGTGCTCGTGCTGCTCGTCGTGTTCGTATTCCTGCAGAACTGGCGGGCGACGATCATCCCGATCATCGCGGTGCCCGTCTCGCTGGTCGGCGCCTTCGCGGGGCTGTACGCCTTCGGCTTCACCATCAACACGCTCACGCTCTTCGCCATCGTGCTCGCCACCGGCATCGTGGTGGACGACGCCATCGTCGTGCTCGAGAACGTCGAGCGCCTGATGGCCGAGAAGGGGTTGTCGCGCTTCGATGCGGCGGTCGAGTCGATGAAGGAGGTGACGGGCGCCATCATCGCCATCGAGCTCGTGCTCATCTCGGTCTTCGTGCCGGTCGCGTTCCTGGGCGGGCTCGCGGGCAAGCTCTACCAGCAGTTCGCCGTGACGGTGGTCACCGCGGTGGCGATCTCGGGCCTCGTGGCGCTGACGCTCACGCCCGCGATGTGCGCGCTGGTCCTCAAGAAGGAGCACACCGAGAGCCGCCTGTTCCGGCCGTTCAACGCGGGCTTCGCCTGGCTCACGCGCGTCTACCTGGCCGCCGTGCGCATGGCCATCGCGCATCGCGTGCTCGCGCTCGTCGCGTTCGCGGCGATCCTGGGCTCGTCTGTGCTGCTGCTGCGCACGGTGCCGAGCGGCTTCGTGCCGGCCGAGGACCAGGGTTACCTCATCGGGTCGGTCACGCTGCCGGACGGCGCGACGCTCCAGCGCACGCAGGAGGTCGGCGTCGCGGTACAGCAGCTCATCGCGCGCAATCCAGCCGTCGAGCACGTGTTCTTCGTCGCGGGCTTCGACGTCATCGCCGGCGCCAACCGCACCAATGCCGCGACGATCTTCATTCCTCTCAAGCGATGGGAGGAGCGCGAGCAGACCGCGCAGCAGGTGGCGAAGTACATCCTCGATCACGCGAGCGAGATCCCGCAGGCGAACCTCCTCGCGTTCAATCCTCCGGCGATCCGCGGGTTGGGTACCGCCGGCGGCTTCGAGGTGTACCTGCAGGACCGCGGCGCGGCCGATCCGCAGAAGCTCTACCGCGCGCTGCAGGACTTCCTGGCCGAGCTTCGCCGCCAGCCCGAGCTCACGGGCATCGCGTCGTTCTACCGCCCGACCGCGCCGCAGCTCTTCGTCGACGTGGATCGCGAGAAGGCGCTGGCGCTCGGCGTTCCCGTCAAGGACGTCTTCGATGCGCTGCAGGCGACGATGGGCGTGCTGTACGTGAACGACTTCAACAAGTTCGGCCACACGTACCGCGTGCAGCTCCAGGCCGAGGGCCAGTTCCGCGCGAAGCCCGAGGACCTCGGCAACGTCTACGTGCGCTCGTCCGGCGGCGACATGATCCCCGTGAAGGCGCTCATCAGCGTGTCATCCACCACCGGCCCCGACCAGCTCGACCGCTACAACGGCTTCCTCGCCGCGAAGGTGATCGGCAACGGCGCGGCGGGCGTGAGCTCGGGGCAGGCCATCGCCACGGTCGAGCGGGTGGCGCAGTCGCTGCCGTCCGGCTACACGATCTCGTGGACGGGGCAGGCGTTCCAGGAGAAGCGCATCGGGCGGGCGGCGGTCATCGCGTTCGTGTTCGCGCTCGTCATGGTGTTCCTCATCCTGTCGGCGAACTACGAGCGCTGGTCGCTGCCGGCGGCGGTGCTGCTGGCGGTGCCGTTCGGGCTTTTCGGCGCGCTGGTCGCCGTGTTCCTGCGCGACTTCTCGAACGACGTCTATTTCCAGATCGGCCTCGTCGTGCTGATCGGGCTCGCCGCGAAGAATGCGATCCTCATCGTCGAGTTCGCGTCGGCCGAGCAGGCGAAGGGGCTCTCGCCGTTCGACGCGGCGCTCGAGGCCGCGCGCCTGCGCTTTCGTCCCATCGTCATGACGTCGCTCGCGTTCGTGCTCGGCGTCCTGCCGCTCGTGATCGCCGGCGGCGCG
>JBGAIS010000242.1:0-4587 GCA_044225355.1 Casimicrobiaceae bacterium | reverse complement strand
GTACGTCCCGTTCGTGATCGTGCTCTTCGCGCTCTACACGATCTCGGGCGGCATCTGCGTGCACGGCCACGTCGCGGGCACGCCGGAGCGCAACACCGCGTTGCTGGCCGCCGGCGCGACGCTCGCGAGCATGATGGGCACCACGGGCGCGTCGATGCTCCTCGTGCGGCCCTTGCTCGCGGGCAACGAAGGTCGGTCGCATCGCGCGCACGTCGTCGTCTTCTTCATCGTGCTCGTCGGCAACGTCGGCGGCGCGCTGTCCCCTCTCGGGGACCCGCCGCTCTTCATCGGCTACCTCAAGGGCGTGGATTTCTTCTGGAGCACGCGCCACCTCCTCACGCCCACGCTCGGCATTTGCGCCGTGCTGCTCACCGTGTTCTACGTGCTCGATCGCTACCTCATCGCGCGCGAGGCGCCCGCGGTGGAGGCCCCGGTCACGCGCGGCCCGTTCCGCATCGAGGGCCACGTCAACTTCGTGCTGCTCGCGGGCGTCGTGGGCGCGGTCCTCATGTCGGGGGCGTGGAAGCCCGGCGTCGAGCCGTCGATCCTGGGCACGCCGGTGCCCTTGCAGGCGCTGGCGCGCGATGCCCTCCTCGTGCTCCTCGCGATCGCCTCGCTCGCGATCACGCCGCGCGGCGTGCGCGCGCGCAATGCGTTCCACTGGGCGCCCATCATCGAGGTCGCGAAGCTCTTCGCGGGGATCTTCGTGGCCATCATTCCGGTCATCGCGATGCTGCAAGCGGGGCGCGACGGCGCGCTCGCGCCCATCGCGAACCTGGTCGCGGGCCCCGACGGCCGTCCGACGGAAGCGGCGGTGTTCTGGCTCTGCGGCGCCTTCTCCGCGGTGCTCGACAACGCGCCCACGTACCTCGTGTTCTTCAACCTCGCGGGCGGCGACGCGCAGGCGCTGATGGGACCGGGGGCTCCCATGCTCGCGGCGATATCGATGGGCGCGGTGTACTTCGGCGCGCTGACCTACATCGGCAACGCGCCGAACTTCATGATCAAGGCCATCGCGGAGGACCGCGGCGTTCGCATGCCGACGTTCTTCGCGTACGCGGGCTGGGTCGCGCTGCTGCTCGGCCCGCTGCTGGTGGCGGTCGCGTTGTGGAAGCTGTAGGGGACCTCGTGATCCCGCCGCCCTGCCCTACCGGCGGGGGACGGTAAGCACGCGGAACGACTGGCGCGCCGCCGGCAGCGCCTTGCACTCCACGCCGTCGACGCGCACGCCGCCGTCGTCGCTCAGGAGATCGATCGCGTCGGGCCACGCGACCAGCGCCTCCGGACGCAGCGTCCGAAGCTCGCGGTCGAGCGCGACGGGCGTGTCCTGCGCCCGGCCGGACCAGCGGTACATCGCGAACGTGCCGGCATCGGCGATAGGGCCCGCGACGATGAGATAGGCCCCGTCCACGAGGTCGATGGTGCGTATGCCGCGGCCGCCCAGGTCGAGCTCGACCGCGGGGCCGAACCTGGCGCGAGAGGTGCCGTCGATCATCTGCGCGGGATTGGCGAGCGGGATCACGAGCGCGCGGCCCTCGAACAGCGGGTTGCGCAGCCCGAGCAGCAGTTGCCCATCCTGCGTCGCGGCGAGGCCCTCGATGTTGAAGCCGCCTTGGGCCTCGGCCGCGAGCTTCGCGGCATCGGCGAGCCGATAACGCGAAAGCGCGGGGTCGGCCGCGAGGTCGTCGAGGAGCCGCGTATAAGGCGTGCCGGCGGGTACGAGCGAGACGGGCGGGCCGGGACGCACGTCGGTGGCGAAGAAGCGCAGGCGGCTCGCCTGTCGCTTGGCCTTGCCGTTGCGGCCGTGCGACGTGATCCAGTACGCGCGAGAGCCGATCGCGGCCGCGCCTTCGATGTCCGCTTCCTCGCCTTCGGCCCGCGGTAGATCGACTCCTGCGCGTGGGCGCTCGCCGCCAGCGCGAGCGCGCAGCCGAGCGCGAGCCTACAGGAGGAGGATATGGACACGATAGGGCCCATGAGCGCCGAGCACGATCGTCTGCTCGATGTCACCGGTTCTCGAGGGCCCCGAGACGAGGTTGATCGCGCGCGGTGCGCCGGGGCGCTCCCTGCGCACGAGCGCGAAGGCCTCCTCCATGCCCGACACGACGCGATCCGCACGCACGACCGCGATGTGCGTGTCGGTCAGCAGCGCCGTCGCGCTGGGGCTGCCTTCGCCGGTCACGAAGACGAGGGTGCCGGTCTCGGCGATGGCGCAGAACGTCCCCGTGATGCCGAGGCGATCGTGGCCGGCGGTGGGACGCGCCTCGATGTCGAGGCCCTCGCCGCGCCAGTCGAGGTCCGCGAACTCGGGCCAGCACACGCCGCGAGTGGACTTCTGCGCGGCGATGGCGTCGGGCAAGTCGAGCGCGCTCACGTAGCGGGCCACGGCCGCGGGGATCTCCTCGCGCGAGGCGATCCGCTCGAGCGTGCTGGCCATGTCGCCTGCGCGCGAGGCGAAGCGCTGCACGAGGTCGGCGGGCATCGCGGGCCGCGGGCCCTGCGCGTGCGCCGCGAGGTAGGCGTCGACGCGCTCGCGCGCCTTCGGGTCCGGAGCGGTGCGTCCGAGGGCACGCCGCACGCGCCCCAGCAGTGCATCGCGCGAGGCCTTGTTGCCCGTGACGAACGTCACGCGCGAGGTCCCTTGCGAACGAAGTCGGCGAGCCGCTGCACGCCTTGCTCGATGGCCTGCGTCGACGCGGCGTACGAGAAGCGGATGTGCTGGCCGTCGCCCGGCACGCGTCGCCCGAAGTGGATGTCCGCGAGCACCGCGATGCCGGCCTCGTTCAGCAGGCGCTTGCGGAACGCCTCGGAGTCGGCGCATCCCGTCATGCGGCACGCCTCGGTCACGTTCGGCCACGCGTAGAACGCGCCGCCCGGCGACGCGCACGTGATGCCGGGCACGTCGTTCAGGAGGCGCACGATGAGGTCGCGACGCTCGAGGAAGCTCTCGCGCATGCGCTCTGCGGCATCCTGTGGCCCCGACAAGGCCGCCACCGCCGCCCACTGCGAGATCTGCGACGCGCACGATTCCGTGTTGGTGATCCAGCGCGTGAACACGGGCGCGAGCGTGCGGTTGGCGACGTATCCGATGCGCCAGCCCGTCATCGCCCACGTCTTCGACGCGCCGTCGCTTATGACCGTGCGCTCGAGCATGTCGGGGCGCGTCGCCAGCGACTCGAAGCGGCCGTCGTACACGAGGCGCGAGTAGATCTCGTCGGCAAACACCCACACCTGCGGGTGACGGCGCAGCACTTCCGCGATGGCGTCGAGCTCCGCGCCGTCGAGGATGCCGCCCGTCGGGTTCTGGGGGGAGTTGAGGATCAGGAGGCGCGTCTTGGGCGTGATCTTCGCCTCGAGCTCCGCGGGATCGAACGCGAAGCCGCGCGACTCGCGCAGGTAGATGGGAACGGGCACGGCGCCATTGGCGAGGATCTGCGACTCGTAGATCGGGAACCCCGGCACGGGGTAGATCACCTCGTCGTCGGCGCCGTGGTCCGTGACCGAGGCGATGGTGTACGCGATGAAAGGCTTGGCGCCGGCGCCCACCACGACGTCCTCGGGCGCGATGGCGAGCCCGCGTCTCGAGCCCAGGTCCCTCGCGGCGGCCGCGCGGAGCTCATCGATGCCCGCGCTGGGCGTGTAGCCATGCTTCCCCGCGCGGATCGCATCGATGGCGGCGTCCTGCACGTTCGTCGGCGTGGGGAAGTCGGGTTGCCCGATGCAGAAGGAGATGATGTCCTTGCCGGCGCGCACCAGCGCGTTGACCTCGGCCAGGACGACGAAGGCGTTCTCGGTGCCGAGCGACTCCGCGCGACGCGACAGGCGCGGAAGCGAGAGATGCGGCGAGTGCGGGGCGTTCATGAGCTGCTCCGTTGCGATTGTCGCTCCGCGTAGAGATCGCGGAAGGTGCGTCCCGCGGGCGCGGGCATGTCGCGGCCCGACGTCCATCCCGAGCCGAGCGGCAGCTTGTGGAGGGTGCCGTCGGCGCCCGCGAGGCGGCGAAGGAAGCGCACGCCGATCCTGCTCGCCCACGCGTAAAGCGCGGGACGGCGCGCGACCCATGCCCAGAGCTTCAGGCCGGCGCGCTCGCCCCACGGGCGGAGATCCTCGCGGAACTCGCGCTCGCGCAGCTTGCGCTGCAGGTCGGGCAGCGGGATCTTCACCGGGCACACGACGCCGCACTGGTTGCAGAACGTCGACGCCTGCGGGAGGTCGGGCGCGTTCTCAAGCCCGACGTACATGGGCGTGAGGATCGACCCGATGGGTCCGGGGTAGACCCACCCGTAAGCGTGGCCGCCGATGTTCTGGTAGACGGGGCAGTGGTTCATGCACGCGCCGCAGCGGATGCAGCGCAGCGCCTCGCGCAGGTCGCTGCCGAGCACGCTCGAACGGCCGCTGTCCACGAGGATGAAGTACATGTGCTCGGCGCCGTGGAACTCGCCGGGGCCCTTGGTGCCCGTCAGGATGTCGACGTAGTTGCTGATCGACTGTCCCGTGGCGGAGCGCGGCAGGAGGCGCATGAGCGTCGCGACGTCGTCGAGCGTGGGCACGATCTTCTCGATGCCGGAGATGGCGACGTGCACCTTG
>JBGAIS010000241.1:3943-4726 GCA_044225355.1 Casimicrobiaceae bacterium | reverse complement strand
TCGTCGCGCGCGTGCCCAATGTGCTGGTGGTGAATCCGGCCGTGCCCGCGAAGACCGCCGCCGAGCTCGTCGCGCTCGCGAAGGCCAAGCCCGGCTCGCTTCGCTACGCGTCGGGCGGCAACGGCAGCGCCGCGCACCTCGCCACCGAATACTTCAAGCTGCGCACGCAGACCGACCTCGGCCACATCCCGTACAAGGGCACGGCGCCCGCGGTGACGGACGTCGTAGGCGGACAGGTCGAGGTCGTCATGACAGGCGTGCCGGCGGTGATCCAGCAGGTGAAGGCGGGGCGCTTGCGAGCGCTGGGTGTGTCGACGCTCGTCCCGGTGGAGAGCCTGCCCGGCGTACCGACGCTCGCCGCCGCGCTCTCGATGCCCGACTTCGAGGCGGTCCAGTGGTACGGCATCGTGGCGCCCGCGCGCACGCCGGAGGCCGTGGTCGCCACCCTCAATCGCGAGATCAACCTTGCGCTTGCGAGCCCGGCGCTCAAGGCGCGCCTCGACGCGGAAGGCGCCATCGCCGATCCGATGAGCCCGGCCGCGTTCGGCGCGATGATCGCAAGCGAGATCGCGCGCTGGAAGCCCGTCATCGACAAAGCCCAGATGAGGCCGGAGTGAGCTCATGAGCATCGAAGCGTTGCGCATCGCATTCATCGGGTACGGCGAAGTGGGCGGCATCTTTGCCGCGGCGCTCGCCGGGAAGGCGGCGTCGGTCGCGGCCTTCGACATCCGCACCACCGACGCCATGCGCGAGCGCGCGGCGCGCGACGGCGTGCGCCTCGCC
>JBGAIS010000241.1:0-3880 GCA_044225355.1 Casimicrobiaceae bacterium | reverse complement strand
GTGACGGCGAGCGCGACGCGCGACGCCGCGGCGAGCGCGGCCGGCGCGCTGGCGCGTGGCGCGTTCTTCCTCGACGTGAACTCGGCGTCGCCGCGCACCAAGGCCGCGTGCGCCTCGCTCGTCGACGAGGCCGGCGGCCGCTACGTCGAGTCCGCGGTGATGACCTCGGTCCCGCCGTACGGCATTCGGGTGCCCATGCTCCTGGGCGGCGCGCACGCGGAGGCGCTCGCGCCGACCCTGGCCGGGCTCGGATTCAGCGCGCGAGTCGCGTCGCAGGAGATCGGCGTCGCGTCGGCCATCAAGATGTGCCGCAGCGTGATGATCAAGGGCATGGAGGCGATCGTGATCGAGAGCTTCCTGGCCGCGCGCCGCTACGGCGTGGAGCGCGAGGTGCTGGCGTCGCTCGCCGAGACGTTCCCGACCATCGACTGGGAGCAGCAGGGCGGCTACTTCTGGAGCCGCGTCGTACGCCACGGCAAGCGGCGCGCCGAGGAGATGCGCGAGGCCGCCGCCACCGTTCGCGAAGCGGGCCTCGAGCCTTTCATGGCGAGCGCGATCGCCGACCGCCAGCAGTGGATCGCGGATCGCGCGAAGGAAGGCACCTTCGACGGCGTGGGCGAGACGGACTGGCGCGGCCTCGCGGACCGCACGCGTCGCTAGGCTGCTCCAGGCTCCTCGCGAAATCCCGGATGGGTTGCGTTCGCAACTAGTCCGGCGCGACGCCGAAGCCGAGTAGCGCCTTCGCGTTGCCGTGGAGGAAGCGCTCGCGCACGGACGCATCGGGAAACAGCGCCTTCGCAAGCTGGAGCTGCACGCCGTAGTCGATGCGCGAAGGCGAGCGCAGGTACGGCCAGTCGGACGCCCACACGCAGCGGTCCACCGAGTACGCCTCGACCAGCGCGTCGACGAACGGCCGCGCGTCGCCATGCGGGGAAGCCTCGCGCGAGAACTTGGCGAAGCCCGAGAGCTTGACGTGCGCGCGCGCGGTCCGGCCGAGCTCCAGCACCGCGCGGAATCCCGGCTGCGCGAGCCCGTCGCCGATCGTCGGCCGGCCGCAGTGGTCCACGAGCACGCGCACGCCCGAGTCGCGCAAGCGCGGCAGAAACGCGAGCATCTGGTCGTGCTCGACCTGCAGGTCCACGATCATGTCGAGCGCCGCGAGCCTCGCGAGGAGCGCGTCCGTCCCGCGGTAGTGGTCGACGCCGTAGAACGTGGCGTTCCACGCGACGCCCACGACGCCGCCTGACGCGAGCTCCGCGAGCTCGTCGGTCGACGCGTCGTTGCGTACCACCGCGATGCCGCGGAAGCGATCGCGGTGGCGCGCGAGGGTGTCGAGGAGGCACCGGTTGTCGAGCCCGTAGCCCGAGTTGGGGCCGACGAGCAGCGCGTGCGTCGTGCCGTACGCGTCCATCGCCTGCACGAGCTGCGCCGGCGTGCCGATCTCTTGCCCCGACGGCGCGTAGTGCGTGTCCGCGCGATACGGGAATCGCGCGGGGTCGAACACGTGGGCGTGGCAGTCGATCTTCCTCTCGGCGAAGATCGATGCGTCCCCGGCCGCCCCCATCACGACGCCGTCGTGCGATGCGAATCCGGCAGCGTCACTGCGCGGACGCGTACTTTTCCGGGCTCCAGCCGCCGCCCAGCGCCTTCGCGAAGTCGACGATGGACAGCTTCGCGTCGCGCGCCGCGCCGATGCGCAGCGTCTCCGCGGCGAGGAGCTGGCGCTGCGCGTCGATCACCTCGAGGAACGAGGTGCGTCCCGCGTCGTAGCGGAGCATGGCCACTTCGTAGGCCTTCGCGATCTGGTTGCGGCGGTCGGTCTCGGCCGCGAGCACGTCGCGCGCGGAGCGATTGGCGGCGAGCGCATCGTGCACCTCGCGGAACGCGACCTGCACCGTCTGCGCGTACTGTGCCGTCACTTCCTCGCGGCGGGCGGTCGCGAGCTCGACCTGCGCCTCGATGTTCTTGAGGCCCAAGAGGGGCTGCGTGAGACCGAGGCCGATATTCCAAATCGCGGCCGCGGGCGAGAAGAGGCTCGACAGCACGGCGGACTCGAAGCCGTACGCGCCCGTGAGGGTGATCGAGGGGAAGTAGTTCGCGCGCGCCTCCTGGATGCGAAGGTCGGAGGACGCGAGGAGCGCCTCGCCGCGACGGATGTCGGGACGACGCTCGAGAAGGCCGGACGGCAGGCCGGACGGGAGCGCGGGCACGGCGGTCACGTCGTCGATGCTCGCGCCTCGCGCGACCTCGGGCGTGAACACGGCGCGCGGCGATCGCCCGGTGAGCGTGGCCACCGCGGCCTCGAGCTGCGCCACCGCCTGGTCGTTGCGCGCGAGGTCGGCGACCACGGCCGAGCGCTCAGCCTCGGCGCTTCGAAGGTCGTACTCGCCGATGAGCCCGCCCTCGAAGCGATCGCGCTGCAGGCGGACCGTCTCGGTGCGGAGCTCGAGCGTGTCGCGCAGCACCTTGCGCTCGGCGTCCGCGGCGCGAAGGCGAAAGTACGCCGACGCGACGTCGGCCGCCACCGCGATGCGCACCGCCTCGTTGTAGTAGCGCGACGCGGCGAGGTCGTTGGTGGCGGCGAGCAGGCCCGCGCGATACTTGCCCCAGATGTCGAGCTCGTACGACAAACCGACCGACAGCCCGAAGTCGTTGGAAGCGAGCTGCGTCCCCGCCGGCAACGGCGGCGACGTGCGGGCGGACACGCGCGAGCGCGTGCCGTTGCCGTTGAGGTCGACCGAGGGAAAGAGGTACGACTGCGCGAGCAGGATCTGCGAGCGCGCGGCGTCGATGCGCGACAGGGCGATCTTGATGTCCCAGTTGCCCGAGAACGCCTCCTCCACCAGCGCGTCGAGGACGGGGTCGTTGAACGCCGTCCACCAGTGCTCGAGGAGCTCGTTCTGCGCGGCCGTCGCCTGTCCCGGCGGCAGGTCGTACTTGGGCGGAACCGGCTGCGTCACCGCGCAGCCGGCGAGGATCGCCGCGACGGCGATCGTCGTCAGGCGTCGTTTCATGCTTGACCTCCCGTCGCGCCGCCGGCGGGCGGCGGCGATGTGCCGCCGTGCGCCGCGTGCGCAAGGTCGAGCTCGTCGAATATCTCCTTCGCGGATCGCTTCTCGGTCACGTGACGGTCGAAGATCACCTTGAAGAACACCGGCACGAAGAAGATGGCGAGGAACGTCGCGGCGAGCATCCCGCCCGTGACGCCCGTGCCGACCGAGTGCCGCGCGCCCGCGCCGGCGCCGGTCGACAGCGCGAGCGGCAGCACGCCGAAGATGAACGCGAGCGACGTCATGAGGATCGGACGGAACCGCAGCCGCGCGCCCTCGACCGCCGAGGCGGACGCCGACAGGCCTTCCTCGTGCTTGTTGAGCGCGAACTCGACGATGAGGATCGCGTTCTTCGCCGCGAGGCCCAGGAGCGTCACGAGTCCGATCTGGAAGTACACGTCGCTCGTCAGGTGGCGCGCCCACACGGCGACCAGCGCGCCGAACGTGCCGAACGGCAGCGCTAGCAGCACGGCGAGAGGAAGCGACCAGCGCTCGTATTGCGCCGAGAGGATCAGGAACACCTTGATCACCGCGTGGCCGAGCGCGAACGTCGAGGCGCCGCCCGACTTCTTCTCCTGGTACGACGATCCGCCCCAGTCGTAGCTGAAGTCCGGGGGGAGGACTTCCTTCGCGATCGCCTCGACCCGCGCGATCGCCTGGCCCGAGCTGTAGCCGGGCGCGGCTTGGCCGATGATCTTCACCGCGGGCAGGTTGTTGAAGCGGTCGAGCGAGTCGGGCCCCGAGATGTACTTCACGGTCACGAGCGAGGACAGCGGCACCATGTCGCCCGACGTGGCGCGCACGTACACGCCGGTGATGTCGTCGGGCTT
>JBGAIS010000011.1:0-41534 GCA_044225355.1 Casimicrobiaceae bacterium | reverse complement strand
CGAGCCGCGCGCCGGCTTGCGCCGGCGCTCATGAAGGCCCTACGAATCGCGCCCTTTCGAAAAGCCGCTGGTCCCTACCGGCGCGCTTTCGTCACGCCGGGTTGGCGCTCGGCGCCGCATCCGGGGCCGGAGCGCTGCCGCCGCCGGCCGTCGGGCCGCTGGAGCCGTGGGTGGGGCGCGGGGGGCGCACCGGGCGACCGGCCATGATGTCGTCGATCTGGTCGGCGTCGATCGTCTCCATGTTGAGGAGCGCCGTCGCCATGGCCTCGACCTTGTCGCGATTGTCCTCGAGGAGCTTGCGCGCGACGGCGTATTGCCCGTCGATGATCTTGCGGATCTCCTCGTCGACCTTCTGCATCGTCGACTCCGACACGTTCTTCTGCGTCGTCACCGAGCGGCCGAGGAAGACCTCGCCCTCGTTCTCCCCGTAGACCATAGGGCCCAGCTCGTCCGACATGCCGTAGCGCGTGACCATGTTGCGGGCGATCTCGGTGGCGCGCTCGAAGTCGTTGCTGGCGCCGGTCGTCATCTGGTTCATGAAGACTTCCTCGGCGATGCGACCGCCGAAGAGCACCGCGATCATGTTCAGCATGTGATTGCGATCCATGCTGTAGCGGTCCTGCTCGGGAAGCTGCATCGTCACGCCCAGCGCGCGGCCGCGCGGGATGATCGTCACCTTGTGCACGGGGTCGGTCTTGGGCAGGAGCCTTGCGACGATCGCGTGACCGGACTCGTGGTACGCCGTGTTGCGACGCTCCTCTTCGGCATCACGATCGAGCGGCGCTCGCGCCGCCGATGATCTTGTCCTTCGCGCGCTCGAAGTCGTGCATGTCCACCAGGCGCTTGTTGGAGCGCGGCGAAGAGCGCGGCCTCGTTCACGAGGTTCGCCAAGTCGGCGCCGACATGCCCGGCGTGCCGCGCGCGATGATGTCGGCCTTCACGTCGGAGACATCGGCACCTTGCGCATGTGCACGACAGGATCCACTCGCGCCCGCAGGGTATCGACAGCAGCACCACACCTGGCGGTCGAAGCGGCCGGGCCGCATGAGCGCGGGGTCCAGGACGTCGGGCCGGTTGGTGGCCGCGATGACGATGACGCCCGCGTTGCCTTCGAAGCCGTCCATCTCCACGAGGAGCTGGTTCAGCGTCTGCTCGCGCTCGTCGTTGCCGCCGCCGAGGCCCGCGCCGCGCTGGCGGCCGACCGCGTCGATCTCGTCGATGAACACGATGCACGGCGCGTTCTTCTTCGCCTGGTCGAACATGTCGCGCACGCGGGCCGCGCCCACGCCGACGAACATCTCGACGAAGTCGGAGCCGGAGATCGAGAAGAACGGCACCTTGGCCTCGCCCGCGATGGCCTTGGCGAGGAGCGTCTTGCCCGTGCCGGGCGAGCCCACCATCAGCACGCCGCGTGGGATGCGGCCGCCCAGCTTCTGGAACTTGGACGGGTCGCGCAGGAACTCGACGAGCTCGGCCACCTCCTCCTTCGCCTCGTCGCAGCCCGCGACGTCCGCGAACGTGATGGAGTTATTGGCTTCGTCGAGCATGCGCGCCTTGCTCTTGCCGAAGCTGAACGCGCCTCCGCGACCGCCGCCTTGCATCTGGCGCATGAAGAAGATCCACACGCCGATGAGCAGGAGCATCGGGAACCACGAGATGAAGATCTGCGCGAGGAAGCTCTGCTCCTCCTCGGGCTTGGCCTCGACCTTGACGCCGTACTTGACGAGGTCGCCGACCATCCAGATGTCACCGGGACTGTAGGTCGTGAAGCGCTTGCTGTCGCTGTTCGTCCACTTGATGGTCCGGCCCTCGACCGTGGCGGACGTGACCTTGCCGTTCTTCGCCGACTCCATGAACTCGGAATACGGGACCGAGTCACGGGAGGTCTGCCGCGAGTCGAATTGCTTGACGACGGTGATGACCACCAGGCCGATGACGAGCCAGATGCCGATGTTCTTGAGGAGGTTGTTCAAAACGTCACTCTCCGGAGTGCTCTGACCGAGCTGCGAATCGAGTTACGAAAGTCGCGACTTTGCGAAAGACCGCCAAACCTGGATTTTACGCGTGAACCCCAGCTCCGGCCACGAAAGGAGCATCCAAACCAAAGCAGGTTCCACGCCAATCTTGACCTACATCAGCCCAAAAGAGGCCATTTCAAGCCCCGCCCGCCTCAACGCCGAAACCCCTTGCCCACCAGGAACGTCTCCCGGCTGCGATCGCGCGAGGCCTTGGGCTTGCGCACGTAGACCTTCGCGAAGTGCGCCGCGATCGCCTTCTGGAGCTCGGCGAGCCCCGAGCCCTGGAACACCTTGATCGCCAGGTCGCCGCCTTCCCGCAGGTGACTGACGGCAAAATCGAGCGCAAGTTCACCCAGGTGGACGCTACGAGCCTGGTCGGCGGGCTCGACGCCGGAAAGATTGGGGGCCATGTCGGAGACCACAAGGTCGACCGGGGCACTATCGAGGGCTTGCGCGACCGCGGCGAGCCCCTCGTCCGTCCGAAAATCGGCTTGCACGAAGACCACGCCGGCGACAGGGTCCATCGGCAGGAGGTCGACCGCGACGATCCGGCCCGTCGATCCCACCCGCTCGCGCAGGACCTGGCACCAGCTCCCGGGCGCCGCGCCCAGGTCGACCACCCGCAGGCCCGGGCGCAGGAGCTTGTCCCGGGCGTCGAGCTCCAGGAGCTTGAACGCCGCCCGCGATCGGTACCCCCGCCTCTGCGCCTCCTGGACATAGGGATCGTTGACGTGGTCGTTCATCCACGCCTTGCCGAATCGGTGCTTCTTGCCGGTTGGGTTGAGGGCCACAGCGGAAAATGGGGTCTGACCCCATTTACAGGGTTAAAGGGAAATGGGGTCTGACCCCATTACGGGCGTCCCGGGAAATGGTGCCAGGCCTGTAATGGGGTCTGACCCCATTTCGCTGGCATCGTACACTCCGCCCATGGACCCGCTTACCCCCACCCAAAGGCGCGCGCTCCGCGCCAAGGCGCATCACCTCGAGCCTACGGTGATCGTCGGCCAGCACGGCCTCACGCCCGCGGTGCTGCACGAGATCGATCTCTCCCTCCTCGCCCACGACCTCGTGAAGGTCCGCGTGCTGGGCGACGACCGCGACGTTCGCGAGGCGATCCTCGCCGAAGCCTGCGCCGCGCTCGACTGCGCGCCCGTGCAGCATCTCGGCAAGGTGCTGGTGCTGTGGCGGCCGAATCCGGAGCGCAAGCCGAAGCCCAAGCCGGCGGCGAAGACCGCCTCGAAGACGGGAGGCAGGAAGTCGAAGGCCAAGCCACCGCCGCGGTCGCGGGAGAAGACGCCGCTCGACCCGGTGCGCGAGAAGCGGCGCCAGGCGCGCGGGACGGGACATGCTCGCGGCGCCGCGCGCCACGCGCCGCCGGAAGGCGACGCGACGGCGTCGGCGGCGGCGCCCAGGGCCCGTCGCCGGCGCGGATAGCGGCGCCCGCGGGCCGTCCGTATCGAGCGCAAGAAGAGTCGCGGCGGCGAAGCTCGCCGCGAACTCGCGGGCGTCGACGCCGACTTGCGCTACGGCACCACCACCAAGGACGTCGTCGCGTACGCGGAGCACCCCGACGAGTTGCATGCCTGCACTCGGTACCCAAGCGTCGGCGACCCCAGTCCCGCGGGAACGAAGTCGTCGTACTGCGTGACGTTGGCCGCGATGCTGGGCGCGAGCGTGACGTAAGCGCACCCCTTGAGGCTCTGGCACCGCTGCAGCACGTAGCTCGTCTCGCCGGAGACGTTCGCCCACGTCACGCGCACCGTGCGCGGCGAGACCACCGACGCCGACGCCGGCGACGGCACGCCCGGCGGCCCGGGCGGCAGCGCCACGGTGAACGTCGCCTGCGCCTCGACGCCGACGTTGCCGGCGCCGTCCTTCGGCACGACGTGGAACGTGTACGTGCCGTCGACCAGGTTGCCGAACGTCGCGCTCGTGCCCGACGCGAACGTGCCCGGGTCGCCGGTCACCGGTGAGAGCCAGCGGTCGTAGGTAAGGCTGGCCGCCGGCGTGACGTCGTCGCTGCCCGTCCACGAGAAGAACGCCGAGCCCGTCGTGTTGGGACTCGACGGCGAGACGTTGATCGTCACCGTCGGCGGCAGGTCGGGCGCGGTGACCAGGAACGTGCGCGTGTTGGGCGCGCCCGCCGCGCCCGCGGCCTCGACGTTGCCCTGGTTGTCGCGGGCGATCACGTAGAACGTGTACGTCCCGTTGGGCAGCGTGGTGTAGCTCTTGGTCGTGGCCGACCCGAACGCCGAGAACGACGCCTCGAGGGGCGCGAGCCGGTACGCGTACGTGAGAGGAAGGCTCGCCGGCGCGGGATCGGTCGACGTCCACGACAGCGTGACGTCGCGGCCCGCCAGCGCCGCGCCTTCGAGCGGGCTCGGCGGCGAGTCGATGACGGTCGACGGCGCGAGGGTGTCCGCGAGCGGCGAGCCCAGGTAGACGTTGCATCCGCGAATCTCGCCTTCGAGGCCCGTCGCGAAGTGCGTTCCGCCCACCCACAGGCCGTACGGCGACGCCGCGATGCTGCGCATGCCCTGCTGCTGCGGATAGCCCAGGCCGTCGGTCGTGATGGTGCTCCAGTCGTTGCCGCTGTCGGTGGCGAGGATGCGGAAGCCGTTGCCGAGCGTGCCGGTGTACAGGCGATTGTCGCCCTTGGGCGTGGCCGGCGTGTTGGCGTACACGAAGAGGCGCCAGAAGTAGAGCTGGCGTCCCTGCGCGTAGCCGGTCGCGGCACTGCCGACGTCACCGTAGCCTGCGCCGCGCCGGGTCGTCGGCGGACAGTCGTTGGCGCCACCGCTGCCATTGAGATCCTCGAGCGGCAGCGCGCATCGAAGGTTCGACGGCAGGAGCGGATTGGTGCCCATGTCCATGCGCGGCTCGCCGATCAGCACCTCGAAGGTGTCGTCGGAGCGCAGGCGAAGCATCTCGGCGCGGATGCGATTGCCGTTCAGCGCGGGCTCGCTCACCGCGACGTAGATCGAGTTGTTGAATCCCATGAGGTCGGACACGCCCATGTTGCCGACGATGCCCGCCGCCGTGGGCGAGCGTCCGCCGCCGCGGTCGATCACCTTGGTCCACGTCGGCGCGCACGTGCCCTTCAAGTAGAGGCAGCCCCGCGACTTCCATACCTGCGCGCCCGAGACCTCGTTCATGGTCCCGGCGTAGAGCCAGCCGTTGTAGCCGTGGATCGCGAAGAGCGACAGCGTGTTGGCATCGCCCATGCCCATCGGGCTGTAGTTCTGCCACGTGCCCGTGCCGGTGGGATCGGGATTGGCGAGCACGATGGGATTGTCGGAGCGATCGGAGTCGACGCCATTGGGACCGTTCAGCGTTCCCACGGGCGACGTGACGAGGACCTGCCGGCCGCTCGCTTCCGTGAAGCACACCATCGTGCGGAAGCCGATGCTCTGGAACGGCACGCCCGTGCGCGACACGGTGTTGAACGTGACGCCGTCACTCGTGTACAGGATGTTGCCCTGCAGCGGCCCGAGCGTGGAGATGAAGAGGTAATCCTGCCCGCGGAAATTGCACTGGGTCATCCACCGATAGCCCACCTCGCGCGGAAGGCTCAGGAACTGCGGCGACGTGTACGCGACGGCCCACGTGCCCGACGCGCCATCCGCGCCGGCAGGCGTATACACCCAGAGCTGGCCCGCGCTCGGCACGGGCTGCGAGTCGCTCGTCTCGAAGCGGCCCGTACCGACATAGAGCTTTCCCTTGAACCACGCCATGGACCACGCGTAGTCGTTCTCGGGGCTGCCGTCGGCGTGCGGGCCGTCGATGGCCTTGGTGAAGCCCTCGCTCGCCATCAGCTTGAAGTCCTCGTTGCCGTCGAGCAGCGGGACTGCCGACACGGCCAACGACGCGATCGACAGCACCAGCGCGGCGATCGCGCGCTGCATGAGCTGCTTCATTGAAGTTGTAGTGCTCATCGTGGGTTCCCTTGCGTGGGTTGCCGGGAAAGGCGGAAGGGTGTCATCGCCATGCCCGCGAGTCAATCGTCAGCGCTCGTCGAGGAAATGCTCGATCGACTGCGCAAGATGCCGCGGTGCCTCGAGCGGCAGCAGGTGCCCGCTCTCGAGCATCGCGACGCGCGCGTTCGGCAGGACCTTCTCGAGCCGCGCGCATGTCGCCTTCATGATGTCGACGGTGTGCGTGCCGTAGCACAGCAGCACGGGCTTCGCGAGCGACGCGAGCTCGTCGTCGCCGATGTCGGGCTCGGCCTGGATGTCGGGCAGCATCGAGGTCCGCGTCGCGAGCGTCTCGAACTGCTCCGTGATCTTGCGCGAGCGCCGGCCCGCGGTCTCGAACGCCTGCCGCTGCCACGGCGGCAGCATGTCGATCAGCGACTCGGCCGTCTCGCGCGTGAGCTTCGAGATGCCTTCGTCGGTGATCACCGGCAGCGTCGCCTCGATCACCACGACCTTGTGCGTGAGCTCGGGATAATCGAGCGCGAATCGCAGCGCGATGCCCCCGCCGTAGCTGTGCCCCGCCACCGTGACGGGCTCGCCGCCCGACCACTCGAGGACGATGTCGCGAAGGTCCGCGGCCATGGTGCTGAATCCGTAGCCGCTCGACGAGAACTCGCTGCGGCCGTGGCTTCGCAAGTCGTACATGAGGATGCGATGTCGCGGCGCGAGCGACGGCGCGACGGAAAAGTACCAGCTCGCGATGGAGCCGATCAGCATGCCGTGGACGAACACGATGCGCGGGCCCGACTCGCCCAGCGACTGCATGTGGACCTTGCGTCCGTTGATGGTCTCGATGGGCACGTCAAGGCGCCTTGCGCGCGTCGATGATGAAATCGACGAGGTCGCCGACGGTGAGGTTCATCACCGCCTCCATGTCCATCCCCGTGAGCCACTCGGGAAAGTCCATGCCCTCGCCGTAGCGCTCGCGCAGCTTCTCGAACAGCACCACGAGCTCGATGCTCTCGACCTCGAGGTCGCGCGAGAACGTCGTCGCGTAGGTGATGGGCGTCTCCTCGACCCATTCCTCGCCGACGACGCCCGCGAGGATCTCCGTCACGTCGCGCAGCACCCGCGCGCGCTCGTCGTTCACAGCGTCCATGCGATCACGTAGTCCCCGTCACGTCGCGTGGCGACGACGCGCCCCGCGATCTCGAAATGCTCGCCGTCGCGGGCCGTCATCACGATGCCGCGCGGATCGCCGCCCATGCCCGTGCCCGCCGCCTTGCCCGCGGCCTCCTTCGCGGCCCACAGCCGCGTGCGCCACTCGCCGTCGCCGTCCGAGGGCAGGCGCGCGAGCTCGTCCGCCGTGAACGCGAGCTGCGCGAAGCCCTCGCCGCGCGGCTCGATCTTCTCGATGTCCACCCCCGGCTCGCGGCCCTCGGCGACGAGGTCGCAGCCGATGCCGTCCTTGTGCGCGATCGACACGCGCAGGTCCTGCGGCCACGGCCCGGACACGCGCGGCCGCCCGCTCGCATCGGATGTCACCACGATCTCTGCGGGATACATGGTCGCCGTCCCGCGATCGAACAGGTAGCGGCGCACGGCGTCCTTGGCGGCGATGCGCCCGCACAGCCAGTCGCGGCGCCTGAGGATGGCCGCGACGCCTCCGCCGGTCGCCACTTCCGACGCGCCGAGGAATCGACGAAGCAGGAAATCGGCGGTCGCGGACGCCCAGCCCGAGTCGCGGACGATCGCGATGCCCGCGGCGTCGATCTTCGCGAAGAGCTCGCGGCCGGGCGTGATCATGACGGGGAAGATCCCGTCGCCCGTGAAGAAGCGCCAGTCTTCCCATCCCGCGATGCGGGCACGCACGCGCCCTCCCGCGGACACCTCGAGGTCGGCGCGCACCTCGTGCCGGCCCATGTGCCGCATGATGCAGGTGCAATCGAAGGTCTCGCCCGGCGCATTGTCGGGGCCGTAGAGGTCGATCCTGCGCACGCGGATGGGAAGCGCCAGTCGCTCGCTGGTCGAGCGCAGCATCGCCCACAGCCCGACGAGCTGGCCCGCATTGTCGAGGAGCGCGCCCCTGCCGCCGGGAATGCGCAGCGTCGCGCGCATGCCGTTGCTGCCGTAGTCGGTGAACGCGACGATGCCCTGGTATCGCGGACCGTGGAACAGCCAGTTGTCGCGGTACACGGCATCGGCGCCGAAGGGGAACGGCTCGCGGTCGACGAGCGCGTCGTGCCTGGCCGCCGGCGCATCCGCATAGCGCGCGCCCAGTATCACCGTGCACTTGATGAAATCGCCGATCGCGACGTCGACACGATCCTGCGCCACTCGCTTCGCGGTGATCGTGACGTCCACCGGGGGCTCGCATCGCAGCCACTTCATCGCCTGCACGTTCTCCACCGCGACCGCGACGCGGCCGGGCTCGAGCTTCTGCGCGGTCTCGATCATGAGCGAGATCGACATCGTCATCGGCACGGCGGGCGACCAGTCGGCGAGGACCGGCCATCCCGGCGGCTGTGGGATGAGCCCGTGGTCCGCGAGCTCGGGCCACGTCGATGCCGCGAGCGTGAGACGGTCGGCGCGCTCCGAAGGCTGCGCGGGCGCGGACCTGCGCGACAACGCATCGCGAACGGACTCCTGGGCGCTCGCGAGATCGCGCAGGTTGGACGCGAACGCGGCCATGAGCGGAGAGTCGCCTTCGTGGCCGTTGGCAGGCGCGGCGGTCTTCACGGACAGCGGCGGGAGGTCGAGCTTCACGAGCGGCACGGCGAGCTCGAGCGTCAGCGGCTGCCGCTTTCGCGGGGGCGTCGCGGACAGGCCGAGCTTGGCGAGGTCGACGTGCGCGCCCTCGACGAACAGCGCCGCGCACGCGCGCCGCACCTGCTCCATGCCGGGGTGATGCGCCGACACGAGCGACACCGCGAGGTGCGGCTTGCCCACGAGCACGTCGTCGACGAATCCGACGAGGCTTCCCGTGCCCACCTGGACGAACGCGCGCACGCCCTCGCCGTACAGGCGCGAGACGAGCTCGCGGAAGCGCACCGGCTTCACGAGATGCTCGCGGAAGAGGTGGCGGATGCCGGCGTCGTCGCCGGGATACGGCTCGCAGGTGGTCGCCGACCACAGGGGCACCGAGGGCGGCCGAAGCGCGATGCGCTCGAGGTGCCCCATGTAGTAGTCGACCTGGGACTCGAGCGCGGGCGAGTGGAAGCCCGACTTGAACGGCAGGACCTCGAACAGGATGCGCTGCGCGCGAAGCCGCGCGATGGCCTCGTCGATGCCCGCGTGCGGGCCGCACAGGATCGACTGGTGATCGCAGTTGTCGTGCGATACGAACACGCCGGCGAGGTCGCCCACGATAGGCGCGAGGCGCGACGCGCCCGCGCCGACGGCGACGTACGCGACGTCCGCGACCTCGAGCGTCCCGGGCCGAAGCTCCGACACGAACGCGTCCATCGGGCTTGCGATCATGCCCGAGGCGAGCATGCCGGCCCACTCGCCGATGCTGTGGCCCGCGATGCCGTCGGGCTTCACGCCGACGGCGTCGAGCACGCGCGTCAGGAAGTTGTCGAGCGTGAAGATCGCGAGGCCCGCGTGCTCGAGGTCGTCCGCGCGCAGGTCGGGCGCAGGCCAGCCGAAGTGGGCGGCGACGTCGGCGACCTCGGGCGCGAACTCGGCCTCCACTCCCGGATACATGAAGACGATCTTGCCGCCTTGCGCGACGAGCCCGCCGGGTGCGACGTAGATGCCATCGCGCCCGTGCCGCGCGCGGCCCGCAGCCACCGCGGCCCGGGCCGTGTCCATGCGCTTGGGGGTGGGATCGAACACCGCGAGGCGCCACGGGCCCTCCCCGCCGGCGCGCGCGTTGTCGATGGCGTCGAGGAGCGCCTCCGACGACGCCGCCATCACGACGGCCTGCTGCGAGGCGCCGCCGGACGACGCGCGTGCGCGACGCGGCGCGCTGCCCGGCGCGTCGACGATGACGTGCGCATTGATGCCGCCGAAGCCGAACGCGTTCACCGCCGCGCGGCGGGTACCGCCTTCCCACGGCTCCGCGGCCTGCGCGGGCCGGAAGCGCGTGGGCTCGAGCGCGGGGCTCGGCTCCTCGCAATGCAGCGTCGGCGGCTTGACGCCGTGATAGACCGACAGCACCGCCTTGATGAGGCCGGCCGCGCCCGCCGCGGGCATCGCGTGGCCGATCATCGACTTCACCGAGCCGATGGGCACGCGTTCGCTGCGCGGGTCGTGCGCGCCGAACATGCGCGCGAGCGTCGTGAGCTCGGCGGTGTCGCCCGCTGCCGTGGCGGTGCCGTGCGCCCGACGAGCCCGACGGTATCGGGCGCGAGCTGCGCGGCCTTCCACGCGCGCTCCACGGCGAGCATCTGGCCCTCGACGCGCGGCGTCATGAGGCTCACGTCGCGGCCGTCGCTCGCGACACCCGTCCCGCGTATCACGGCGTAGATGCGATCGTCGTCGGCCTGCGCGTCGGCGAGGCGCTTCATCACGAGCATGCCGATGCCCTCGCCGATCAGGAGGCCGTCGGCACGGCGATCGAACGGGCGGATCTGCTGGCTCCGCGACAGCGCGCCGAGCTGCGAGAACACGCTCCAGAACACGAGGTCGTGGCACAGGTGCACGCCGCCCGCGATGACCACGTCGGCCTCGCCGTCGCGAAGCTGCGTGCACGCCTGGTCGACGGCCACGAGCGTGCTCGCGCACGCGGCGTCGATGGTGTACGCCGAGCCCCCGAGGTCGAGGCGATTGGCGATGCGCGACGCGACGAGATTGGGCACGAGTCCGATCGCCGTGTCGGCGCCGTACACGCCGCAGCGGCGATGGAACTCGTCCTTGATCGCCGCGAGCTGCGACGGCGCGATGTCGGGAAGCAGCGTGCGCAGCGTATCGACGAGCTGCTGCGCGCCGCGCGTCATGTTCACCACGCGCAGGATGCCGGGACCGATGTAATTGCCGCGCCCGACGATGATGCTCGTCTTGTCGCGCGCGAACGGGCGCTCGGCGTAGCCCGCGTCGGCCACCGCCGCGACCGCGACGTCGAGCGCCATGAGCTGGTCGGGCTCCGCCCCCTGCGCGGCGACGGGCATGATGCCGAACGCGGCGGCGTCGAACTTCGCGTAGTCGTCGATGAAGCCGCCGCGATTGGCGTAGAAGCGGTCCGGCGCGCTCGACTTCGGGTCGTAGAAGAGCGGGTCCCAGCGCGTGGGCGGGACTTCGGTGATGGCGTCGACGCCGTCGCGCACGTTGCGCCAGAAGGTGCCCAAGTCCGGCGCCTTCGGGAACACGCACGCCATCCCGATGATGGCTACGTCACGATCCGCCACGAACACCGCTTACTGCATCGCTGCCGGGTCGCCGGACATCAGGATGACCTGCGCGTCCGCCGCGGGCCCGTGCAGGAGCTCGTCGATGAAGCTCTCGACGCCGGCCTCGGGCTCGATGAGGTCGATGCCGCGCTTCGCGTACTCGCGCTCGAGCTCGGGCGACACCATGCCGGCGCTGCGCCACGGGCCCCAGTTGATGGACAGCACGCGCCCCGAGTAGCGGGACTTCAGCGCCCGCGCGAGGCGATCGAGGAAGTCGTTGGCCGCGGCGTAGTCCGACTGCCCGCGATTGCCGAACGTGGCCGCGATGCTCGAGAAGAACACGACGAAGCCCACGTCAGGGCGCACGTGCTCCGCGATGGCGAGCGCGCCGTTGACCTTGGTCTCGAACACGCGCGCGAACGACGCCTGCGTCTTGTCGCGCGCGAGCTTGTCCTCGATCACGCCCGCGCCGTGGATGACGCCGGTGAGGCGGCCGTGCTTCTCGTACAGGGCGTCGATGAGCGCGCCGAGGGCCGCACGGTCGCGCACGTCGACCTGGTGATACGTGGGCTTGGCGCCCGCGTCGCGCAGCGCCTGCATCGTGGCGCGAATCTCGCGCGCGGCGACGATGCGCGCGCACTCGGCCTCGATCTCCGCGGGCTTGCGTCCGGCGCCGCGCGCGATGAGGTACTGGCGAATCTCGCGCTCGTCGACTGCGCGCGCGAGCTCGGGGTCCTCGTCGCCCTCGGGCATCGGGGAGCGCCCCACGAGTTCCAGGCGGCAGCGATAGCGGCGACCGAGCTCGAGCGCGATCTTGGCGGTGATGCCGCGCGCGCCGCCGGTCACGAGCACGACGCTGTCGGCATCGATGGAGACGCCGGCGGGCTTGGCGCCATTGCGCTCGGCCGGGACCACGCGCGGGCCATGACGCGCGCCGCCGGAATAGTCGACCTCGCCCGCGCCGTCGGCACAGTTGAGCTCGCACAGGATGAGCTCGGCGAGCTGCTTCGTGTCGGAGGCGGGATCGAAGGTCGCGACGCGTACGTGGCGATCGGGCCACTCCTTGCGCAGGCTCTTCACGAGGCCCGTCACGCCGCCCGAGCCCGCCACCAGCACGTGGCTCGCGCCGGACAGCAGCGCCTCGCGCACGCGGCCGAAAAGCGCGGGCACGTCCTGTGGCGTCCATGTGTCCAGCATGGGCGTGAGATCGACCAGCGCCGCCGGGCTTGCGCCGTCGGCCATTCGGCTGCCGGCCGACGCGAGGTTGCCCATGAGCACGGTCTCGAGGCCCGGCGCCGCGCCGACGATCTCGATCGCGCGGTCGGCGAGCGACCACGCGCCGTTCGCGCGCGTCAACGGCTCGAGCTCGACCACGAAGCGGGAGACGGCGGACGGCTGCGGCTTCGCGTCGGCCTTAGCGACGAGCGGTCGCAGCGTATCGATGATCGCGCGCAGCGACTTGAGCGCGACGAGATTCTCGAAGCTCGACTGTGGCACCTTCGTCGCCGCGCGCTCCGATGCGCTCGGCGACGGCACCCAGGATCTCGACGCGCTTGATCGAATCGATGCTCAAGTCGGCCTCGAGGATCGAGGTCGAGGTCGAGCATCTCCGTCGGGTAGCCCGTGCGCTGGCTCACGATCTCGAGCAGGACCTTGGCGATGTCGACGTCCTTGGCCTCCGTGGGCGCGGCTTGCGCCGTCACCGCGGCGGGGCGGGCGCCGGCGGGCGTCTCGGGCGCCGCGACGCGCGCGGGCGCGCGCTCGTGCACCGCCTGCACGTCGAGGCCTCGCGCGCGGCGTCCGCGGTGCCGAGGTACCCCAGCATCACGCGGCGCTGCGTCTCCGCCATCTCGCGCATGTTGCGCAGGTATTCGAGCACGACCGTATCGCGCTCGCTCGCCGCGGGCGCCTGCGGCGCGGTCGCGGCGGCCATCACGATGGCCTTGTCGACGGGACGCATCGCGTGTGCGGGAAGCTCGCCCTGCAGCGGCCACGCGCGCTGGCCGTTGACCCACCACGTATTCGGCGAGTGCGACAGCGCGACGTCGTCGAGCGAGACGCGCGCGACGTCGCGGTGCGCGAACAGCGCGTCGGCATCGACGGGCACGCCGCGCGCCGCGAGCTGCGCGAGCGCGAGGAGGAGCTGCTGGATGCCGTTCTCGCCCGGCCGGTCGCACGCGATGGCGACGTGCGGGCGCTTGCCGAGGATGCGCCCGACGAGACCCGTGAGCACGCGGCCCGGGCCCGCCTCGACGAAGATGCGCGCGCCGGCCGCGTACATGGCCTCGATCTCCGCGGCAAAGCGCACCGGCTGCCCGATGTGCCCCGCGAGCATCGTGCGCACCGCGCCGGCGTCCGCGGGATACGGCTGCGTCGTCGCGTTCGAATACACCGTGAGATCGGGTGCGGCGACGTCGACCTGCGCCAGGTCGTCGGCGAACAGATCGCACGCGCCGCTGACGAGCGGGCTGTGGAACGCGCACGCGACCGGGATGGGCTTGGTGGCGATGCTCGCCGCGAGAAGGCGCTCGACGGCCTCCTCGACGCCGCGGCGGGGACCGCTGATGACGGATTGCTCGGGGGAGTTCTCGTTCGCGATGACGACGCCGTCGAGCCCCGCGAGATGCGCCGAGACCGTCGCGACGTCGGCCGCCACGGCGGCCATCGTGCCCGCATCCTCCGCGTCCGCGCAGGACTCGAGGATGCGGCGCCCGCGGCGCTCCGACAGGTCGAGGAGCGCCGCTTCGGGCAACGCGCCGGCGACGCACAGCGCGACGAGCTCGCCGTAGCTGTGGCCCGCGAGCATGTCGGGGCGCACGCCGAAGCCCATGAGGAGCTCCGCCATGGCGAGGCCGCCCAAGCCAAGCGCCGGCTGCGCGACGCGCGTGTCGGTGATGGCGGCCTGCTGCGCGGCGTCGTCCTCGGGCGTCCACGCGGGCGCCGGGAAGATCGCGTCGCGCCAGCGCGCGCCGCGCTCGAGGAGTCGACCGAGCGACGGGAACGCGACGAAGAGGTCGGACAGCATGCCGACGCGCTGCGAGCCTTGCCCGGGGAACAGGAACGCGAGCTTGGGCGTGGGCTCGCCGTCGGCCAGGAACACGCCCGACGAGTGCGACTTGCCGTCGCGCGCCATGCCGATCTTCTTCGCGAGGTCGGCGGCGTCGCGCGCGACGATCGCGACCTGCACGGGGCCCTCGCCGTCACTCGCGGCGCGAGCGACCTCGGCCAGCGACACGAGGGGGCTCGCCGCGACTTGCACGAGGCGGTCGGCCTTGGCGAGCGCCTGCGCGCGATCGACACCGCGAAGCAGGAAGAGCTCGGCCGGCCACTTGGGCAGGCCCGTGGAGGCTACGGCCTTGTCGTAGCCCTCGAGGACGACGTGGAAATTGGTGCCGCCGAAGCCGAACGCGCTCACGCCCGCCAGCCGGCGCGGCGCGCTCCACGGCCTCGCGACGCCCGACAGCGTGAACGGCGAGTCCGGCGTCCACGCGGGATTGGGCTCCTTCACGTTGAGCGTCGGCGGCAGCACGCGATGGTGCAGCGACAGCGCGGCCTTCATGAGGCCCGCAAGGCCCGCGGCGCACTTCGTGTGCCCGATCTGCGACTTGATCGATCCGAGCGCGATGGTGCCGGCAGGCGCACCCGCGCGGCTGAAGAATCCGTTGAGCGTCTCGAGCTCGGTGCGGTCGCCCACCACCGTGCCGGTGCCGTGCGCCTCGACGAGGCCGACCTCGCCCGCGTCCACGCCCGCGCGGTCGTACGCTCGCGCGAGCGTACGCGCCTGTCCTTGCGCGCGCGGCGCGGTGAGGCCGAGGCTCTTGCCGTCGCTCGCCCCGCCCACGGCCTTGATGACGGCGTAGATGCGATCGCCGTCGCGCTCGGCGTCGGCGACGCGCTTCAGCACGACCGCCGCCACGCCCTCGCCCAGCGCGATGCCGTCGGCCGAGGCATCGAACGTGCGGCACTGGCCCGTGGGCGACAGCGCGTGCACGCTCGCGAACATGAGGTAATCGTTGATGCTGTTGTGGAGGTCGGCGCCGCCGCAGACGACGACGTTGCTCGTGCCGGCGACGAGCTCCTTGCACGCGACGTCGACCGCCGCGAGCGACGATGCGCACGCGGCGTCGACCGTGTAGTTGGTCCCGCCCAGGTCGAGGCGATTCGCGATGCGACCCGCGATGACGTTGCCGAGGATGCCGGGGAACGAGTCCTCGGTGAGCGACGGCAGCACCGCGCCCAGCTCCGCGGGCAGGTCACCCACGTACTGGCGCCACATGGCGCGGAATCCGTAAGCGCCGGCGAGATCGGTGCCGCCCTCGGCCCCGAACACGACGGCGGTGTTCTCGCGGTCGAACTCGCGCTCGAGGTAGCCCGCATCGGCCAGCGCGCGGCGGCTCGCTTCGAGGGCCAGGAGCTGCACGGGCTCGATGGCGGCGAGCGACAGCGGCGGGATGCCGTACGTCAAGGGATCGAACGGATACGGATCGAGGAAGCCGCCCCACTTCGAAGGCGACTTCTCGCCGTTCATCGATTGCGGGTCGTAGAACTCGTCGACGCGCCAGCGATCGGCCGGGACCTCGCGGATGCCGTTCGCCCCCTGCACGACGTTGGCCCAGAACGTCGCGAGGTCGGGCGCGCCGGGCATGATGGCGGCCATGCCGACGATGGCGATGTCGGCGGCGCGCGCGGGCTTGGCGGGCAGCACCGGGAGCGATTCGAGATACCGCGCCGAGCCCTCGCCGACGTCGCGATGCAGATCGTCGATACGCACGACGTCGTCGCGAAGCGCGGCGACCTGGCCCAGCATGACCATGCCGTCGCGAACCTGCGCCGCCTCGCCCACCTCGACGATGCGATCGCCTTCGCGAACGAGCCCCTTGGCGGCGATGCGCAGGCGGCCGAGGTTCAGCTCCTCGAGGCGCTGCCACATCTCCTGCGCGGCCATGCCCTCGCCGGCCATGCGGTCGCGCTCGGCCTGGAACATGCGCACGTAGGGCGTGTCGGCGCAGCGCGTCGCGTGGCCCGGCGCCGTCTCCAGCAGCACGGTCTCCTCGCACGCGAGCGCGGCTTGCTGGAACGCGGGCTTGATGGCGCCGCCTTCGACGGCTTCCTGCGTGAAGAGGTAGGCGGTGCCCATCAGCACGCCGATGGCGATGCCGCGCTCGACGAGCGGCGCGGCCATGGCGGCGACCATCGCGGCGGAGCGCGCATCGTGGATGCCGCCCGCGAACACGACATCGCGCTCCTCGGGCGCATCGTGCGCGAGCAGCCGCTCGACCTGCGCCTCCCACAGCGCGAAGCTCGTGCGCGGCCCGACGTGGCCGCCGCACTCCGAGCCTTCGAAGACGAACCGGCGCGCGCCCTGCTTGATGAAAAGATCGAGCAGGCCCGGCGACGGCGTGTGCAGGAACGTCGTGATGCCGATCTCCTCGAGCGGCTTCGCCTGCGCGGGGCGCCCGCCCGCGATGAGGGCGACCGGCGGCTTGATCCTGCGCACGACCTCGAGCTGCTCGTCGCGGAGGTCCTGCGGCACGAAGCCCAGGATGCCCACGCCCCACGTCTTGCCCGCGAGCCGCTGCGACGTCTCGTCGAGGAGGGCCTCGACCTCGGGGCCGCGCATCAGCGCGAGCGCGAGGAACGGCAGTCCGCCGGCGTCCGCGACCGCATCCGCGAACGCGGCGCGATCGCTCACGCGCGTCATCGGTCCCTGGAAGATCGGATAGCGAAGGCCGAGCCGGGCCGCGAGCGGCGAGCACTCGGACAGCGACTGCTGCCAGCGAGCGGCATCGAGCGCGTGATCGACGGCGGCGACGAGCCCGCGCACCACACCCGCGGTGGTGCGGAAGCGCGCGGCGAGCGATCGCGCGAACGACGCGTCCTGCCCCGCGCGGAGCACCTTCGCGCGATCCCAGCCCGGACGCGAGTACGTGCGGATGCCGTCGACGAGAACGGTCTCGCTGCCGTCCATGGCCGCGATGGCCGACTGCACGTCCACCGGCAGCGTCGACTCCCGGACGAGCGCCAACTGCGCGTCGAGCACCACGCCCGCGGCGCCGCCCGCGAAGCACGCGGCGGCCGTGCGCAGGCCGACGCCGCCTTGCGCGTACACGGGAAGCGACGTCGCGCCCACGAGCGATTGAAGCAGCACGAAGGTCGTCTCGGAGCCGACGCGTCCGCCGCTCTCGTGACCCTTGGCGATCAGGGCACGCGCGCCAGCGCGCTCGGCGGCGCGCGCTTCCGAAACCGTGGTGACCTCGACCGCGATGTCGAACGCAGCGTACGGCGCGCACGCCGAGCCTGCCTCGAGGATGACGACGCCGATGCTCGACGGAAGCGACGCCGGATCGATCGAGATGCCGGCGGGGATGCGCACGCCGACGGAGCGATCGGTCTCGCCCGCGATGCGCGACAAGGCGGATTTGTTCGCTCGCGAATCCCTGCCGAGGCCGATGACACCGAGCGCGCCCGCACGGGACGCGGCAACGGCCATGGCCGGGTTGGGAATCTCGAACGGCGTGACGACGACGATCCGGCCCAGCGGATGCTGCATGACACTCCCTGCTTACGACGAAAGGATGCGATTTCGATGGGAAGCAGCAACCGTTCCAGTCGGAAACCGCACCGTTCCTTCGATTCGAGATGTTACCGAATTACCCGTGGTCATGGCACGCGAATATTGCGCAATCTCGCGTGAAACCAAGGGTTTGTCGTTCACAAGACACGAAGGTCGCGCAGCGTTATTACATTGTCATAACGCAGGGTGCGCACCACCTGTGCGCGGGCACGTCGAAACACGCCCAATTGCGGCGCACAGGAGTGAAAAGCTCGCTGCTGCGGGAGGTCGAAGTTGCTCGACCGTACAAGCAGAAGGGTCAGCCGTAGCGAACCGAGAGGATCTCGTACTGGCGCTTGCCCCCAGGCGCCACGACGTCGGCGGTGTCGCCTTCGGCGCGGCCGATGAGGGCCCGAGCGATGGGCGAGTTGACCGAGATCTTGCCTTCCTTGATCGCGGCCTCGTCGTCGCCCACGATCTGGTAGGTGACGCGCTCGCCGCTCGCCTGCTCCTCGAGCTCCACGGTGGCGCCGAACACGACGTGCGGCACGTCGATCTGCGAGGGATCGATGACCTGCGCGTTGGCGATCTTCGCCTCGATCTCCGCGATGCGGCCCTCGATGAATCCCTGCCGCTCCTTCGCGGCGTCGTAATCCGCGTTCTCGGAAAGGTCACCGTGGGCGCGGGCCTCGGCAATGGCCTGGATCACGGCGGGGCGCTCGACGGACTTCAATCGCTGCAGCTCGGCCTTGAGGCGCGCGGCGCCTTCGACGGTCATCGGGACTTTCATCGTTGCGTCTTCTCGTCGGATTCGGCGTGCGCGAGGCGCTCGTGCAGCGACTGGATGGCATACGGCGTGAGGCCGCGCATGACGCCCATCCCGATGGCCGCGGCACGCGCGCCCGCGAGCGTCGTGAACGTGGGAATCTGGTCGACGAGCGCGGCGCGGCGGATCTGGTAGCTGTCCTGGATGGCCGCGCGCTTCTCCTCGACCGTGTTGACGACGAGCGCGATCTCGTCGTTCTTCAGCATGTCGACGATGTGCGGACGGCCTTCGGCGACCTTGTTGACGGTGGCGACGGCGAGGCCCGCCTCCGACAGCGCCGCGGCCGTGCCGCGGGTGGCGATGAGCTCGAAGCCCAGGTTCGCGAGCATGCGCGAGACCTCGATCGCGCGGGCCTTGTCCGCATTCCTGACGCTGATGAACGCGCGGCCCGAGCGCGGCAGCTTCACGCCCGCGGCGAGCTGGCTCTTCACGAACGCCTCGCCGAAGGACTCGCCCACGCCCATGACCTCGCCGGTGGACTTCATCTCGGGGCCGAGGATCGTGTCCACGCCGGGGAACTTGATGAAGGGGAACACCGCTTCCTTCACCGAGTAGTACGGCGGCACGACCTCGCCCGAGACGCCCTGCTGCGCGAGCGTGCGGCCGACCATGCAGCGCGCCGCGATCTTCGCGAGCGGCCGCCCGGTGGCCTTGGAAACGTACGGCACGGTGCGCGACGCGCGCGGGTTCACCTCGAGCACGTAGACCGTGCCCTTGCCCGTCTCGTCGAACTGGATCGCGAACTGCACGTTCATGAGCCCGACGACGTTGAGCTCCTTCGCCATCGCGATCGTCTGCTCGCGCATCGCGCTCACGATATGAGCGGGCAGCGAGAACGGCGGCAGCGAGCACGCGGAGTCACCCGAGTGCACGCCGGCCTGCTCGATGTGCTCCATGATGCCGCCGATGAGCACGTCGCGGCCGTCGCAGATGGCGTCGACGTCCACCTCCACGGCGTCGTTCAGAAAGCGGTCGAGCAGCACCGGCGAGTCGTTGCTGACCTTGACCGCCTCGCGCATGTAGCGCTCGAGCTCGCGCGGCTCGTGCACGATCTCCATCGCGCGGCCGCCCAGGACGTACGATGGCCGCACGACGAGCGGGTAGCCGATCTCGGTGGCGGCGACCATCGCGGCTTCTTCCGTGCGCGCCGTGCGGTTGGGCGGCTGCAGGAGTGCCAGGCGATGCAGCATCTGCTGGAAGCGCTCGCGATCCTCCGCCATGTCGATCATGTCGGGCGAGGTGCCGATGATGGGCACGCCGTTGCGCTCGAGGTCGCGCGCGAGCTTGAGCGGCGTCTGCCCGCCGTACTGGACGATCACGCCCCACGGCTTCTCGACGTGCACGATCTCGAGCACGTCCTCGAGCGTGAGCGGCTCGAAGTACAACCGGTCGGAGGTGTCGTAGTCGGTCGACACGGTCTCCGGGTTGCAGTTGACCATGATGGTCTCGTAGCCGTCCTCGCGCAGCGCCATGGCCGCGTGCACGCAGCAGTAGTCGAACTCGATGCCCTGCCCGATGCGATTGGGCCCGCCGCCCAGCACCATCACCTTCCTGCGGTCGGTGGGCTCGGCCTCGCACTCCTCCTCGTACGTCGAGTACATGTAGGCCGTGCGCGTCGCGAACTCGGCGGCGCAGGTGTCGACGCGCTTGTAGACCGGCCGGATGCCGAGCGAGTGACGGCGCGCGCGCACGTCGTCCTCCTTGACCTTCAGGAGGTACGCAAGCCGCCGGTCCGAGAAGCCCTTGCGCTTCAGCTCGCGCAGGTCGTCCTTGTCGAGCGAGTCGAGGGTGCGCCGGTCGAGCATGAGCTCCAGGTCGACGATCTCCTTGATCTGCGAGAGGAACCAGGGATCGATCTTCGTGTGCTGGTGCACCTCTTCCTGCGACATCCCGATGCCGAACGCGTCGGCGACGTACCACAGGCGCTCGGCGCGCGGGTACGCGAGCTCGTCGCCGATCGTCTCCGGGTCGACGGTCTTGAGGTTGAAGCCGTCCACGCCCGTCTCGAGGCCGCGCAGGGCCTTCTGCAGGGATTCCTGGAACGTGCGGCCGATGGCCATCACCTCGCCCACCGACTTCATCTGCGTGGTCAGGCGGTCGTCCGCCTGCTTGAATTTCTCGAACGCGAAGCGCGGGACCTTGGTGACGACGTAGTCGATGGTGGGCTCGAACGAGGCGGGCGTCGCGCCGCCGGTGATGTCGTTCTTGAGCTCGTCGAGCGTATAGCCGACGGCGAGCTTCGCCGCGACCTTGGCGATGGGAAATCCCGTCGCCTTGGACGCGAGCGCGGAGCTGCGCGACACGCGGGGGTTCATCTCGATGACGACCATGCGGCCGTCCTTCGGGTTGATCGCGAACTGCACGTTCGACCCGCCCGTGTCCACACCCACCTCGCGCAGCACCGCGATGCTCGCGTCGCGCATGATCTGGTATTCCTTGTCGGTGAGCGTCTGCGCCGGCGCCACCGTGATCGAATCCCCGGTGTGCACGCCCATCGGGTCGAGGTTCTCGATGGAGCACACGATGATGCAGTTGTCCTTGCGATCGCGCACCACCTCCATCTCAAACTCTTTCCAGCCGAGCAGCGACTCCTCGATCAGCATCTCGCGCGTGGGCGAGAGGTCGAGGCCGCGCTTCACCATGTCGACGAACTCGTCCTTGTTGTACGCGATTCCGCCGCCCGTGCCGCCGAGCGTGAACGACGGCCGCAGCACCGCCGGGAAGCCGATGGTGGCCTGCACCTCGAGCGCCTGCTCCAGGTTGTGCGCGATGCCGCTGCGCGCCGAGCCGAGGCCGATGCGCGTCATCGCCGCCTTGAACTTCTCGCGGTCCTCGGCCTTGTCGATGGCCTTCTTGGTGGCGCCGATGAGCTCGACGTCGAACTTCGTCAGCACGCCCTCGCGCGCGAGGTCGAGCGCGCAGTTGAGCGCCGTCTGCCCGCCCATCGTCGGCAGGAGGGCGTCCGGCCGCTCGCGCTCGATGATCGTCGCCACCATCTGCCACGTGACCGGCTCGATGTACGTGACGTCCGCCATCTCGGGGTCGGTCATGATCGTCGCCGGGTTGCTGTTGACGAGGATGACCTTGTAGCCCTCTTCGCGCAGCGCCTTGCACGCCTGCGCGCCCGAGTAGTCGAACTCGCACGCCTGCCCGATGATGATGGGGCCGGCGCCGATGATGAGGATCGAGTCGAGGTCGGTGCGTTTAGGCATGCGGATCCGGATTCAAAATCTTCTTTGCTCCATCAGCTTCACGAAACGATCGAAGAGATACCCGACGTCGTGCGGCCCGGGGCTCGCTTCCGGGTGTCCCTGGAAGCAGAACGCGGGCTTGTCGGTGTACGTGAAGCCCTGCAGCGTGCCGTCGAAGAGCGAAACGTGGGTCACACGCACGTTGGACGGCAGCGACGCGGGGTCGACCGCGAAGCCGTGGTTCTGGCTCGTGATGAGGACCTGCCCCGTATCCTTGTCGAGCACCGGATGGTTGGCGCCGTGGTGGCCGAACTTCATCTTGAGCGTGCGTCCGCCCGCCGCGAGGCCCAGGAGCTGGTGGCCGAGGCAGATGCCGAACGTGGGCATGCCGGTGGCGACGATCTCGCGGATGGCCGCGACGGCGTAGTCGCAGGGCTCGGGGTCGCCGGGGCCGTTGCTCAGGAACACGCCGTCCGGCTTCATTGCGAGGACGTCGCGCGCGGGCGTCTGCGCGGGCACGACCGTGAGGCGGCAGCCGCGCGTCGCGAGCATGCGCAGGATGTTGTGCTTGACGCCGTAGTCGTACGCGACGACGTGAAAGCGCGCCTCGCCCATCGCGGCATAGCCGCCCTCGAGCGCCCACGTGCCCGCGGTCCATTCGTACGGCGACGTGCACGACACGACCTTCGCGAGGTCGAGGCCGGCCATGGAGGGCACGGCCCGGGCGCGCGCGACGGCATCGGCGACGGCGCTCTCGCCCAGGCCCTCGGCCGCGACGATGCAGCCGTTCTGCGCGCCCTTGGTGCGAAGGACGCGCGTGAGGCGACGCGTGTCGAGGTCGGCGATGCCGACGACGTTCGCGTTGCGAAGGTACGCGGAGAGGTCGTCCTCGCGGCGCCAGCTCGACGCGAGCCGCGGCAAGTCGCGGATCACGAGCCCGGCCGCGTAGATGCGCCCGGACTCGACGTCCTCGCCGTTCACCCCCGTGTTGCCGATGTGCGGGTAGGTGAGGGTGACGATCTGCCCCGCGTAGGAAGGATCGGTCACGATCTCCTGGTAACCCGTCATGGCGGTGTTGAACACCACCTCGCCCACCGCGACGCCGGCGGCGCCGATGCCCCGCCCGCGAAAGACGGTGCCGTCCGCCAGCGCGAGCACGGCGGGCAACGCCTTCGCGAAGAGCGCGGGCGCGACGGGGTCTTTTCGAGGGTCGTTCATGGCGGCAGACGTGGAAACGGGGAAGGCCGAATCCATCGTTCGACCTCCCCCGCTAAGCCCGTCGATTCTACCGCAAACGGCGGCTATTGGCCAGCAAAACTAGTACGCGGCGCTGAACCCGCCGTCGACGTACAGGATAGCCGGGCGCGATGCCGTTCACCTGCACGTTGAAAGGCGCCGCCTCCACCGCCAGCGCGCGCGTCATCATCTTGAGCGCCCCCTTGCTCGTCGCGTACGGGACGATGTTGGGACGGCCGAGGTCCGAGGCCAGCGAGCAGACGTTGACGATCTTGCCGCGGCGCCGCGACTGCATGCCGGGCAGCACCGACCGCGTGACGAGGAACGGCCCGTCGGTGTTCACCGCGTTGAGCGTGCGCCACTCGGCGAGCGAGAACTCGGGCAGCGGCTTCCGGTGGTTCATTCCCGCGTTGTTGACGAGGATGTCGATGTCGCCGATCGACACCTCGACCTCGGCGACGCCGGCCGCGACCGCCGCCTCGTCGGTGACGTCGAACGCGCACACGCTCGCGGCGTGGCCCGCCTCGGCCAGCGACTCCATCGCGGCGTCGAGCTTCTCGCGGTTACGGCCGTTGATGACGATGCGCGCGCCGGCGTCGGCGAGGCCCTTCGCGATGGCGAGGCCGAGCCCCGAGCCACCGCCGGTGACGAGCGCGAGGCGCCCCGTGAGGTCGAAAGGATGCGCAGGCATGTCAGTGGCGAAGGACCGCTCCGTCCCACTGACACTCCCCGTTGGGGCGCAGCGAGCGAAGCGAGCGTGGGCCCCTCATCTAAGCGAGTCCCAGGACGTGCGGCATGTCGAACACGCCCGCCGCGCCTTCGGCACGCCTGGCCGCGACGAACCCGGCGGCGCGCAGCGCGCCCGCGACGAAGAGCCGCCGCGAGGTCGCGCGATGCGTGAGCTCGATGCGCTCGCCCTCGGCCGCGAAGATCACCGTGTGCTCGCCGACGACGTCGCCGCCTCGCAGCGTGGCGAAGCCGATCGCGCCCTGCGCGCGTTCCCCGGTTCCCGCCGTGCAGCGCGTAGACCGCCGACTTCTCCGAGCGAGCGGCCGACGCCCTCGGCGGCCGCCTCGCCCAAGCGCAGCGCTGGTGCCCGACGGCGCGCCGATCTTGTGCTGGTGGCATCCTCGACGATCTCGATGTCGAAGGCCGGACCGAGCGCGCGCCGCCTGCGAGACGAGCGACAGCATGACGTTGACGCCCACGCTCATGTTCGCGGCGAAGACGATCGGGATGCGCGTTCCGGCGTCGCGGAGCGCGGCCTTCTGCGCGACGTCGAGGCCCGTGGTGCCGACCACCGCCGCCTCGCCGTGGCGCGCGCACGGCGCGAGGTGCGCGAGCGTGCCCGCGGGCCGCGTGAAGTCGATGAGCACGTCCGCCGCGGCAAGCGCCGCGTCCACGTCGTCGCCGACGACCACGCCGACGTCGCGGCCGATCGATGGCGCGCCCGGCACGTCGAAAGCCGCGGCGAGCGCGAGGCCGGGATGGCCCGCGAGACCTTCGATGAGCGCCTGGCCCATCCGGCCTCCCGCGCCGGCGATCGCGACCCTGACGGCTGGCATGCGCGCGTATCCCGGTTCAGGCGCCGCGCTTCACGGCACCGCGGCCGCGGCCGGGTCGAACACCTTGCGGAAGAAATCGATGACCTTGCCGACGATGCCCGCGTCCTGGCCATACGGGTCGGTCGGGAGCGTGCGGGACGCCGCGACGCGGTTGAGGTCCTGCGCCGACTGCGGCATCTCGTCGCCTTCCCAGCGCGCGAGGAGATCGTCCTTGAAGAAGACCGTGAACTGGCGGTGCTCCCGGAGGCGGCCGCCCCGCTGGAACATGTAGATGTAGTCCCAGCGGTTGTCGCGGAACGCGCTCGTCAGGAGCGGCGTGCCGAGGGACGTCCTGACCTGCGCCTTGGTCTGGCCGACCTTCAGCTTGTCGACCATGTCCTGGGAAAGGTAGTTGCCCTGGTTGATGTCGAGCTTGTACACGCCGAATTGCGTGATGACGGGCACGAACGTCTCGAACGGCTGCGTGAGCTGGGCGCAGCCGGCCGCGACGAGCGCGAGGCACGCGAGCAGGGCGGAACGAATGTTCATCGGGGGCGAATCGTCGAGCGGCAGTCTTCCGCGCTATTATAGCCGTCCGACCGGACCGGACACTTCCATGAGTTCTCCCCAGGACCTCAAGAGCGCCGGCCTCAAGGCCACGCTCCCTCGGCTCAAGATCATCAATCTCTTCGAGTCGTCGAAGGTCCGCCACCTCACGGCCGAGGATGTCTACAAGCTCCTGCTGGCCGAGG
Organism: Casimicrobiaceae bacterium; assembly: GCA_044225355.1. GTDB lineage: Bacteria > Pseudomonadota > Gammaproteobacteria > Burkholderiales > Casimicrobiaceae > VBCG01. Next base: position 16,170 of record JBGAIS010000011.1, on the reverse strand, counting down.
GCATGGACATCGGCCTCGCCACGGTCTACCGCGTGCTGACCCAGTTCGAGCAGGCAGGGCTCCTGGTCCGCCACCATTTCGAATCCGGCAAGGCGGTGTTCGAGCTCAACCAGGGCTCGCACCACGATCACCTCGTCTGCATGCAGTGCGGTCGGGTCGAGGAGTTCTACGACGCCGAGATCGAGAAGCGCCAGGTGCGCATCGCGCGCGAGCGCGGCTTCGAGATCACCGAGCACGCGCTCTACCTTTACGCCGAGTGCACGAAGACGCGCTGCCCCTATCGCAAGGGCGGCAGCGACGACTGACCGGGCACGGCCCGGCGCGGCGTCCTCATAGGAATCCCACGTCCTGCGTCGGGAACGCCGGCAGCGCGGGAAACACCTGCGCGAGCGCGCCCTCCCGCACCCCGAGCCACTTCGCGAGCGTCGCGCCGTACTGGTCGAACGACGTCGTCGGTATCCACGCGCCGTAATCGCTCGCGTCGTCGGGACCGCCCATCGTGAGGTCGGGGAAGCGACCGTAGAAGGCGCCGCCCTTCACCGCCCCGCCCATCACGATCTGCGGCGCGCCCCACGCGTGGTCGGTGCCGTTGTTCGCGTTGATGCGGAACGTGCGGTTGAAGTCGGAGAGCGTGAACGTGGTGACGAGGTCGGCGGCGCCCAAGCCATCCATGGCGCGCTGGAACGCGGCCATGGCGCGCGCGAGCTCGTCGAGGCGCGCAGCGTGCTCGCCGCGCTGCTCGTTGTGCGTGTCGTAGCCGCCCATCGAGGTGAAGAAGCCCTGGCGCGCGACGCCGAGCGCTGAGCGCGCCGCGATGAGCTTCGCCGTCTGGTAGAGCTGGTCCGACAGGCCGCTGTTGACGCCCGCGAACGCGGCGTCGATCACGCCGTTGGCGTCGCTCAGCGCCCCGGCCAGCGCCTCGCTGCTTCGCACCGCCAGCGCCATCACTTCCTGCGCCTGCGCGACGACCGGGCTCTCGCGGTCCACCGCGAGGATGCGCGCGAGCGCTTCGTACCGGATCTTGCCTGCGGGCGAGTCGCGATCGCTCGCGAGGCCCAGCGACCCGAAGCGCGAGAGCGCGACCGGCAGCGACGTGACGCCCACGGTGAAAAGCGCATCGCCCGCCAGCGACACCATGCCCGGGACGCCGCCCGCCTCGGCGCCGGCGCCGACGATGTCCATTGCGCGGCCGCCCCAGCCGCTCGCGGTGGGCTGTCCCGCGATGAGCCCCTGGGCCGCGAGCTGCTGGTCGCTGTGCGAGAAGAGATTGCGCGGGCGATGGGCGCCCGCGGCATAGTCGGCGCGCGTGAGCGGCGCGACGAGCGTGCCCGTATTGCACACCACCGCGAGCGTCTTCTGCTCGAACAGCGGGGCGAGCGGCGCAAGGCTCGGGTGCAGCCCGAACCTGCGTGCCAGGTTCGACGGCGCGATCGGCACGAGCTCGTCGCGCGCGAGCGCCGCGCCGTTGCCGCCATTGGGCCGGCCGGCGGCATAGTTCGAGTAGTCATCGTACGGCACGACGGTGTTGTTGCCGTCGTTGCCGCCGTTCATGAACACGCACACGACGGCGCGGTACGGCGTCGATTGCGCGTACGCCCGCGGGAGCGAGGCCGCGATGGCCGGCAGGAGCGCGCTCGCGCCCATCGCGCGCAGGACCGTGCGGCGTCGGAGGTCGGTCATCGCATCACCTGGAACTGGAAGGACGTCAGCGTGAGGAACAGCGCGGTACGCGCGCGCTCGCCGCGCTGGCTCGCAGGCAGCGACGCCACCGCCTGGTAGACCTCGTCGCGAAGTCCGAGCGGCATGCCGCCTCCGAACAGGCGCTCGTTGATGGCCGTCACGAGCTGCGCGGGGCTCGCCGCCAGGTCGCGGTACGGCTTGACGTCGATCTTGGTGCCGATCGCGCCCGCGAGCTCGGTGTCGGGGCTCCATCCGCCGTCGTCGATCATCTCGCTCACGAAGTTCGCCCGATGGAGGACGGTGTTCGTGTTGTGGATGCCGAACTGCGGCGCGACGAGCGTCGTGCCCGGGATGCGATAGTCCGCGGGATAGTAGTTGAACACCGACGGCGCGTAGAAGACGTCCTGGCCCATCGCGGCCGCGGGCTCGTACAGGCGATTGCCGTCGGTGGTGCCGTCGAGGCCCCGCAGCATCGCGGCGATGAAGAGCACCGGCTCGCGCAAGAGCCCGTAGCGCGCGTCGGTCTTCACGTCGCCGCGCGCCTCGGGGTCCAGCAGCACGGCGCGCACCACCGCGCGCATGTCGCCGCGCACCCCGCCCGCGCCGTCGAACGCCGCGGCGACCCGCGCCACGTACGCCGGCGACGGGTTGCCGGTCACGAGCTGGCGGATCATGTGCTGCGCGACGAACGGCCCGACGTTCGGATGGCGGAACACGTTGTCGATGACCATCTCCAGGTCCGTCTCGGCATTCTGCCCGCCCGGCGCGACCGCGCCTTTCAGGAGCTTCTTGGGGTCGGTGTCGTGGCGCGAATCCTTCGGCACCATCGGCTTCGCGAAGTAGCGGCCGTCGCTGCTGCCCTTCGCTTGCGGTGCGTCGTACGGCGCGTACGTCCACCCCGTGAACGCGCGCGCGAACGCCTTCACCTCATCCTGCCCGTAGCTCGCGATGGGCACGCCCTTCGCGTCGGTCACGGGCGTGCCGTCGGCATGAAGCTCGACGGTGCCGATCGAGAAGAGCTGCAGGAGCTCGCGCGCGAAGTTCTCGTTGGGCTCGGTGCCCTTCTGCGGGTTGGCCTTGGCGTTGTCCACCATGTCGAGGTAGTGGCCCATCTGCGGCGACCGCGCGACGCGCCGCAGGAGATTCCTGAAGCTGCCGAACGCCTCCTCGAACAGGATCTGGTGGTAGCGCGCCTGCACGTACGCCGCCTCCATGTCCGGGTCCTTCATGCCCGACACGACGAAGAGCTGCGACAGCGCCCACGCGACACGCTGGCGGAGCTGGTCGGGCTTGTAGACCGCGTTCGTGAAGAACTGGTTGCGAAACTTGAAGAGCGTCAGCTGGTCGCGGGCACAGGTGTAGGCGGCGCTGGTGCGCGACGCCGCGAACGAGCACGCGGGCGACTCGTCGAGCGACAGGTAGTAGAAGTCGCTGTCGGGATAGCCGCTCGCGGGCTGTGCGATCTGCTCGTCCAGGTAGGCGCTCACGCCCACGTCCTTCACTCGCGCGAGCGTCGCGCGCGTGGGACCGAACGACGACTGGTTGAGGAAGCGGAACGCATCGCTCGAGCGCACGACGACGGCCGCCGCCGGCGCGGACGCCGCGGGCAGGACATAGAACGCGATGCCCTCGTACACGAGGTTGGGGTACGTGGCGAGCACCTTGTCGCGCTCGGCGGCCGACGCCGTGTAGAAGTGCGCGCCGGTCGACTTGTTGAAGAAGCGGAACACGGGAACGCGGCCGTCGGCGCCGTCGACGGGCATGGCGTGGAACGCCGCGCCCTCGTCCACGAACTGCGGGTAGTAGGCGACAACCCCGTCGCGCTCGCTCTGCGACGTCGTGTAGAAATGCGTCCCCGTGACCTTGTTGTAGAAGCGATAGACGGGGACGGTGCCGGCGCGGGGCTGCGCGTACGCGGCGAAGGCCGCGCCCTCGTACGCGAACTGCGGGAAGGCTTGCACGACGCCGTCGCGCTCGCTCACCGACAGGGTGTAGAAGTGGGTGCCGGTCTCGCGGTTGTAGAAGCGGTAGACCGCGTCGGGGGCGGGCTGCGCGCCCGCAAGCGACGCCGTGGCGCCCAGCGCCAGCACCGCGCGCCTCATCGACCTTCCCAGCGAGCAAAGCGGCATCTTCGCTCCTTGCGGCCGGCCCTCGCCGGCAACGAGGTCGTAGGCTACCAGATAATTATGCCAATGTCATAGTCCGTGCGGCGCCTCGCGCCGGTCGAAGTCCGACAGCCTGAACCCGAGGGCGAAGAGCGCGCCGAAGTAGGCCGCCGCGCCCGCGGCCGTCACGCCGGCGAGCCGCCCCACTTTCTCCCAGAGCCCCGCCTTCAGCCACACGTCGGCCGGGCCGGCGACGAAGTACAGGACGACGCCCAGCACCGCCAGCGCGACCACCACCTTCGAGGCGAACATGACCCAGCCCTTCGACGGCACGTAAAAGCCGTGCCGGCGCAGGAAGTGGAAGAGGAGCGCCGCGTTGAAGCACGCGCCGAGGCTCGTCGCGAGCGTGAGGCCCGCGTGGCCTATCCACTGCATGAGGATGAGGCCCATCGTCGTGGTGACGAGCACGCTCGCGAAGGCGATCTTCACGGGAGTGCGCATGTGCTGGCGCGCGTAGAAGCCCGGCGCGAGGATCTTGACCAGGATGAGCGCGAGGAGGCCCACGCTGTATCCGAGGAGCGCCTGGCGCGTCTGCCATACGTCGTTCACGCCGAATTTCCCGTATTGGTAGAGCGTCGTGACGAGGGGCACCGAGAGCAGCCAGAGCGCGACCGCGGCGGGCAGCGCGAGCAGGAACGCGAGCCGCAAGCCCCAGTCGAGGAGCGCGGAGTACTCGACGTGGTTCGCGTCGCTGTGGTGCTGCGACAGCGACGGCAGCAGCACCGTGCCGAGCGCGACGCCCAGGAGCGCGCTCGGAAATTCCATGAGCCGGTCCGCGTACGTGATCCACGAGATGCGCCCGTCGCCCAGGCTCGCGGCGAGCTGCGTGTTCACGAGCGCCGAGATCTGCGCCGCCGACACGCCGATGACCGCCGGCCCCATGAGCAGCAGCACGCGGCGCACGCCCTCGTCGCGAAGGTCGATGCGAAAGCGCGGCAGCATGCCGAGGCGCGCGAGCGGCGCGACCTGGAACGCGAGCTGCGCGACGCCCCCGATGAACACGCCCCACGCGAGCGCGAGGATGGGCGGGTCGAAGAAGCGCGACAGGAAGATCGCGGCGCCGATGATCGACAGGTTGAGGAGCACCGGGGTGAACGCAGGGACCGCGAAGCGGCGGTAGACGTTGAGGACCCCGCCCGCCAGCGAGACGAGCGACACGAACAGGATGTAAGGGAAGACGATGCGGATCATCTGCGCCGTGAGCTCGACCTTCCCCGGCGTCTTCTCGAAGCCGGCCGCGAGGAGGTAGACGAGCCAGGGGGCCGCGAGGACGCCGATCGCCGTGACGGCGAGCAGCACCAGCGCGAGGAGCGCGCCCACGCGCCCGACGAGGTCGCGGGTGGCCTCGGGGCCCCGCTGGCGGTGGTACTCCGAGAGGATGGGCACGAACGCCTGCGAGAACGCGCCCTCGGCGAACATCCGGCGGAGGATGTTCGGCAGCCGGAACGCGGCCTCGAAGGCGTCCATCTGGAGCCCGGCGCCGAATACCGTGGCCTTGAGGCTCTCGCGGGCGAGGCCGGTGATGCGGGACAGGAGCGTCATCCCGCTGACGGTGGTGAGGGCGCGGAGGAGGTTCACTTGACGAAAGGGAGGCCGGGAGGGCGGTCCGCCGGGTGCGCGCGCGGGCCGCCAAGATCTTGTGTTGGCAGCAAAAACAAGCTATTATCTCCGGCTCACCTCATTTTTTCCAACCGGGAACAGATCCATGGCCAATTCGGCCCAAGCCAAGAAGCGCGCCCGCCAGGCGGAAGCCACGCGCAAGCGCAACGCGAGCCAGAAGTCCGAGCTCCGCACGGCCGTCAAGAAGGTGCGCAAGGCCATCGCCTCGGGCGACAAGGCCGCCGCCGTGAAGACGCTCCAGGAATCGCAATCGGTGATGGACCGCATCGCCGACAAGAAGGTCATTCACAAGAACACCGTGTCGCGCACGAAGTCGCGGCTTGCCTCCGCCATCAAGGCGCTCGCGTAAGTCGGAAAGCCGCTCGGCGCAGCACTCTTCTCGAGAGGACGGGGCGCGCGGCGCCCCGTTTCTTTTTTGGCGTATGGAAACCAGGCACTTCCTGCAGTTCTCCGATTTCTCGGCCGACGAGCTCGCGCATCTCTTCGCGCGCACCCGCTGGATCAAGGACCGGTTCAAGCGCTACGAGATCTACCAGCCGCTGCGTGATCGCACGCTCGCGATGGTGTTCGAGAAGGCCTCGACGCGCACGCGCGTGTCGTTCGAGGCGGGCATGAACCAGCTGGGCGGCATCGCGATCAACCTCAATCGCGGCGATACGCAGCTGTCGCGCGGCGAGCCCATCGAGGACGTCGCGCGCGTCATCTCGCGCATGGTCGACGTCGTGATGATCCGCACGTTCGAGCAGTCGATCATCGACCGCTTCGCGGCGCACTCGCGCGTGCCCGTCATCAACGGCCTCACCAACGAGTACCACCCCTGCCAGATCCTCGCGGACATCTACACCTACGTCGAGCACCGCGGCGACATCGCGGGCCGCACCGTGGCATGGGTGGGCGACGGCAACAACATGTGCAACACCTGGGTGCAAGCCGCGGCCGTGCTGGGCTTCACCGTGCACGTCGCGACGCCGTCGGGCTACGAAGTGAGCGACGCGATGGGCGCGCCGTATCGCGCGCACTTCCGCACGTTCGCCGATCCCATGGAAGCGTGCCGCGGCGCGGACCTCGTCACCACCGACGTGTGGACGAGCATGGGGTTCGAGTCCGAGAACGAGGCGCGCAAGCGCGCGTTCGCCGACTGGATGGTCGACGCCGACATGATGCGCCAGGCGAAATCCGACGCGCTCTTCATGCACTGCCTGCCCGCGCACCGCGGCGAGGAGGTCTCGGCCGAGGTGATCGACGGGCCGCAGAGCGTCGTATGGGACGAGGCGGAGAACCGCATGCACGCGCAGAAGGCGCTCCTCGAATACCTCGTCTGCGGCCGCGTGAATCCCTGATACCCATTCGAAATTCCCCGGAGTCGCCTCGATGAAACGCATCGTCCTCCCGCTCGCGATCGCCCTCGCGCTTCCGGCCGCCACGGCCGCGGCGCAGTCGTGGCCCGACAAGCCCATCAAGTTCATCATGTCGGCGCCGGCGGGCAGCTCCATCGACGTGCTCGGGCGCGTCATCGCCGATAAGCTGAAGGACACGCTCGGCCAGCCGGTCATCGTCGAGAACAAGCCGGCCGCAGGCGGCACCGTCGCGGTCGGCGAGACCGCCAAGGCCGCGCCCGACGGCTACACGATGGTGCTCGCCTTCAACGGCCCGCTGTCGATCACGCCGCTCTTGCAGAAGGTGCCGTACGACGTGCAGAAGGACCTGGCGCCCGTGATCACCACGACGAGCCAGCCCAACGTGCTCGCCGTGAACGCGCAGCTCCCCGTCAAGGACGTGAAGGAGCTCGTGGCGTACGCGAAGGCCAACGCGGGCAAGGTCAACTACGCGTCGGTGGGTCCCGGAAGCTCGTCGCACCTCAACGGCGAGCTCCTGAAGTCGCTGGCCGGCATCGACATCGTCCACATCCCGTTCAACGGCTCGCCGCCGGCCGTCACGTCGACCGTGCAGGGCGAGACGCAGATGATCTTCGCGGTGATGCAGCCCCTGCAGCCGCAGGTCACGGCGGGCAAGCTGCGCGCCATCGCGGTCACGTCCGGCAAGCGCTTCCCGCTCCTGCCCGACCTGCCGACGATCGCCGAGTCGGGCTACCCAGGCTTCGTGTCGCTCGCATGGAACGGCGTGCTCGTCCCCGCCGCCACGCCCAAGCCCATCGTCACGCGCCTCAACGCCGAGATCAACACGATCCTCAAGGACCCGGAGGTCGTCAAGAAGCTCAACGCCGCCGGCTTCGACCTGGTCGGCGGCACGCCCGACGACTTCGCCACGGTCATCAAGGGCGAGAGCGACAAGTGGGCGCCCATCATCAAGGCCGCGAACATCAAGATCGACTAGACGATTAAGTAGGGTCGGAGTCGACTTGATTGCGGAGAGCCATTAAGTCGGGTCGGAGTCGACTTGTTTGGCGAGGCTGGCGAGAACCGGCGCCCGCCCAAATACGTCGACTCCGACCCTACTTAATTTGCGTCAGGTGGGGCACTTCGTGCCGAGCACGCGCCGGATGAGCGCCAAGTCCTTGATGTCGGTGCGGCCGTCCATGTTGATGTCGTACCAGCTCGACCCGCCTCGCGTGCCCAGCGCGAACTTGAGCCAGTTCTCGAGGTCGAGTCCGTTGACCGCGCCGTCGATGTTCCCGTCGCCGGGACACGCGGGCTGCGAGTCGAGCACCGCGAGAAGCTCCACGGCGAGGACGTCGAAATTCGCCTGCTGGACCGGCGTGAGCGGCGTGCCCGTGCGCAGGAGGTCATCGCCTTCCTCGTCGAGCACCGGCACTGGAACGTCCTCGTTGATCGCGTAGAACTCGACGGTCGTCCTGGGCACGCACTGGTTCGCCGTGGCGTCGTAGTCCTGCAGGAAGTTGGTGACGATCTTGAAGCCGTCGTTGCGGATGGCCTTGGAGTCGAGCGGCTGCAGCGTATAGGTCGGCTTGCCGTGGTTCGCCTGCCACACGTTCACGTCGCAGCAGTACGTGAGCCCCTGGGCGGGAATGCCCGCGGTGGCCGGGTCGGTGGCGCCCGCGCCCCACCAGATGCCGCCGTTGTCCTCGCACACGCTCTTGGTCACCGGGATCTGCGTGCAGGTCGACGCGATCTGGCACGGGCCGTTGACGGCGCCGTTGGCCTGGTAGTTGACGCCGACCTGCGTGAAGTTCCACTTGCGGATCGACGGCTGCGAGGGATTCCTGAGGTACGGGAGCATCGCGACGGAGTCGAGCGTTCGCGGCACCGCCTTGTGCACGTCGATGCCCGCGAGCTCCCCGAAGAGCTCGTAGAGGTCGGCGATGTTCACCATGCTCGCCACCGCGCGGTCGCGCCCGTTCACCACCGGGCCCGCGACGATGAGCGGTACCCACACGCCCGTCTGGTACGCCGTGCCCTTCGCGCGGCTCGAGTCGAACGGCGCCTTCACCGCGCTGCCCAGCGTGCCGTTGTCGCCGACGATGACGATCATCGTGTTCGACGCGGCGGGATCGTAGACGAGCGTGCCGTCCGGTGCGCGCGTGGCCACGCCGATGCCGACGAGCAGCCGCGCGAGCTCGGTGTCGAGCGCCTCGATCATCTGGTTCGTGAGGATGCGCTGCTGGTCCTGGTTGCCGCAGTCGAGGCCGCTCGTCTCCACCGCCCCCGAGGCGATGAGCCCGGGCGGCGGCTGCATCACCGGCGTGTGCGCCGACGCGAAGCTGACGGTGGCCATCCAGGGTGTGCCCGGCTTCTGGCGACCGATCCATTCGAGCGCGGCGTCGACCGGCACGATGCCCCGGAACGAGCGTGCGCGAGGATCCGTGGAGGGCACGTTCTCGAGGCGCCCCCGATCGTCGATGATGGTGAGCGGCGACACGTAGTGCCCGCTGTAGCGGGAGAAGTCGACGTAGCCTGGCGGGGCGGCCGCGCACGCGGTGCCGGGATCGAAGATGCCGCCGCGGTCGCGGCACGTTCGGCCCGGCGGCAGCCCCGCGACGGTCGACATCGCCTCGCACCGGCCGGTGGCGAAGTAGCACGCGCCGGAATCGGCGCCGCCGTCGGCCGCGGAGGGGACGAAGCCGCACGAATACGACTTGCCGTCGCGCGCGACGCCGCCGGCGGTGGTGTCGATCGACGACGGGTCGCCGGTCTCGTCGAGCCATCCGAAGTAGTGGTCCCATCCGAGCGACGCCGGCATCGCGTACTGGAAGGGACTGTTGCCCTGCAGGCCGAGGTGAAACTTGCCGAAGAGCGCGCTCGCGTAGCCGCGCTTCTTGAGGAGCTTGGGCACCGTCGCCTCGTAAGGCGAGACCATCGAGTTGGCGAGGTCGTCGGGACCGAGCGCGCCGAAGACGTTCGTTCGGAGCGGATAGCGGCCGGTGAAGAACGTCGCGCGGCTGGTCGAGCAGGCGGGCATCGACCACGCGTTGGAGAAGCGGACGCCCTGCCGGCTGATCGCCTCGATGTTCGGCATCGCGGGCGGCGTCACGCCGCCGTAGCCGTAGAGCCTCATCTGGTCGATGCCCACGTCGTCCATGATGACGAACAGGATATTGGGCGGCTGCGCCGCGTGCGCGCGCGGCGCGACGGCGGCGACGAACGCCGCGACCAGCATGACGAGAAGCGTCAGCCAGGTGGACCTCGCAGCGTCACGTCGCCGAGCCACCGCCCTCCCCGCACGCGTGCCGAACCTTGCCCCAAAAGTTGCAGGGTCCCCCGCCGATGCGCGCATCGCTCGATCCTCCCGCTCCCACGCTTTGCCGCGTGCCACGTGAGCGCTCGATGCAAGAAGCGCGCCCAACGGACGCGCGCACGCCGCCGGCGACGCTTCAGCCCTTCGCGGCGTCCCCGGCCGCGCCCGTCAGGCGGGGCATGGGAAGCGCCTCCGACGTCGCGAGGAGGCCCATCTGCGTGTACGCCGCGAGCTTCTCGCGCGTGTCGGTGATGTCGAGCTCGCGCATCGTGAGCTGGCCGATGCGGTCCTGCGGCGTGAACGAGGCCTCGCCTTTCTCCATCGTGAGCCGCTCGGGCTTGTAGGTGAGGTTGGGGCTGCGCGTGTCGAGGATCGAGTAGTCGTTGCCGCGGCGAAGCTCGAGGGTCACCTCGCCCGTGATCGCGCGCGCCACCCAGCGCTGCGCGGTGTCGCGAAGCATCATGGCCTGCGGGTCGAACCAGCGGCCCTGGTAGAGGAGCCTGCCCAACCGGCGGCCGTTATCGCGGTACTGCTCGATGGTGTCCTCGTTGTGGATGCCCGTGACGAGGCGCTCGTACGCGGCGAAGAGCAGCGCCATGCCGGGGGCCTCGTACACGCCGCGGCTCTTGGCCTCGATGATGCGATTCTCGATCTGGTCGCACATGCCGATGCCGTGACGGCCGCCGATGGCGTTGGCCTCGAGCATGAGCGACACGTCGTCGGCGAACGCCTGCCCGTTGAGCGCGACCGGCCGGCCCTCCTCGAAGCGCACCGATACCGTCTCGGCCTTCACGGGGACGTCGTCGCGCCAGAAGGCGACGCCCATGATCGGCTGCACGATGCGGATACCCTTGTCGAGGAACTCGAGGTCCTTCGCCTCGTGCGTGGCGCCCAGGAGGTTCGAGTCCGTGGAGTACGCCTTCTCCGTGCTCATCTTGTAGCCGAAGCCGGCCTTCGCGAGGTACTCGGACATCTCCTTGCGGCCGCCCAGCTCGTCGATGAACGTCGCGTCGAGCCACGGCTTGTACACGCGAAGCTCCGGATTCGCGAGGAGCCCGTAGCGATAGAAGCGCTCGATGTCGTTGCCCTTGTACGTGCTGCCGTCGCCCCAGATGTGGACGTCGTCCTCGCGCATCGCGATGACGAGCATGGTCCCCGTCACGGCGCGACCGATGGGCGTGGTGTTGAAGTACGTGAGCCCGCCCGTCGAGATGTGGAACGCGCCGGACTGCAGCGCCGCGATGCCCTCGGCGACGAGCGCCGCGCGGCAGTCGACGAGGCGCGCCTTCTCGGCGCCGTAGGCCATGGCCTTGCGCGGGATCTCGTCGTAGTCGGACTCGTCGGGCTGGCCCAGGTTGGCGGTGTACGCGTACGGGACCGCGCCCTTCGCGCGCATCCAGTGCAGCGCCGCGCTGGTATCGAGCCCGCCCGAGAAGGCGAGGCCCACCTTTTGTCCGACGGGAAGGGACTGGAGGATGTGCGACATGGAAATGGCGTGGCGTCGGGGTAATCCGCTATTCTAGAGCACCGTCCCGGCGCGCCGATAGGTTTCCCCATGCCCTCGTTCGACATCGTCTCGGAAGTGAACCAGGTCGAGGTCCACAACGCCGTGGACCAGGCCAACAAGGAAGTCACCAACCGCTTCGACTTCAAGGGCTCGGATGCCCGCATCGAATGGAAGGAGAAGGAGAAGATCCTGACGCTCTTCGCCGACGACGACTTCAAGCTCTCGCAGGTGACCGACATCCTGACGGGCAAGCTCACGAAGCGCGGCATCGACATCCGGTCGCTCAAGTACGGCGACGTCGAGAAGGTCTCCGGCAACAAGGTGAAGCAGCAACTGACCGTGCGCACGGGGGTGGAGCAGGAACTCGCCAAGAAGATCGTGCGAACGCTGAAGGACGGCAAGCTCAAGGTGCAGGGCGCGATCCAGGGCGACACGGTGCGCGTGTCCGGCGCCAAGCGCGACGAGCTCCAGAACGCCATCGCGCTCGTGCGGAAGTCGATCACCGACTTCCCCCTGCAGTACGAGAATTTCCGCGACTAGCGCAGCGCCTAGCGCAGCGTCGGCAGCAGCGCGGTGAGGTTCTGCGGAGCGACGCGGATGATGCCGCCGTAGGGCGCATCGATGTCCGCGATGAGGAAGAACGCGACGGCGACGAGCCCAGGAAGCACGAGCAACAATCGAAGCTCCGACCGCGGGCGATTGCTTCCGAAGCCCACCATGAAGTTGGCGCACGCGGCCATGGCTGCCATCAGGAGCCACGCGGCGTGCGGGATGCGGTTCCACCACGCGGCCTGCATGTAGCCCTGCCTGTTGATGACGTCGTTCATGCCGATCACCGTGATCTGCGAGAGCGGGTCGGGACGCGCCAGCGCGGCATCCCGCACGACCGCCCACATGTCGTTTTGCAGCGTGGCCGTGCGCGCCGCAAGGGCGTCGCGCTCCGCGCTGTCGCGCGTCGTGTAATAGCTGATCCGCAAGGCCGTGTAGTCGCGCAGCATGCCGCGCACGGCGGACGCCGCCTGCGGCGGGAGGAAATCGGCGCGAAGGTATTCCGTGCCGATGGCGTTCGCCTCCTCCTCCTCATAGTTCTTGCGCTGGTCGTAGCGGCCGAGCGCCATCGAGAACGTGAACCCGATGATGAGCCCGAGCAGCGTGAGCGTGGCGGTGAGGATGACGCCGAAGTCGTCGCGCATCGCCTCGACCGACGCCTCCTCGCGGCGCATGCGGAAGAGCGCTCCCAGCCAGGCGGCGGCCGCCATCCCCACGAAGGCGATGGGCAGCAGCATCATCAGCGGATAGTCGAGCACGATCGCCACCGGATTGTCCCCTTTTCGACACCGCCGCGGCCCGGGGCCTGGGTCCGCCAGTCGCGTCGATCGGCTCATTATGCCAAGTCCTGCGATAGCATCGTTCGCTGGACTTCATCCCGGATCCCGCTCATGACCGCGCTCAACGACGACGCCCTCGACCGCCTCTTCCGGGAGGCACGGACTCACAACGGATTCCTCGATCGCCCGGTGAGCGACGAGACGCTGCGCGCGATCTACGGCCTCGCGCGGCTCGGTCCCACGTCCGCCAACTCGAGCCCCGCGCGGTTCGTCTTCGTGCGCTCGCGCGAAGGCAAGGCGAAGCTCGCGGCCGCGGTATCGCCCGGCAACGTCGACAAGACGAAGGCCGCGCCGGTCACCGTCATCGTCGCCTACGACCTCGAGTTCCACGAGAAGCTGCCGCGCCTGTTCCCGCACGTCGATGCGCGAAGCTGGTTCGCGGGCAAGACCGACCACATCGTGACCACCGCGTTTCGCAACGGCACGCTGCAGGGCGCGTACTTCATGCTCGCGGCGCGCGCGCTCGGGCTCGATTGCGGCGCAATGTCCGGCTTCGACAATGCCAAGGTGGACGCGGCCTTCTTTCCCGACGGCGCGTGGCGAAGCAACTTCCTCGTCAACCTGGGCTACGGCGACGCCTCGAAGCTCCTGCCGCGGCACCCGCGACTGTCGTTCGAGGAAGCATGCCGCATGGCGTGATCGCGCTTGCGCGCCCGGGCCGCGCGAGACATCTCCAGCGCCGAGCGGGACCACGAAGCGACGCGGCCGGCGGTGCCCGTTACGAAGGGCACGCCGGACGCGCGTGGCTGGCGGGATCGAGGCGAGACGTCAGTCGATGCGGTCGTACGCCGGCAGCGTGAGGAACTCGACGAAAGTGTCGTTGGCGACGAGGTCCGCGAAGATGGCCGCGGCGTCGTCGTACTTGCCCTCGGCGTAGTCCGCACCGAGGAGCTCGCGGATCTTCGCGACTTCCTCGGGGATCATCGCGGCGATCATCGGCTTCGTGATCTTGCGGCCGTCGTCGAGCTTGCCCTTGGGCGAGCGGATCCATTGCCACACCTGCGAGCGCGAGATCTCCGCCGTGGCGGCGTCTTCCATCAGGTTGAAGATCGGCACCGCGCCCTGCCCCGCGAGCCACGCACCGATGTACTGGATCGCGACGTTGATGTTGAGGCGCAGCCCTTTCTCGGTGATGGGCGACTCGGGCTCGAACCGCACGAGGTCGGCCGCGCCGGCCTTCACGTCCTCGCGCTTCTTCGTCGCGATCTGGTTGGGCTGCGGCATCAGGCGGTTGAACGCCTCGAGCGCGACCGGCACCAGCGCGGGATGCGCAACCCAGGTGCCGTCGTGACCGTAGTTCGCCTCGCGCTCCTTGTCGGCGAGCACCTTGGCGAACGCCTCGGCATTGGCCTTCTCGTCGTTCTTCACCGGGATCTGCGCCGCCATGCCGCCCATCGCGTGGATGTTGCGGCGATGGCACGTCTTGATGAGGAGCTCCGCGTAGCTCTTCATGAAGTGCGTGGTCATCGTCACGAGCGCGCGGTCGGCGAGGCAGAAATCCTTGTTGCTGCGGAATTTCTTGATGCAGCTGAAGATGTAGTCCCAGCGGCCGGCGTTGAGGCCCGCCGAGTGCTCACGCAGCTCGTGCAGGATCTCGTCCATCTCGTACGCAGCGACGATCGTCTCGATGAGCACCGTGGCCTTGATCGAGCCGCGCGGGACGCCCAGCGCCTCCTGCGACGCGACGAAGATGTCGTTCCACAGGCGCGCTTCGAGGTGGCTCTCGAGCTTCGGGAGGTAGAAGTAAGGTCCCGATCCGCGCGCGAGGAGCTCCTTCGCGTTGTGGAAGAAGTAGAGTCCGAAATCGAAGATGCCGCCGGAGACGGGCTTGCCGTCGATCGTGACGTGCTTCTCGGGCAGGTGCCATCCGCGCGGGCGCACGAACAGCACCGCGGTCTTGTCCTTGAGCTTGTATGCCTTGCCTTCGGGCGAGGTGAAGTCGACCTTCCGGCGGATGGCGTCGCGCAGGTTCACGTGGCCCTGGAGGTTGTTGTCCCAGCGCGGCGTGTTGGCGTCCTCGAAGTCGGCCATGAACACGGACGCGCCGGAGTTGAGCGCGTTCACGATCATCTTGCGGTCGACCGGGCCGGTGATCTCGACGCGACGATCCTGGATGTCGGCGGGGACCGGCGCGCAGGTCCAGTCGCCCTCGCGAACGGCGCGGGTGTCGGGCAGGAAGTCGGGGAGCTTGCCGGCGTCGAACTCGGCCTGGCGCGCGGCGCGCTTCGCCATCAGGGCGTCGCGGCGCGGGCCGAACTCGCGCTGCAGCCTGGCGACGAAGGCCATGGCCTCGGGCGTGAGGATCGATGCGTACTCGGGGGTGATGCGACCGGTGATCTCGACACCGGGACCGTAGCTCGGGGTGCTCATGGAAGACCTCGCGGGAAGGCGCCTGGCCGTCGCCAGGCGACGAATGTGAAAACGACTTTCACAATCCGCGATTGTACCGGATTTTGCGCGCCGCAACATGAGCAGTGCGCCGCCCCCCGCAAATGGGGTCAGGCCTGTAATGGGGTCTGACCCCATTTAAAGTCACGTCGTTTCAACCGCTTGGCATTCCGTCTGCGGACGCCCAGTCGAAATGGTGCCAGGTCTGTAATGGGGTCTGACCCCATTTCCGGGTTGCCGGGCCACTCGGGCGGCCCGGCTGGCTCGCGGCTTATGCGACGGCGGATTGGGGCTCGGGCAGCTCGATCATCCGTTGCCGCGCGCCCCGGTTGATGGCGCTCGTGAGGGCACGCAGGGTGGCGGTGACGATGTTCGCGTCGCGACCGACGCCGTAAACGGTGCGGTCGGTCCCGATGCGAAGCTGCACGTACGACACGGCCGTCGCATCCTCGCCCGCGCCGATCGCGTGCTCGTGATAGTTGATCACGTGGATGGGCAGGCGAAAGCCCGAGCGCACCGCCGCGACGAACGCATCGACGGGCCCGTTACCGGCCCCGTGCAGCACCGTCTCGACGTCGTGCATGCGAAGGTGCGCGGACAGATGCTCGACAGTGCCGTCGGCGCCGTTGTGCTGCGCGCGATGCCCGACGTACTCGAGCGGCGCGGTCGCGGAGAGGTATTCGCGTTCGAACGCCGCGTAGATCTCCTCCGACGAGAGCTCCTTGCCGGTCGCGTCCGTGATGCCCTGGATCACCTGCGAGAACTCGAC
>JBGAIS010000240.1:0-4655 GCA_044225355.1 Casimicrobiaceae bacterium | reverse complement strand
TATCCAGCCGATCTGGGACTACCTCGCGCAGCGCGGCGTGCGCATCGTCGACGTCCGTGACGAAGGCGCCGCCGTCCACATGGCGCATTGCCACGCGGTGCTCACCGGCGAGGTCGGCATCGCGTTCGCGACCGCGGGCCCGGGCGTGACGAACTGCGTGACCGCCATCGCCAACGCGTCGCTCGAGCGCGTCCCGGTGATCCTGATCGGGGGGTGCGCGCCCGTCCCGCAGGACGACCTGGGGCCGCTGCAAGGCATCGACCACGTGTCGATCATGCGCCCCGTCACGCGAAGCTCGCGCACCTTGCGCAACGCCGACCTGATCCTGCGCGACCTCGACAAGGCGTGGTCGACGGCGCAAGGCGACGGCAACTCGCCGGGGCCGGTGTACCTCGAGATTCCCACCGACGTGCTGCGCAAGGCGGTCCCGCCCGGCGTGGTGATGCAGGAGTTCCTCGATCCGAAGTCCCCGCGGCGCATCCCGCCCGACGCCGCGGACGTGAAGCGCGCCGCCGAGCTGATCGCGGGCGCGAAGCGTCCCCTGGTCCTCTCCGGGCGCGGCGCGATGGGCAACGGCAAGGAGCTCGTGGGCTTCCTCGACGCGAGCGGCGCGCTGTACCTCGACACGCAGGAGAGCCGTGGGATCGTGCCGGGCACGCATCCGTCGTTCGTCGGTGCGGTCCGTGCCCGGGCGATGAAGGAAGCCGACCTCGTCGTCGCCATCGGACGCAAGCTCGACTACCAGACGGGCTACGGCTCGCCCGCGGTGCTGCCGAACGCGCGCTGGGTACGCATCGGCGACAACGCCGAGGAGCTGCGCGAGAATCGTCGCGGCGAGGTGGAGCTCTTCGCGCAGCCGGGTCTCGCCCTCGCCGCGATCACCGCGGCGCTGCCCAAGGCCCGGTCCATCGACGAGGCGTGGACGCACGGGCTTCGCAGCGAGCACGTTCGCCGCTCGGGCAAGTACGCGGGAGAGCTCGCGACGTCGAAGGCCGGCAACGACGGCCACATGCATCCGAACCGCATCTTCGCGGCGCTGCGAAAGGTGCTGAAGCCCGACGCCATCACCATCGCGGACGGCGGCGACATCCTGAGCTTCGCGCGCCTGGGCCTCGAGGCTCCGAGCACCTACCTCGACGCGGGCACGTTCGGTTGCCTCGGCGTGGGCACGCCGTACGGCGTGTCGGCGGCCCTCGCGCATCCCGGTCGCCAGGTCGTGGTGGTCAGCGGCGACGGGGCCTTCGGCATCAACGCCATGGAGATCGACAGCGCCAAGCGCCACGGCGCCAAGGTGGTGTTCGTCGTCGCCAACAACGCGGCGTGGAACATCGAGCGCCTCGACCAGCAGATGAACTACGGCGGCCGCGTCGTCGGCACCACGCTCGCGTGGAGCGACTACGCCGCCATGGCCCGCGCGTTCGACCTCCACGCCGAGCGCGTCACCGATCCGGCCCGCCTCGAGGGCGCGCTGGAGGAGGCCTTCGCCAAGGCGCCCGCGCTGCTCGATGTCGTCGTCACGCAGGATGCGCTGTCGTCCGACGCCGGCAAGGGACTGGGCTGGGTGCCGGACCACCAGGCGCTCACCGCGTGGGACGACGCCGAGAAGGCGCGCCGCGCGTGAGCGGTGGCAACGTCTACCGACCCAAGGGAGCGACTGCGACATGAGACCCGTGCTCAACCTCGGTGAGATCGTAGCCGCGCACGCGCGGCTCACGCCCGGCAAGATCGGCACCCGCGACTCGCGGCGCGCGCTCACGTTCGGCGAGTGGAACGCCCGCGCGTGCAAGCTCGCCAACGCGCTGCGCAACCTCGGAGTGCGGAAGGGCGACACCGTGGCACTCCTCGCGTACAACCGCGTCGAGTGGATGGAGATCTACATCGCGCTCGCCAAGGCAGGGATCGTGGCGGTGCCCATCAATTTCCGCCTGGTCACGCCCGAGATCCGGTACATCGCGGAGCACAGCGCGGCCCGCGCGATCATCGTGCAGGACGACCTCGTTCCGCAGGTCGCGTCGCTGCGCGGCACGCTTCCCATCGCGGACGAGGCGTGGATCCACATCGGCGACCGCGCGCCCGAAGGTTGGACGGCCTACGAGTCGCTCGTCGAGAGCGGCGCCGACCGCGAGCCCGGCGTCGACGTGAAGCCCGGCGACACGTGGGCGCTCATGTACACCTCGGGCACCACCGGCAAGCCCAAGGGCGCGATCCGCAACCACGAAGGCATGGCGCTGATGTCGCTCGTCACCGCGCTCGACATGGGCTTCACGCGCGACGACACGGCGCTCCTCGTCATGCCCATGTGCCACGCCAACTCGCTCAATTTCGGGTCGACGTTCACGTACCTCGGCGCCACCGTCGTCGTCGACGACCGGAAGAGCTTCGACCCCGAGGCGCTCCTGTCGACCATGGCTTCGCAGCACGTCACGTTCACGTCGCTCGTTCCCACGCACTACATCATGGCGCTCGGCCTGCCCGACGACGTGAAGGCGAAGTACGACGTGAGCCGCGTGCGCAAGCTCATGATCAGCTCCGCGCCGGCGCGCAAGGACACGAAGCTCGCCATCCTCGACCACTTCAGGAACTCGCAGCTCTACGAGCTCTACGGCTCGAGCGAGGCGGGGTGGGTGACGCTGCTGCGCCCGGACGAGCAGATCGAGCACCTGGGATCGGTCGGGCGCGAGTGGACGGGATCGGGACCCGTGAAGATCCTCGACCCCGAAGGCAACGAGGTGCCCGACGGCGAGACCGGCGAGCTCTTCTCGTGCACGCCGTACACCTTCGACGGCTACCTCGACGATCCCGCCAAGACCCGCGAGTCGCTGCGCGACGACGGCTATTGCAGCGTCGGCGACATGGCGCGCCGCGACGAGAACGGCTACATCCACCTCGTCGACCGCAAGAGCAACATGATCATCAGCGGCGGCGAGAACATTTACCCGAGCGAGATCGAGAACATCCTCGGTCGCTACCCCGGCGTGAAGGACGTCGCGGTGGTCGGCGTGCCGCACGAGAAGTGGGGCGAGGCGGTGCATGCGGTGATCGTGATGCACGCGGGCGAGGGCGCGGCGGAGAAGGACGTGCTCGACTGGTCGCGCGACAAGATGGCGGGCTACAAGCGCCCGCGCGGCGTGACGTTCATCGAGGAGCACGAGATGCCGCGCACCGCGACCGGCAAGATCCTGCATCGCGTGCTGCGCGACAAGCTGCGCGCCAGGTAGGCCCGTGCTCGACATCCTCGCGCCGATCTTCGGCCTGATCGCGCTTGCCTACGGCGCGCGCAAGGTCAACATCCTCGGGCCGAGCGCGTATCTCGAGCTCAACCGGTACGTCGCGAGCCTCGCGCTGCCCGCGCTCATCTTCGACAACGTGGCGCACGTCACGCCGGCGCACCTCAACCAGCCCGGATTCGCCGCGGCGTTCATCCTCGGCGCGCTCGTGGTCTTCGCGATACCGCTCCTGCTCGCGCGCGGCGGCCGCGCCTTCGGCGATCGCGCGCTCGACGGGCTGTCGGCGTGCTATCCCAACACGGGATACATCGGCTTTCCGCTTGCCTTCCTCGCGTTCGGGGCGTCGAGCGCGCCGGGCTCGACGATCGCAGCGGTGCTCACGACCTGCATCCTGATCGGCATCGCGATAGCGCTGCTCGAGATGGACCGGCATCGCGACCACGCCTTCGGCGCGGCAGCGGCCAAGGTGAGCAAGTCTCTCCTGCGCAACCCGATCGTGCTGGCGCCGATCGTCGCGATCCCGTTCACGTTCGGCGCAGCCGAGCTGCCGGCAGCGGCCGATCGCGTGATCAAGCTGCTCGCGGCGTCGGCGGGACCGTGCGCGCTCGTGGCGCACGGGTTGTTCCTCGCGCGCGACGATCCGAGCAACGCGCGACCCTGGGTGCAAGCGACGCGCCCGCGACCGCTCTCGCTGGTGGTGCTCAAGCTCGTCGCGCAGCCGCTCGTGACGGCGGTGCTGGCCATCTACGTCTTCGGCCTCACGGGCATCGACGCGCAGCTCGTGATCATCCTGAGCGCGCTGCCCACCGGCACCGGCGCGTTCATGCTCGCCGACGTCTACGGCCGCGACCTCGAGGTGACGTCTACCACCATCATGGCGTCGACCATCCTGTCGGCGGCGACGCTTTCGGTCTATCTTGCGGTCCTGCCTCGGATCCTGTGACGCAGCTCGGGGAAGGACCTTGCAGGGCGCTGCTTGCATGATCGCGCGCGGTGTCGCATCGTCCCGGGGTCCCGCCGGCAACGTAGAGGAGACGCGAAGATGAACCTGAGGCTCGACGGACGGGTGGCGCTCGTAACCGGCGCGAACGGAGGGCTGGGCTCGCAATTCGCCGCCACGCTGGCGCGCGCCGGTGCCAAGGTGGCACTGTGCGCGCGCAAGACGGTGTCGCTCGAGCTCTTGGCGGCGCAGATCCGCGACGCCGGAGGCACGGCGCACGCGATCGCGCTCGACGTCACGCGCCGCGCGAGCGTCGTGGCCGCGTTCGAGGAGGCGGCGCGCGCCCTTGGGCCGGTGACGGTGGTCGTCAACAACGCGGGCATCGCGGTGACGAAGCCGCTGCTCGACCACACGGACGAGGACTGGGAGGACGTCGTCGGCGTGAACCTCACCGGCGCGTGGCGCGTCGCGCAGGAAGCGGCGCGTCA
>JBGAIS010000239.1:0-4671 GCA_044225355.1 Casimicrobiaceae bacterium | reverse complement strand
GAAGATCGACTCGCTGCGCCCGGGATGCTTGCGCTCCCACTCGCGCAGCATCGCGCCCACGTGCTTGCGCTGCAGGTTCTCTTGCGAGCCGCACAGCGTGCACGGGCTGAGGGGGAAGCCCTTGACCTCGGCGTACGCCGCGAGATCGCGCTCGCGCACGTACGCGAGCGGCCGGATCACGACGTTCTTGCCGTCGTCCGAGACGAGCTTCGGCGGCATCGTCTTGAGCTTGCCGCCGAAGAAGAGGTTGAGGAAGAACGTCGCCATGAGGTCGTCGCGATGGTGCCCGAGCGCGATCTTGGTGGCGCCGAGCTCGCCGGCCACGCGGTAGAGCACGCCGCGGCGCAGGCGGGAGCACAGCGAGCACATCGTCGCGCCCTCGGGGACGAGGCGCTTCACGACGCTGTACGTGTCCTGCTCCGCGATACGGAAGTCGACGCCGCGGGCGGCGAGGTAATTCGGCAGGACGTCGGCCGGGAAGCCGGGTTGCTTCTGGTCGAGGTTGACCGCGACGAGCGTGAAGGGCGTGGGCGAGCGGCGCTGCAGGCCGAGGAGGATATCGAGGAGCCCGTAGCTGTCCTTGCCGCCGGACAGGCACACCATGACGCGGTCGCCGGCCTCGATCATCGCGTAGTCGGCAATGGCCTCGCCCACCTGCCGGTGCAGGCGCTTGGCGAGCTTGTTGGCCTCGAACTCCTCGCGGCGCGTGTCGGCGGGTCGCGGGGTCGGGCGAGCGGAGGGAGTCGGGCCGGCGTCCATGGCCCGTGATTTTATCGGATCGCCCCGTGCCGGAGTCCTGGTGCGGGACCCCCGCTAGCTCAGGATGAGGAGCACGCTGCCGATGCCGAGGGCGATCGCAAGGAGGTAAACCGGGAGCGGGGGCTTCCAGGGCTCGGACTTGCGGTCGTCGGCCATGCCCGGCGGCATCGCGAGCGAGATGCCCGGGGCGGTGCGCGGCTGCGTCGCGCCGGGGCGCTGGAAGGCTACAAGTCGACGCTCGGCGAGGGCGATGAGCTCGTTCTCGAGCTTGGGCACCTGGATGCCGTAGCGTGCGGCGATGACGGCGAACGGCCGCGGCTGCCCGAGATCGCACAGCACACGGCGCTGGACCAGCGACAACCCGCTCTTCGGCGTGGCGACTTCCTGGTCGCCCTCGATGGTGCGCCCCCAGATGGTGTCGGGCTCGTAGTACATGTTCGTGGTCTCCATGCGAGAATCCGCACGCGGCTCGCGTCGAGCCGCCAGGCCTACCAAAACGCAAGCCACATGCCAGCATCCTTTCCTTCCGTCGGCCGTCACGCCTTGTGGCTGCGCGCCGCGTTTCCTACGAGGCGTAGATGACAACGGGGCCCACGCCGCCGCGCATCTCGAGCGTGTTCGATTCCGGCGCGATCGAGGTCGTTTCCGAGCGCGACGCGGGCGACCTGCAGGTGAGGCTGCGCGCGGACTCGCACGCCGACTTCCGCCAGTGGTTCCATTTCAGGCTCCAGGGCGTGCGCGATCGCGCCGTGCGCATCCGCTTCCTCAACGCGCGCGACGCGACGTACCAGGACGGCTGGCGCGGGTATCACGCGGTCGCTTCGTACGATCGCGAGGAATGGTTCCGCGTGCCCACGACGTTCGAGGGCGGCGAGCTCGCGATCGCGCATACGCCTTCGCGCGACGGCATTTACTACGCGTACTTCGAGCCCTACTCGTGGGAGCGTCACATGGCGCTTCTCGGGCGTGCGGACGCATCTCCCCTCGCGCGCGTGAGCGACCTGGGCGCGACCGTCGACGGCCGCGACATGAATCTCGTCACCCTCGGGACGCCGGGCGAGGGGCGCAAGGCGCTGTGGGTGATCGCCCGCCAGCACCCCGGCGAGACGATGGCCGAGTGGTTCGTCGAAGGCCTGATCGAGCGCGCGCTCGACCCCGCCGATCCGATCGCGCGGCGCGTGCTCGAGAAGGCGACGCTCTACATCGTGCCCAACATGAATCCCGACGGCAGCGTGCGCGGCAACCTCCGCACCAATGCCGCGGGGGCCAACCTCAATCGCGAGTGGCTGAGCCCGTCGCTCGAGCGCAGCCCGGAGGTATTCCACGTGCGCGCCGCCATGCAGGCGAGCGGCGTCGACGCCTTCCTGGACGTGCACGGCGACGAGGGCCTGCCTTACGTGTTCACCGACGGCAACGAGCGGCTTCCCGCGTACTCGCCGCGCATGGAGGCGCTCGAGACGGGCTTCACGCGCGCGCTCGAATTCGTGAACCCGGATTTCCAGACGGTGCACGGGTATCCGTCGAGCAAGGAGACCAAGGTCAACCTGACCGTGGCCTCGAAGTGGGTGGGACACACGTACGGCGGCCTCGCGCTGACGCTCGAGATGCCGTTCAAGGATAACGCGAACCTGCCCGACCCGCTGCGGGGATGGAGCGGGGCGCGCTCGCGGCGGCTCGGCGCCGACACGCTGGCGGCGCTGCACGCCATGCTGCCGTCGCTGTAGCGGAGCCGGTCGCGGCGCTCGACAAGGGAGACGACGTGCAGACGATCCTCGTGGCGAATCCGAAGGGCGGAGCGGCAACGCGTGGGGCTGCAGGACACGGACCCGCAGGGCTCCACGACGCAATGGCTGTCGCGCCGGCCCGCGCTCTTCCCGTCGATCGCGGGATTCTCGGAAGCCACCGGCCGCAAGGAGATGAAGGAGGTCGGCATCGAGTGGCTCGTCGTCGACAGCCCCGCCGGCACGCGCGGCGACGCACTGCGTGAAGCGCTGCGCAAGGCCCACGCGATGGTCGTGCCCGTATCGCCCTCCGCCTTCGACATGGCGGCCACCGCGCAATTCCTGCAGGCGATCGCCGAGAGCAAGAGCGTGCGCGAAGGCGGCCTGCCCGTCGCGCTCGTCGCCATGCGCGTCGACGCCCGCACGCGCGCCTCGGCCGAGCTCGACGAGTTCCTGAAGCAGTTCGACTTCCCGCTCGTCACGCATTTGCGCGATACGCAGGTGTACGTCTACTGCGCGCGCGACGGATATTCGGTGTTCGACTTGCCGAGGTCCCGAGGTGAGCAGGACTGGGAGCAGTGGAAGCCGCTGACGCGGTGGATCGCAAGATCCGCGCCCGCGCGGGGATAGCGGTTGTAAGCAGGCCAGAAGGGTTGCTGTGTAAACAGACTAGAAGGGTAGCTGTGTAAACAGACTAGAAGGGTTGCGAGGCCTGACGGCCGCAACCCTTGGAAAAATCACGACGCTGACAGCCTGACGAGAAGCGGGCCAGGGAGAAATCGCGGGCGGAGCCCGTCGATTTCTCCGGAAAGATCGGTGTTGGGGCCGCTTGCGCGGGGCGACAAGGAGCCGGCAGGGAGGTAGTTCAAGATCGACGGGATGCGCGAAAGGCGCAACTCGCCTACTTGCGGCAACATGAGACCGCAAGTCTCGATCGCCCTAAGCCGGAGCATCCCAACTTCAGGTTCGGCAGCGCGCCGCGCGCGCCACCGTCCCTGCAGCCTTCAACCCAGAAATCGACGGGCTCCGCCCGCGATTTCTGCCTGACTAGCTTCTCGTCAGGCTATCAGCGTCGTGATTTTTCCATGGGTCGCGGCCGTCAGGCCTCGCGACCCATCAAGCCTATCTACAAAAACCGCTATTTCTTCGCCGCGTCCTTTGCGGCTTCGACGGCCTTCGCGGCGGCGTCCGACGCCTTGTTGGCGGCGTCCTTCGTCGCGTCGGCGGCCTTGTTCGCGGCGTCCTTCGTCGCGTCGGCGGCGTCCTTGGCGGCTTCGGTGGTCTTGGCGGCGGCGTCCTGGGTCGCGGTCTTCGCGGCTTCGGCGGCCTTCGCGGCGGCTTCCTTGGTGGCTTCGGCGGCCTTGGCAGCGGCGGCCTTCGCGGCTTCGGCCTCTTCCTTCGCCTTGTCGCTGCACGCGTTGAGGGTGAAGGCGAGCGCGACGGCGCTCAGGAGGGTGACGATCGGCTTGTTCATGGTGGCTCCCTGGAGGTTGATGGTAGGCGGGCGCTGCCCACGCACCCGACAACCCGATATTTTAACCCATCCCCCGGTTTCGCACCGAACGGGGGCACCGGCGCGGCTCCCGGGTTATGGAAAGCGTCGCATGAGGCGCGCGCGGCGGCGTTCGACGAGCGCGAGCATCACGCCGCTGCCGACGATGATGGCCATGCCCACGAACGACCAGCGGTCGGGCAGGTGGTCGAAGACGAAGTAGCCGGCGAGCGTGGCCCAGACCATCTGCAGGTACGTGAACGGCGTCAGCAGCGACGCCGGCGCGATCAGGAACGCGCGCGTGATGAGCCAGTGCGCGGTGCCGGCGAACACGCCGAGCATGACGAGGAGGCCCGCCTTGAGGGGCGACAGCGGCGAGGCGTCGAAGCCCCATGGCAGCGCGAGCGTCATGACCACCGCGCCGAGGAGCGCGCTGTAGAAGAGCGTGGTGTGCACGCTGTCGGCCGTGAGCTTGCGCGTGAGCATCTGGTACAGGCCGTTGGCAAGCGCGGTGACGATGAGCAGCAGCGCGGCCGGATGAAACACCGCCGATCCCGGCCGCAGCAGCACGAGCACCCCCATGAACCCGATGATGGCCGCCACCCAGCGCGAGCGCGTCGGCCGCTCGCCCAGGACGGGCTGCGACAGGATCACGACGAAGATCGGCGCCAGGAACGTGATCGCCGAGCCCTCGGCGAT
>JBGAIS010000238.1:0-4761 GCA_044225355.1 Casimicrobiaceae bacterium | reverse complement strand
ACCGAGGCGGTCGCGAAGTCGCCGGCCGACGGCTATACGCTGCTCGTGATCAACAACGCGCAGACGATGAACCAGGCGCTGAGCCCGAACACGCCGTTCGACGTCGGCCGCGATTTCGTCGGCGTCGCGATGGTCGCCGCGAGCCCCATGCTGCTCGTCGCGAGCAACGACCTGCCCGCGAACAACGTCACCGAGCTCATCGCGTACGCGAAAGCCAATCCCGGCAAGGTGAACTTCGGCACGTCGGGCTACGGCACGCCGCAGCAGTTCGGCGCGGAGATGCTCGCGGGCATGGCGGGCGTGAAGATGACGCACGTGCCCTATCGGGGGCAGGCGCCCAGCAACGCGGCGCTCGCGACCAACGAGATCCAGATCGCGTTCGGCACCGTGGCGGGCTTCACGCCGCTCATCAAGGCGGGGCGGATCAAGCCGCTCGCGGCCGCGGGTGCCAAGCCGCCCAAGGAGTTCCCGGACCTTCCCACGGTGGCGCAGAGCGGCTACCCGGGATTCGGCATCTTCATCTGGTACGGCCTCGCGGCGCCCGCGGCCACGCCGCCCGCCGTGGTGAAGCTCCTGAGCGACACCATCATGAAGATCATGGCGAATCCGGCCAATCGCAAGGAGTTCGAGGACAAGGGCTTCGAGGTGACGCCCGAGCCCACGGAGGCCTTCAACGCCTTCATGGCGCGTGACCTCGCGCAGTGGCGCGATCTCGTCTTGAAGGCGAAGCTCACGCCTCCGGAAGGCGGCGTCCAATAGGTGTCTCGTCGCATGGCTCGACGCGGCCTTCGCGGGCCGCGCGCGCCGGTGCGACAATGCGGGGTCGCCTTCGCCGCCCCTGTCTCATGACGCACCGCGCAGTCGCCGTCCACGTCCGCTCATGCAGCGCGTACCCGCTCGCATAGGCGACCCCCTCGCGGCCGTCGAGACGCCGGCGCTCGTCGTCGACCTGGACGCGCTCGAGCACAACCTCGACCTCATGGCCAACGCGGTGCGCGGCTCGGGCCTCGCGCTGCGCCCTCACGCCAAGTCGCACAAATGCCCGGACATCGCCAAGGCGCAGGTCGCGCGCGGCGCCGTGGGCGTGTGCTGCCAGAAGGTCGACGAGGCCTCGGCGTTCGTGGCGGCGGGCATCGCCGACGTGCTCGTCACCAACGAGATCGTCGCGCCGTCGAAGATCACGCGGCTCGCCGCGCTCGCGCAAGCCGCCACCGTCGGCGTGCTTGTCGACGACGCGCGCGTGATCGCCGACCTGTCGGCGGCGGCGGTGCAGGCCGGCGGCACGCTGCACGTCTACGTGGAGGTCGACGTCGGCGCGGGCCGCTGCGGCGTGGCGCCCGGCCCCGCGGCGGTGCCGCTCGCGCAGGCCGCGGCGTCGGCGCCGGGCCTGCGCTTCAAGGGCCTGCACGCGTACCAAGGCGCGGCGCAGCACTTGCGGCGACCCGAGGAGCGGCGCGCGGCGATCGGGCGCGCGAGCGACCTCGCCGCGCAGACGAAGTCGCTGATCGAGGCCGCGGGCATCGCTTGTCCGGTGATCACGGGCGCGGGGACGGGCACGTGGCAGCTCGAGCGCGACAGCCGCGTCTACACCGAGCTCCAGCCCGGCTCGTACGTGTTCATGGACGCCGACTACGGCCGCAACGCGCTCGCGCCCGACGAGCACGCGTTCGAGAACAGCCTGTACGTGCTGTCCACGGTGATGAGCGTGCCCGCGCGCGAGCGGGCCGTCGTCGACGCGGGGCTCAAGGCGCTCTCGGTGGACTCGGGGCTGCCCGTCGTGCACGTGCGCCGCGGCGTGACGTACGCCAAGGCCTCGGACGAGCACGGCGTGCTCGACGTCGATCCGCTGCGCGCGAGCGTGGACCTGGGCGACCGCGTGTGGCTCATCCCGGGCCACTGCGACCCGACGGTCAACCTCTACGACTGGATCGTGGGCATGCGCGGCGAGCGCGTGGAATGCGTGTGGCCTATCGCGGCGCGCGGCGCGCTGGGGTGAGCCTCGGCCGGGGTCCGTTCACGGCGTCACCGGACACTATCCTTTGGCGGGCGCCCGCGCCTTGCGCCGAACGCTGCATGCCGCCGCTCGCGCATGCCGCGCGGGGCTCACGTCGCGCGTGATCGTCGCCTGCACGATGTAGCCCAGCACGAGCGACTGCAGCGCTTCGGCGGCGTCCTCCGGCGCCACGCGCGTGTCCATCGTCCCGTCCTGCTGCCAGCGCTGCGCGCGTGCGACGAGCCTGCGCCGGAATTCGCCGTAGAAGCCCGCGAGGAGCGTGCGCACGCGCTCGTCGCGCTGCGCCTCGCCCCAGCCGTGGATGGCGATCGGCAGCAGGTTGAAGCCGCGCCGCGCGGCGAAGCGCTCCATGTCGGAGAGGAGGCGCTCGACGAACTCCTCGGGCGACGTCCGGAGGTCGGCGACGATCGGCTCCAGCACCTTCGAGAATCCCTGCAGCGACACCGCGATGGCGTTGAGGATGATGTCGTCCTTGCCCTTGAAGTAGCGGTACATGGCGCTCGCCGACATCCCCGACTCGGCGATGATCTCCTCCATGGTCGTGGCCTGCACGCCGTTGCGGTAGAAGCAGCGCCACGCAGCGTCGAGGATCTGCGCGCGGCGCTCCTGGCGTAGCTCTTCCGAAATCTTGGGCATGGCGGGATTCTAGCAAAAGGGAATAAATATTCCTTGACAGGCGGTTTTTGGGGTGCCAGTATGAGGAATGTTCATTCCCTTTTAATGGAGGAAAGCCATGGCCACGGGGTATCGCGTCCACCATCTCAACTGCGCCTGCATCCAGCGTCTCACCATCCACGGCCGGCAGCTCGCGTGCCATTGTTTGCTGATCGAGACGCCCGCGAGCGGCCTCGTGCTCGTGGACACGGGCCTCGGCACGTGCGACCTCGTGTCCCCGGCGAAGCGCCTGGGCTTTTCCTTCACGTACGGGTACGCCAATCCCAAGCGCGATCCGTCGCTGGCCGCGATCGTGCAGATCAGGAAGCTGGGGCTCGACCCCGCGGACGTCCGGCACATCGTGATGACCCACCTCGACCTCGACCACGTGGGCGGGCTCGTCGACTTCCCGGCGGCGAAGGTTCACGTGCATGCCTTCGAGCTCGATGCCGCGATGCGCCGGCGCAGCTTCCGCGACAAGCATCGCTACCTGCCGCCGATGTGGGCCCACGGCCCGCACTGGCAGACGTACTCCGAGGAAGGCGAGCCCTGGTTCGGCTTCGAGGCCGTGCGCGGGCTCGTCGGGCTGCCGGAGGAGATCCTCCTCGTGCCGCTGTTCGGCCATACGCTGGGACATTGCGGCGTGGCCGTGCGCGCCCACGAAGGATGGCTGCTGCATGCGGGCGACGCCTACTTCGACCCGCGCGAGGTCAACGGACCCGAGCGGGTCTGCGCGTGGAAGGTGGGCGCGTTCCAGGCGCTCGTGCAGACGCGACGCGCGCAGCGCCTCGCCAACCAGGCGCGGCTGCGGGCGTTCACGGCGGCGCATCCGGAGGTGCGCGTGTTCTGCGCGCACAACCCGTTCGAGTTCCTGGACGCGATCGGCAAGCCCGATCCCATCGGGCAGCGGTACAGCGGTCGCGGGCCGGCGATGGCGGCCGGCGCGATGCTGTCGGGGGCGGCGTGAGCGCGCGAGCGCAGGCGCCCGCCGAGCGGACCGCGCGGGTGAGGCACGCATGAGCCCGGTCTGGGTGGCGTTCGTGGCGGCGTGCTCGGCGCTCGTCGCGTCCGTCGTGGGGCCCTTCGTGACCTTCGCGATCGCGCGCCGGCAGTTTCGCGCGAGCGTCGTCGCCGCGAACCGTGAGAAGTGGATCGGGACGCTGCGCGAGACGACTGCCGAGCTCATCTCGCTGTGCGCGGCCGCGAGCGCGCATCTCGCGAAGCCCGGCGGCCCGTCGGTGCACGGGCACGCCCGCATCCGCGACGATCCCGCGCTCATCCCGCGGTTCGAGCGCCTCGTGCTGGTGCGGTGGAACCTGCGCATGCTGCTCAATCCCACCGAGCCGAGCCACGTCGCCGTCGTGCAGGCCGTGGACGCCGCCACCGCGGAGCTCGTCGCCGGCACGGCCGATCCCGCGTCCCTCGAGCCGCGCATGGACGCGATCGCGAAAGCCGCGCAGGTCGTCATACGCGAGGCCTGGCAGCGGGTGAAGCTCGGGACCTAGAAATGGGGTCAGACCCCATTACAGGCCTGGCACCATTTCGGCGGCGCGTCTGTGGGAAATGGGGTCAGACCCCATTACAGGCCTGGCACCATTTCGGCGGCGCGTCTGTGGGAAATGGGGTCAGACCCCATTACAGGCCTGGCACCATTTCGGCGACGCGTCTTGCGTGGTGAAGCTTGAAACGGACGTCAGAGCGTCGCGATGCCGCGCGGCGTGCGGATCATCGCTGCGATGCGCGGCGACTTGGCGTACGTGACCTTGAGCGTGTCGGCGAGGCCGAGCGCGGCGATGCTCTTGCGCACGACGTCGGGCTCGGGATGCTCGCCGGCGAGCACGGCGAGGCGCCGTCCCGAGTCGCGAAGCGCGTCGGCCGGATGGCGCGCATCGGACCACTGGATGACCGTCGGGACGAGCCCGCGACCGGGGCGATGGCCGTCGTCGGCGATGGCGATGCGCCACGACCACTCGCCGCGCGACATGGGCGTCACCGTGCCCAATTCCGGAAGCTTGCGCGCGACGGCGTCGATGTCGCTCGTGCGCACGACCCAGTGGACGAGCTGCGGGCCCTCGGCCAGCGCGGCCGTCATG
>JBGAIS010000237.1:0-4750 GCA_044225355.1 Casimicrobiaceae bacterium | reverse complement strand
CCTGCCGCGGGCGAGATCGTGATCTTCGATCGCAGCTGGTACAACCGCGCCGGCGTCGAGCGCGTGATGGGCTTCGCGAGCGAGAAGCAGGTGAGCGAGTTCCTGAAGGGCATCCCGCTCGTCGAGAAGGCCATCGTCGGCTCGGGGATCATCCTCGTCAAGTACTGGCTCGAGGTCTCCGAGGAGGAGCAGACGCGCCGCCTCAAGGCGCGCATCGACGACGGGCGCAAGATCTGGAAGCTCTCGCCGATGGACCTGAAGTCGTACAGCCGCTGGTACGACTACTCGCGGGCGCGCGACGACA
The DNA here is from genome assembly GCA_044225355.1 of Casimicrobiaceae bacterium. Classification (GTDB taxonomy): domain Bacteria; phylum Pseudomonadota; class Gammaproteobacteria; order Burkholderiales; family Casimicrobiaceae; genus VBCG01. The sequence goes on along the minus strand of JBGAIS010000237.1, from coordinate 4,446 downwards.
TGTTCAAGGCCACCGACACGCCGTGGGCGCCGTGGTTCGTCGCCGATTCGGAAGACAAGCGCAGCGTGCGCCTCAACATCATCTCGCACTTCCTCTCGCTCATCCCGTACGAGGACGTGCCGCGCGAGAAGATCAAGCTGCCGAAGCGCGGGAAGGCGCACGGCTACCGCGATCCCGAGTATCCCTACAAGCAGGTGCCCGCGAAGTTCTAGGGAACGTCCGCCGCGGAGTTTCCCTGCGGGCTACATCGGCGCGGTCGCGCGATCGCGCTTGCCGAGATCGAGGTACGTCGCCGCGTCCATGCGGCCGAAGAGCTGCATGAGGCGCGCGACGAGGCCCGTCCATCCCGTCTGGTGGCTCGCGCCCAGCCCCGCGCCGTTGTCGCCGTGGAAGTACTCGTAGAACAGGACGTGATCGCGCCAGTGCGGGTCGTCCTGGAACTTCGCGGTGCCCCCGAACACGGGCCGACGACCGCTCGCGTCGCGCAGGAAGATCCGCGACAGCCGCGAGGCGAGCTCTCGCGCGACCTCGAAGAGATTCATCATGCGGCCCGAGCCCGTGGGGCACTCGATGCGAAAATTGTCGCCGTAGTAGAGGTAATACTGCGTGAGCGCACGGATGAGGAGCACGTTGACCGGCATCCAGATGGGGCCGCGCCAGTTGGAGTTGCCGCCGAACATGCCTGAATCGGACTCGGCGGGCAGGTAGCCGACGCGGAAGTCCTGTCCGCCCGCGTGGAACACGTAGGGCTCGTCCAGGTGGTGGCGCGACAACGCGCGCACGCCGTAGGGGCTCAGGAACTCGTCCTCGTCGAGCACGCGGCGGAGGATGCGCCGCAGCCGCTCCTCGCTCACGAGCGCGAAGATGCCCCGCTCGTGCACGCCGAGATGCCCCGGCCCCGTCGCATGGACGTGCTGCGCGAGCTCGGGCATGCGCACGAGGCGATCGAGGAAGGCCTCGACCACCCGCGGAACGCGCTCGCGCTGCCAGCGCTCGATGACGGTCGTGGCGCACAGCGGCAGGAGGCCCACCATCGAGCGCACCTTGATCCTCTGCGCCGAGCCGTCGGGCAGGCGCAGGACGTCGTAGTAGAAGCCGTCGTCCTCGTCCCACATGCCGGCGTCGCCGGCGTGATTCATGCCCGACGCGATCCACAGGAAGTGCTCGGAGAATTTCCCGCACATGTCGTCGAAGGTGTGATCCTCCGCCGCGAGCTCGACGGCGAGCTCGACCATGTTCTGGCAGAAGAGCGCCACCCAGGCGGTGCCGTCGGCCTGCTCGAGATACCCGCCCGTGGGGAGCGCGGCACTGCGGTCGAAGACGCCGATGTTGTCGAGGCCCAGGAAGCCGCCCTCGAACACGTTGCGGCCGCTCCTGTCCTTGCGGTTCACCCACCAGTTGAAGTTGAGCGACAGCTTCATGAACGAGCGCTTCAGGAACTCGACGTCGGTGGGCTGGCCCATGGCCTGGTTCATGCGATGCAGGAAGAGCGTGGCCCACGCGTGCACCGGCGGGTTGACGTCGCCGTAGTTCCACTCGTACGCAGGGATCTGCCCGCTCGGGTGCATGTACGCTTCGCGCAGCATGAGGTCGAGCTGCTCGCGCGCGAAATCGGGGTCGACCGCGGTGAGCGCGATGCAGTGGAACGCGAGGTCCCACGCGGCGTACCACGGGTACTCCCACTTGTCGGGCATCGAGATCACGTGCTCGTTCAGCATGTGGAACCAGTCGCGATTGCGCACCTGGCGGTGCTGGCCCATGAGCGGATGCGCGTCGTGCTCCTCGAGCCAGCGGTCCGCGTCGAAGTAGTAGTACTGCTTCGTCCAGAGCATGCCGGCGAGCGCCTGGCGCACGACGCGCGCCTCGTCCTCGGTGGCAGAGGGCGGCGTGATCGCCCTGTAGAACTCGTTCGCCTCGCGCAGCCGCGCGTCGAGCGTCTCGTCGAACGAGGCGTCGAACGGCAGGCCGGGCGCCTGTGCCGGCGTGAGGCGCAGCCGCAGCACCGCGAACCCGCCGGCGTCGATGTCGAGCACGTAGTGCGCGGCCGCCTTGGTGCCCGTCGACGCGGGATTGACCGCGTCGCGGCGGCCGTCGACCACGTACGCGTGGAACGCGTCCTTGACGTAGGGCGTTGCGTTGGCCGTGCCGAAGAGACGCTCGCCGTTCGTCTCGTTCTCGGTGAAGAGAAGCGTCGGCGCGCCGTCGCAGTGCAGGACGAACTCGCCGAGCTCCGGGTGGCTCGCGGCGACCGCGCCGCCCGCGGCGCGCATCGACGGTCGCGGCGTCCCCTTGGGATCGCTCCAGGTGTTGCGGAACCACAGCGTGGGCAGCACGTGCAGCGGCGCGCGCTCGAGCCCACGATTGTGCGCCGTGATGCGCACGAGGATGTCGTCGGGTCCCGCCTTGGCGTACTCGACGAACACGTCGAAGTAACGGTCGGCGTCGAACACGCCGGTGTCGATAAGCTCGTACTCGAAGTCTCCGCGCCCGCGCTCGCGATTGCGCGCGACGAGCTCGCCGTAAGGGAACGCCGCCTGCGGATACTTGTACAGGTACTTCATGTACGAATGCGTAGGCGTCGAGTCGAGGTAGAAGTAATACTCCTTCACGTCCTCGCCGTGATTGCCCTCCGAGTTCGTGAGCCCGTACATGCGCTCCTTGAGGATCGGGTCACGACCGTTCCACAGCGCCAGCGCGAAGCACAGGCGCTGGTGGTCGTCGCTGACGCCCGCCATGCCGTCCTCGCCCCAGCGATACGCCCGCGAGCGCGCCTGGTCGTGGGTGAAGTAGTCCCACGCGTTGCCGTCCGCGCTGTAATCCTCGCGCACCGTGCCCCACTGTCGCTCCGACAGGTACGGCCCCCACCGCTTCCAGGCGAGCTTCTCAAGGCGCGCCTCCACGAGGCGCACCTGCTCCGCGGGCATGGGCGTCGACGTCACGGCGCCCGTTCGAGCAGCCCGGCGATGCGCGCGGAGCGCACCACGGCATCGGCAAAGCGCGCGAACGCCTCCTGGCCACTCGGCGGATACGCGAGGCCCGCGCACTCGTCACTGTCGGCGCGGGGTGCCCACGTCTCGCGCGACTCGATAAGCCACACGCCGTACGCCGCGCGAAGGCCCGACGGCCCCCCGAGCTGCTGCTCGACGTTGTACGCGGACAGCGCCGCGTTGGACACGACGGCCGCCTCGACGAGCGCCCGGCGATAACCGGGACGCGACGTGACCGCCTCGCCGTAGGTGGCCTCGAGCCGCCGCGCCGCGGTGTGCACGACCAGCAACAGGCGATCGAGGATGTTGCGAAGCGCGGGATCATCGGCGAGCGCCAGGTAGTTCGCCGGCGCGAGGAAGATGTCCACCGCCGCCGAGACCGCGCCGCATCCGCTGTGACCGAGGACGACGACGAGCTTCAGGCTGTCGCCCAGGTGATCGGCCGCGTACTTGAGGCTGCCGAGGCCGTCGGCGCCGAGGCCGTTGCCCGCGACGCGCACGACGAAGAGGTCGTTCGGCCCCTCGTTGAAGAGAAGCTCCACCGGCACGCGCGCGTCGGAGCATCCCAGGACGGCGGCGAACGGGCGCTGCCTGGGCGCGCCGTCACCCGCGAGCCCCAGGTCGCGCGGGTCGACCGGCACCACGCGCTGCACGGTGCCGTGGCCGCTCGTGACGCCCTCGAGCAGCGTCGCGAACGCACGGCTGCCTTCGACGAGCCGGCGCATCGCGGCGTCGGCGCTGTCAGGGCGGGCGCGTGCCGCGGCCAGGCCCACGTCGTAGCGGTACGTGATCTCGACCGTCTTCATGCCATGATGTTCACGCCGCCGTCGATGTACAGCGTCTCGCCCGAGACCCTGCGGGCGTACGGAGTCGCAAGATACGCGCACGCGAAGCCCACGTCCATGATGTCGACGAGCTCGCCTATGGGCGCGCGCTGCGCCGCCTCGGTCAGCAGCACGTCGAAGTCCTTGAGCCCCGACGCCGCGCGCGTCTTGAGCGGGCCGGGAGAGATCGCGTGCACGCGGATGCCCTTCGGGCCGAGCTCGTACGCGAGGTACCGGCAGCACGCCTCGAGCGCCGCCTTGACGGGCCCCATCACGCTGTAGGTGGGGACCACCTTGTTGGCACCGTAGTAGCTCATCGCGAACATGGTGCCGCCCTCGGTCATGAGCGGCGCCGCGAGCTTCGCCATGCGCACGAACGAGTGGCAGGACACGTCCATCGCCTTCGCGAAGCCGTCCGCGGAGCAGTTGAGGAGGCCGCCTTGCAGATCGTCCTTCGGCGCGAACGCGATCGAGTGCACGAGGGCGTCGACGCGCCCCCACTGCCTGGCCGCATGCTCGAACACGGCCTCGAGCTCGCCGGGCACGGCGACGTCGAGCGGGAGCAGGAAGTCGGCCCCGAGATCGCGCGCCAACGGCTCGACGAAGCGCTTCGCCTTCTCGTTGAGATAGGTGAT
>JBGAIS010000236.1:0-4762 GCA_044225355.1 Casimicrobiaceae bacterium | reverse complement strand
CGTAGGCGACGAGCCCGAAGAAGAATTTCCACGCGCGCGGGCGCACGTACTGCGGAACCGGATCGCCCGGGAAGAGCTTCGTCGAGTACCAGCGCACGATGAGGAAGTACACGCCGAAGCCGACGAACAGCGGCGAGCGCGCGAGGCGCTCGAGCGCGCGGCGCCACGCGGGAAGCGCGTCGAAGTCGGCCTTGCCGAACGGGACGAACGCATCCGGGTGATCGCCGTTCGGATAGCGGTGGTGCATGGTGTGGTGGTCCCACGCCCACAGCGGGTAGTTGTAGAGGATGGGCGTCATCGCGGCGACCGCCATGAAGCGATTGAGCGAGCGGCTGCGAGTCGTGCTGCCGTGCGCGGCGTCGTGCGCGAACAGCGACAGCTTGCCGAGCTCGAATCCCGCGACGATGCTCGCGAGCACCTTCCACGCGAGCCCGGGCGCCCACAGCACGCACGCGATGGCCGCGGCGTACAGCGCGTACTCGAGCACGTACAGCGTGGTGCCCAGCGCGGTGCTCGGCGTCGCGAACGCCATGAGCTCTCGGCGCAGCGCCTCCTCGGTGGGATGCCCGGTGGCGTGAGGCGCGGCGGCCTCGCGCATGACGCGCGGCGCACCGCTCGGCGGAGCGGTGAACTCGCCGCGAAAGGTCAACGCCGCATCGAGATAGGGAGTCATGGTTCGCTTTCCTCAGGTACGCGATTCGCGGGGATCGGCCACGACCAGCACGGCCGCCGTTCCACCGAACGCAAATGAATTGGTCATCGCCGCGCGGACTCGCGCCGGCCGCCCGACGAGCGGGACATAGTCGAGGTCGCACTCGGGATCGGGCGTGGCGAGGTGCGCCGTCGGCGGCACGGCCCCGCGCATCACGGCGAGCGTCGCGATGGCGAGCTCGTGCGCGCCCGCGGCGCCGACGAGGTGCCCGTGCATCGACTTGGTCGACGACACCGCGACGTCATCGCTGCGCGCACCGAGCACGCGGCGAATGGCGCGCGTCTCGGACACGTCGTTGAGCGCGGTGCCGGTGCCGTGCGCGTTGATGTAGTCGATGCCGCCGGGAGCGATCCGCGCATCGTCGAGCGCGGCCGACATCGCGTGCGCCTGGCCTTCGATCGACGGCTGCGTGAGATGCGTGCTGTCGCTCGTCACCGCGTAGCCCGCGAGCTCGGCGTGGAGGGTCGCGCCGCGCGCCTGCGCATGATCCCAGTCCTCGAGCACGAGAAACGCAGCGCCTTCGCCCAGCACCGTGCCGTCGCGGTCGGCGCTGAAAGGACGGCAGCTCGCCTCGGGATGACCGGGCTTCTCGGACGCGAGGATGCGAAGCGCCTGCCACGCGCGCATCGAGCCGTAGACGAGAAGCGCGTCGGTGCCGCCCGCGAGCATCACGTCGGCGTAGCCGTGTCGGATGAGGCGCATCGCCTCGCCCGCGGCCACCGCCGACGACGAGCACGTGGTCGTGTAGGTGAGCGACGGGCCGGTGAGCCCGTACTTCATCGCGATGTGCGCGGCCGGCGCGTTGTACATCGTCTTCGCGAGCGTGAACGGGCTCACGCGCGTCGCGCCTTTGCGAAAGAGATCCTCGTACGCGGCTTCCGTCGTGGCGATGCCGCCCATGCACGTGCCCACCGACACGCCCGCGCGCCGCGTGTCCTCCGCGGCGAAGTCGAGCCCCGCGTCGGCCACGGCGGACTGCGCTGCAAGGAGCGCGTACTGCGACGCGCGATCGGCCATCACGCGCTCGCCTCGCGGGAGCGCGAGCCAGGGCTCGCCGTCGACGGGCGCGGCGACGGTCTCGAGCGCGTCGTCGCCGGACGCGATCGAGATCCGGCGGATCGCCGACCTGCCCGCGAGCAGGTCGTCGAACATCCGCGCATAGTCGCTCCCGTGCGGAGACACGATGCCGATCCCGGTGATGGCGACCCGGCGCCTCACGCCGCCAGCGCGGCCGCTTGGCGCGGGGATTCGGCGACCGCCGCCGCGAGCGGCCGGCCGAACACCGAAAGCTGTCGCTGGTACAGGCGCTGCATCCACTCGACGCTGCGCGGCGACAGGTGCAGCGCGCAGTCGACCCACAGCCTCACGACCTCGTGCAGCTCCTGCAGCGTCACGGGACGGATCATGCGATCGACGGCGTTCATCGCGGAGTGCGCGCTCGCCTGGTGCTCGCGCTTGCTGCGCAGGCGCTCCACGGCCGCCATGCCCTCGCCCGTCTCCACCACCTGGTCCACGACGCCGTGCTCGAGGAGCTCGAGCGCCGTGTACTGGCGACCCGAGCGCGTCATCTCGTCGACGAGCGAACGCGGCACGCGGCGCGACAGGAACGAGATGCCGCCCATCCCAGGGAACATGTTGAACAGGATCTCCGGGAAGCCGGCCTTCACGTGCTTCTCCGCGATCACGACGTCGCACGACAACGCGCACTCGAGGCCCCCGCCGAGCGCGTCGCCCTCGAGCAGCGCCACCGTGGTGACGTTGTGCAGCCCGTGCGCGGTGAAGTTGCGGTGCTGGACGTTGATGGCGGCACGCGCGTATTCCGTGAGGCCCGCGCGATCCTGGCAGGCGATCATGCGCTGGATGTAGCCCAGGTCGCCGCCGAGATTGAACACTCCGTCAATCCCGGATTGCAGGACGATGTACTGCAGCGGCCGCGTGGCACGGCTCTCCGAGAAATAGCCCTCGATGGTCTGGCTCCCGCGCTCGAGATCGCGCAGCAAGGCCATGTTGAACGAGGGGATTCCCCGCGGCGACCAGCGCGACCAGAGGGTCGCCTCGTTCGGCGAGTAGCGGCAGGACAGTTGGGGAGAAACCGCGAGCTCCGCCGAGCCGTCGGAACGCTCGATGAAGTCGGAGCTCTCAACGTTCGACAGGAGGTCGGGGGCGACGATCGCATTCATGGTGTGCCTTTGAGTGTGAAAACGGGACTTGGAAAAACCGGGCATTCTGCGACAATGCAGTCGGCCAGCTTGTACCTTACAAGCACACTCTATCGCACGGGGTGACGTCTAACAATCCAATGACTTGCGTCCTCCTGTTGAGGTGAATAGGACATTATGAAGCGTACAAATTGATGGTGCGGCGCGAACTGGGTTAACCCGAGCCGCTCGGGGCGGCAGGTCGTGCGCCGTGGGGACTTGCGGTGCTGGAGCGGGGCGTGCGATCCGTGCGCCGTTACGCGTCGGCGAGGTCCGTCCAGACGCCGGCCAGAAGGCCTTCCACCGGACGGAACGTCGCCTTGTACGCCATCTTGCGGCTCTCGGCGATCCAGTAACCGAGGTAGAGGTACGGCAAGCCCAGCGCCCGGCAGCGCTCGATCTGCCACAGCACGTTATAGGTACCGAAGCTCGTGCCGGGGACGTCGGGCTCGAAGAAGGTGTAGACCGACGACAGGCCGTCGACCAGGCGATCGACCAGGCTGACCATGCGCAGCACGCCCTCCTCCCGGAACTCGAAGAGATCGGTGGAGACGTTGCTGTGGAGAAGGAAATGCTGGTACTGCTCGCGGCTGTCCTGATCCATTCCGCCGCCGGGGTGGCGGAAGCGCTGGTAGCGAAGGTACAACGCGTAATGCTCCGAATCGTACGCCAACTCCCGCCTAATTGCTGTCAACGTGCCGTGATTTCGCGCGATCTTGCGCTGCGTCCTGCTGGGGGCGAAGCGAAGGACCGGCACCCGGACCGGAACGCACGCGCGGCAATGGTCGCAATACGGCCGATAGGTGAAGGCGCCGCTGCGGCGAAAGCCGAGCCGCACGAGCTCGCTGTACACGCGCGTGTCGATGAGGTGGCTCGGGGTGGCGACCTGCGAGCGGGCCGCGCGATCGGGAAGGTAGCTGCACGGATACGGCGCCGTCGCGTAGAACTGCAGCGAGGTCAGGGGCAGGTCGTTGAGCTTGCTCACGGCGTCGAGGGGCGTCCTTGCTCCGGCGCGGCGCCGTCGTCGCGCCAGCCCGCCGGAGGCTCGGTCGAGTGTATCAACTCGCGAAGCCGCGCCGCAAACCGCTCCCGCGGAATCGGCCGCGCGCCCAGCGCCGCGAGGTGCGCCGTCTCCTGCTGGCAATCGACGATCGGCACGCCCAGGTCGCGCAGCTTCGCGACGAGATGCACCAGCGCCACCTTGGAGGCGTCGGTCTCGTGCGCGAACATCGACTCACCGAAGAAGACGCGTCCGATCGCGAGGCCGTACAGACCGCCCACGAGCCGGCCATCGCGCCAGCTCTCGACCGAGTGGGCGTACCCCAGGCGGTGCAAGGCGCAGTACCCCTCGATCATCTCGTCGGTGATCCACGTCCCGCCCTGCCCGTGCCGGGGCGTTCGCGCGCATGCGCGGATCACGTCGGCGAACGCCGTGTCGACACGCACGTCGAACGCGCCTGACTTGACGCGCCTCCCGAGGGAGCGCGACACGCGCAGCTCGTCGACGTGCAGCACCATTCTCGGATCGGGGCTCCACCACAGGATGGGCTGCCCTTGCGAGTACCAGGGGAAGACGCCATGCCGATACGCATCGAGGAGTCGCGCGGGCGACAAGTCGCCGCCTGCCGCGAGGAGGCCGTTGGGATCTGCGAGCGCGGTCGAGACGGGCGGGAACGGGGTCCGCGCGCCGAGCCAGGCGATCATCGGGTTCGAGGTCGGTCGAGTGCGATTGCGCGCAGGGGTTCCGGTAAAATCGCCCCCCTCCGCATGCCACAAGTTTAGCCCCGGTAGCTCAGTGGATAGAGCAGCCCCCTCCTAAGGGGCAGGTCGGACGTTCGATTCGTCTTCGGGG
>JBGAIS010000235.1:0-4781 GCA_044225355.1 Casimicrobiaceae bacterium | reverse complement strand
TCCGTGATGGGCAGGATGACGCGGGCCTTGCCGGCGCCGAGGGCGGCGTCGAACCACTCCTGCAGGTAGATGATCTGCGGCGCGCCGCCGGCGTCCGTCTTGGCGCTCATGCCGTGGTCGGCGGTGAGCGCCACGACCGCGCCCATCTCGTCGAGCTGCGCCAGGTAGCCGTCCATCATCGCGTAGAACGCGTTCGCGTCCGTGGTGCCGGGCGCGTGCTTGTGCTGCACGTAGTCGGTGGTCGACAGGTACATGAGGTCGGGACGGTCGCGCTTCATCAGCGCCACGCCGGCCGCGAACACGAACTCCGACAGGTCGGCCGAGTACACGGAGGGCAGCGGCTTGCCGACGAACGCGAGCGCATTCTCGATGCCGTTCTCCGTGAGGGTGGCCTTGTCGGCCTTCTCGGCGGAGAAGCAGATGCCCTTCATGCCGTGGCCCAGGAGCGTGCGCAGCTTGTCCTTGGCGGTGACCACCGCGACCTTCGCGCCCGCGTCGGAGAACGCCGCGAGGATGGTGCCGGCTCGCAGGTAGCGCGCGTCGTTCATCATCACTTCCTGGTCGCGCTCGGTGTCGTAGAAGAAGTTGCCGCAGATGCCGTGCACGGCCGGCGGGGCGCCGGTCACGATCGACAGGTTGTTGGGATTGGTGAAGCTCGGCACCACGCAGTCGCCGAGGGTCGAGGCGCCTTTCTTGCACATCTTCGCGAGATAGGGCGCCACGCCGGCCTCGATGGCCTGGGTGATGTAGTCGGGCTCGCAGCCGTCGACGCACACGACGACGACGGGCTGGCGCATCCATTGGTAGCGGCGGCCGTTGACTTCGACGGCGGCGGTTCGGGGTTCGGGCATCGGGCGATTCCGGTGAGTAGGCAAGCGATGGGGGCGGGTGTGTCCGCTCTAGGCGATCGCGCGCGCGATTCGCGTGCGGACCCATGAGGAGAAGAGCTCGGCGACGAGCACGACGATGATGATCGACAGGATGATGGCCGCGACCTCCTGCGAGGCGATGCGCTGCATGCTCTCGCGAAGATACCAGCCCATGCCTCCCGCGCCGAAGAAGCCCACGACCGTCGCGGCACGGAAGACGACGTCCCACGTGTAGATCGCGGTGCCGGTCCACGCGACGCGTACCTGCGGAAGCACGGCGAACACGAAGACCTGCAGCGGGTCGGCGCCGGTGGCGCGCATGGCCTCGACGGGGCCGATGTCGATGGCCTCGACCGCCTCGGCGAAGAGCTTGCCCGCGAACCCGATGCAGAAGAGCGTGAGCGCCACCGCGCCGGGAAGCATGCCGAAGCCCAGGATCGCCACGAGCAGGATCGTCCAGATCATCTCGTGCACCGAGCGGCACGCCATGATGACGAGGCGCGACAGGGGGTAGAGGATGCGGCGGCTGGGCGACATGTTGGCCGACGCGAACCACGCGAGGGGGATGGCGACGATGATGCCCATCACGGTGGCGAGGTACGACATCTGGAGCGTCTCGAAGACCGAGTGCAGGTAGTCGCCCTGCGTGATGCGCGCCATGTCGGGCGGGAAATAGCGCGTCATGAGCGTCTCGCCCATGCGCCCCATGATCCCGGGCAGGCGGTCGAGCGGGATGTCGAGGCGGTAGACCGCCCACACCATCAGCGCGACGAGGCCCACCCACACCGCGTCGCGCTTGAGCTTGGCCTTCTTGCGGCCGAGCGCGGGATCGCCCGCCTGCGAAGCGGCCTCGTCGGCGGCCTCGGCGACGGCCGTCTCGTGCAGGGCCGACGCGACCACCGGGTCCTCGAGGACCGCGACGTCAGATGATCGCTTTGCGGGCATAGTGGGAGACGATCTCGCCGATGATGATGAGGAGCAGCACCGCGCACAGCACGGTGGCGACGCCGCCGTAGTTGGAGCGCGCGAGCTGGCGGAAGAGCACGAGGCCCAGCCCGCCGGCGCCGACGAGCCCCATGATGGTCGAGCGCCGGATGTTGATGTCCCATTCGAAGATCACGGTGCCGAGCACCACGGGCATCACCTGCGGCACGATGCCGTACCAGAGCACCTGGAATTTGTTGCCGCCCACCGCGCGGATGGCCTCGATGGGGCCGGGCTGGACGTCCTCGATGGCCTCGGCGATGACCTTCGAGATGAAGCCCACGGAGCGCACGGCCATCGCGAGCACGCCCGCGAGCACGCCCAGGCCGACGGCCGACACGAAGATGAGGCCCCATACGATCTCGTGCACCGAGCGAGACAGCGTCATGAGGCCGCGGCCGATCACGTAGCTCGTGCGGCCGAGCGGCGTGATGTTGGAGGCGCCGAGCCACGCCACGGGAAGCGCGAGGAAGAGCCCCAGGAAGCTCGCGAGCGTGGCCATGAGCGCGGTGTCGATGGTGGGGTCGACGAGGTCCGGGATGATGCTCGTGTCGAACTCGGCGAAGCGCCCGAGCGTGGTGCCGATGGAGGAGAGCGTGAGGCGCGACCAGTCGGTGTCCTTGACCAGGATGACGTACATCGTCCCGAGCACGAACAGCACGCCGAGGGCGAGGGTGGCGAGGCGCACGCGGCGCGTGGCTCGCCGCTCGCGCGCGACGGCGTCGATGCGCGCGTCGATCGTCGCGACGGCGGCCGTCACAGGACCTCCAGCGCGTAGATGTCGTGCATCGCCTTCTCGTTCAGGTCGGCGGGCCGGCCCTCGAACTTCTTGACGCCGTCCTGCAGCCCGATGATGTGGGTGCAGAACTCGGTCGCGAGCTTCACGTCGTGGATGTTGCACAGGACCGGGATGCGCCGCTCGCGCGCGATCTCGCGGATGAGCCCCATGACCTCGCGCGCGATCTTGGGATCGAGCGCGGACGTGGGCTCGTCGACCAGGAGAAGGCGCGGGTTCTGCATCAGCGCCCGCGCGATGCCGACGCGCTGGCGCTGGCCGCCCGAGAGGCGATCGGCGCGCTTGTTGACGTGGTCGCGCAGGCCGACGCGATCGAGGAGCGTGAGCGCCTGCGCGATGTCGTCGCGCTTGAACGCGCGGAAGATGCTGCGCAGCAGGCGCTCGATGAGATTGAACTCCTGGAAGATCATGCCGATGTTCCGGCGCGCATGCCGGAGCGCGCGCTGGCCGATCGACAGGATCTCCTCGCCGTCGAGGCTGACCGAGCCCCCGGTGGGCTCGACCAGCCGGTTGACGCATCGGATGAGCGTCGACTTGCCGGCGCCGCTCGGTCCGATGATGGCGAAGAAGTCGTCGGGTGCTACGTTGAAGCTCACCTTGCGCAGGATCTGCCGGTCGCCGTACGCCGCCGACAGGTCGCGCACCTCGAGTGCCAGTGTCGTCATCGTGGAGAAAGAGGAAGGATGTCCGGAGGGAGCCGCATCGCGTCGACCCCAGGGCCGGCGCCGCGGGTGCGGCGGCGAGTCCCGGGGTGCGGGCGATGCGATTACTTCACGCCCGCGTCGCGGATGATGTTGTAGTCGGAGTCCTTCATCGTCACGAACTTCTCGGAATCGACGTTCTCGAGGAACTTCTTGCCCTCGGGCGTCTGGTCGAGCCCCGTGAACGTGTCGCTGATCTTCTGCTTGAGCTCCGGGCACAGCGAGGCCCGGTAGACGAACGGGTCCTGCGGGATGAGCGGCGAGGTCCACAGCACGTTGAAGTCCTCGAGCTTCACCTTGCCGGTGCCGATGGTGTTCATGAAGCGATGGCTCGCGACGAACGCGACGTCGGCCTTGCCGTCGGCGACCGCGAACGTGGAGAGGTCGTGGCCGCCCGAGAAGGCGACGCGGCTGAAGTAGTCCTTGAGCGGCATCTTCACGACCTTCTTCGCGAACTCGGACTCGGGGATGAGCGCGCCGGACGTGCTGGCCGGGTCGACCAGCAGCATCACCGAGCCCTTGGACGCCGCGACGTCGTTGAACTTGCCGCCCTTCTTGGAGATGAGGAGCGCCTTGTAGCCGGGCCCGGCTTCCTGCACGCCGATCTTCTTCTTGTAGTAGGTGGCGAACACCTCGATGTTCTTGTCCTTGTTGTGGGCGATCACGTACGACTCGGGGCCGAGCACGGCCACGTCGACCCATTTGCCCATCAGCGCCTCGACCACCGACGAGTAGGACGTCGGCATGTAGAACTCGATCTTCTTGCCCGTGTTCTTGGCGAGGATGTCGACCACGGGCTTGTAGAGCGTGAGCTCGCGCACCGTCTCCTGCGTGGGGATGATGGAGAAGCGCAGCACGGGCGGGTTCTCGCACTGCTGCGCTTGCGCGGGAGCGGCCGCGAGCATCGCGGACGCGGCGACGCCCAGCGCCGCGGCGGTGAGCGTGCGGGCGAAGCCGCGGCGCGAGAGGTGACGCTTGGTCGAATCGGTCATGGTGCCTCCTTGTTTGAGAGTGAACGTCGGATGGTCCGATCTTGATGTTCTGGAAAACACGGGTGATGCCTGCTGCCGTCCTTCAGGATGTGAGCCGCCTCCGGCCCGAGGCCGGGGGAGGGTGATCTTCGCCGCGCTCCGCGGGAACGAGCGAGGCGTGCATGCGCTCGCGGCTCGCGGTGACGTGGTCATGCAGCGCCTTGCCCGCGGCGGCCGCCTGGCCGTCGGCGATCAGCTTCACGATGTCGCGGTGCTCGCGCGTGGATACGGAGAGCGTGCCGCCCTGCTCGAGCGTGCGCCGCCTGAAGAGATGGAGCTCGTTGACGAGGCGGCGATAGACGAGCAGGAGCTTGTCGTTGCCGGTCAGCGCGACCATGCGGTCGTGGAAGTCGAGGTTGGCCGCGAGGTAGGCGCCGACGTCGTTGGTGGATGCCGCGGC
>JBGAIS010000010.1:0-43234 GCA_044225355.1 Casimicrobiaceae bacterium | reverse complement strand
AACCACCCCGGCACGCCGTCCACCTTGCCTGCGACGCGCGGCTGCTGCCCGCGCATCGTCACGGCCACGCGCGCGCCGGGGCCGGCGTACTTGAACCGCGCCGGGTCGTAGAGGACGACGCGCGAACGCTCGTAGTCGAGCTTGACGGGCATCCTGCGCAGGAGCTCGTAGCCGATCACGCCGCCGATGTCCTGCATCCCCTCGACGCGGCGGAGGAAGTCGGCGAGGTCGAGCGTCGCGAACACCTGGCGCTCGAGCACCACGCCGCCCACGTCGACGCGATTGGTGCGCGCGACTCCGGGCGCGGGCTGCGCGTCCGCCGAGCGCGGGAGGAGCACGTTCTGGCCGCCGGAGTCGAGGAGCATGCGCACGGGGCCGTGCCCGTCGATCGTGACGTTGATGAAGACGTGCCCGCTGTGCATCTCGAACGGAATCTCGACGAACGCGCGGCCGGCGGGAAAGGTGAAGTCGGGCTTGGGCGGTGCGGGCTGCGCGAAGCGCGCCGCGTCCACCGGCACGTTGAACTCCATCGCGTCGACGGTCACGACCTCGTCGTACTTGGCGCCTTCGCGCGTGGCGCGAACACGGAAGGGGATGCGCACGCCCGCGACGTCGCGCAGGTCCATGTACACCTCGGTGCGCACGGCCTGCTCCTCCCGCTCGACCATGCGCTCGATGAGCTTCGTCTCGGTGTTGATCCAGAGCTCGAACGGGCGCCCGCCTTCGGGCGTGACGCGCACGACGTCGAAGAACGCGCCGTCCGCCTCGGCGTGCTCCTTGAACGCGATGCGCGCCGGCGCGCGATCCGGGTACCAGAACGCGAGGCGATCGCGGTAGGCCGCGTTGACGGCGAGCTCGCGTGCCGCGCCCGCGTCGGCCTGCGCCTTGGCGGTGCCTTCCTGGGACCACGCGACCTTGCCGTCGAAGCCTGCCGTGCCGACGACCGGTCCGAGCGTGTAGGTCACCGACGAGCGGCCGGTGGCGAACTCGCTCCAGCGCTCCGCGCTGCCCTCGAGCGGTCCGCTCCTGATGGCGACCTTGCTGTGCTGCGTGCGCAGCGCGTCCCACGCCGCGCCGCCGCTTGCCTCCTTGGCGGCGGCCAGCAGCGCGACGGGATCGGGAGGCGGGGGGCCGCCGAGCTGCGCAGCGGCCATCGACGCCGCGACGAGGAGCGGCGCCGCGAAAGCGAATCGGTTCACGCGGGTTGTGCGGCCTTGGACGGGGCGGGCGGCTGCCGCGCGCCGAGCTCGTTCAGCGCCGCGCTGACGGCCCGGTCGAACAGCGGCACGGGTTCGACCACCAGCGCGACCTGGCCGGTGTTGATCTCGTACGCGAGCTCCTCGGGCGTGTAGACGAAGGCCCTCGCGCGCGAGCGGCTCGTGAAGAGGTACTTGGTGCGCAGCGGGCTCACCCACGTGAGGCGCGCGTTGATCGGCTTGCCTTCCTTGCTGAACGCGAGCCACGTGCCGACGGCCATCTCGCTCACGTAGTCGTGCACGTTCACGGTGGGCAGGGCCGGCGGCTCGCGCGGCGCCTGCGGGTCGGCCGCGGCGGCGGACGCCGTCTTGATGGCCGCGATGTGCAGCCGGTACAGCGCCTCGAAGAAGAGCCGCGCGCGCTCGGCCGGCACGCCGACGGCGTTGCTGCCCGTGCGCAGCGCGCCGATGAGCTTGGGGATCATCTTGGTCAGGCGCGCCTTCTGCGAGCCGCGATCCTTGGCGGTGATGCTCCACAGCATGTCGTCGAGCGTCGCGATCGCGTGCTGCCAGGCTTCGCTGTCCTCGCCGCTGTCCTTGCGCACCTTCGCCATGTAGTCCGACCACGTGGTCTCGACGAAGCCGCGCACCTCGAAGGGCACGTCGAGGCCCGCGAGGCGGTCGCGGAGGAACGCGAGCACGTGCGAGCGGTCGGACTCGCCCTGCTCCTGGTCGAGCGCCTGCGCGACGTCCTCCGTGGTGGCGGTGGTGACGCGCTGCTTCTCGTCCTCGATGAACTGCGCGAGCTTCGCGTTGGCGGAGCGGAACACCGCGACGTCGATCTCGAAGTCGCGGCAGATGTCCTCGACGATCTCGCTCGCGAGCTTGCCGAAGGCGTCCTGGTAGGCGTCGCTCTGCGTGGCGCCCACTGCGGCGTCGGCCAGGTTGTCGAGGAGCTGGCGCGCCGAGTGCTTGCGGTCCGAGAAGAACGTGCGGTCGAGGAGCGCCGCCTTGACGATCGGAACCTGCAGCCGCGCGAACAGGCTGCGCAGCGAATCCGGGATGGAGCGGTCGCGGAAGACGTAGTCGAACAGGAGCGCGATCACGTCCATCGTGATGCGGTCCGTGTCGTTGCCGATCTGCCCGTCGATGGCCGCGCGGATGTGCGGGATGAGGTTGAGCGGGACGACCGTACCTTCGGTCGAGCCCGGGGCGGCCTTGGGCGCCGCCTGCGCGATGGCGGTGGGCAGGTCGAGACGCTGCCAGTGCGCGAGCGTCGCGAAGAGGGGCGTGGACGCGCCCAGCGCCATCAAGGGATCGAGCGACGGGAAGCTGCCCGTGGCCTCGGTGACCGGGATGCCCGTGAGGGGAACCCCCTGGACGGGCACGCCCGCGTAGCCCGAGACCGGCACCCCGGCGACACCCGTGACGGGCATGCCCGGCATTGCCACCATGCCGCCGCCGCCTCCGCCGCCCGCGCCGGGGTTGGCCGCCAGCGCCGCGAGACCGGCCAGGATCTTCGCGGCCGACATCTCGGTGGGGTCGGGCTCCTTGCCGCGCGGCGGCGTCTGCTTTTCGGCGAAGACCAGCGACGGCGCGTTCGGGTCGCCGAGCGTCTCCGGGACGACGATATCGCGCGGGACGTCCGGCAGCGCCTCGCCCATCAACTTCGTGAACGTCGGCAGGAGCTCGCGGTCGTCCTGCGGCCGGAACTCGCTTCGCGCGCGCAGGGCGGCCTTGATCTCGGGCAGCACCCCGCGGTCCGCAAGGAAGCGGTTGAGCGAGATGTAGAGCTTGTTGATCTCGGGCGTGAGGTCCGCGAGCACGCGCTCCATGAACGGCTGCACCAGACGCGGGGATTGGGATAGACGGCGCGCGCCGACGATCCGACGGCGTCGAGGAGGTACGCGATCGAGAACGGGTTGTCGATGTCGCGCGAGCCGGGCTCGCCCAGGAGGGTTTCGATGCGGAGGTCGAGCGCCGCGATCTCGCGCTGCGTGAAGCGGTCGAGGAAGCGCGTCGCGTCCTTGAGCGCGGACTGCCGGTCGTGGTCGAAGGCGGAAAGGACGCGGAGCGTCGCGAGCGACGCGTCGGCGTCGAGGCGACGGCCCTGCCGGCGCACGTTGGCCACCACGCGCCGCTCGAAGAGGTCGCACAGCGTCTTGTCGAACTTCTCGAGCCACGCGAGGCGCTTGCTACGGAACTCCTCGATCTCGCCGTTCGGGATGTGGCTGTTCGTCTCGAAGAGGTCGGTCATGTCCTCAAGCGACGCACGCACGACGTCGAGGAGCTTGATGCGGTACTGCGCGAAGAGGGCGCGCAGGACCGCCCGGCCTTCCTCGCCGACCGGCGGAAGGGGCGGAGCTTCGACGCCGCGCACGACACGACCGCTGGGCGAGGGCACGCTCATGAGGCAATTCTACTGCGGCCCGTCTTCGATACGCCTCAACGGCGGTCAGGCGGTCGCGGGGGCCCATCGGCCGGGAAGCCGCCGCAGGCGGCGGAGACGGCCGCGTACTCCTCCGGGGTGTCGATGGCCGCCTGCCGCGTCGCGAGCTCGGCCTTCGTCTCGGCGAGCAAGGCCGCGACCACGCGATCGACGTCGGCGTTGACCGCCTGCTCGAGCGCGGCCGACGAAGCTGCGTAGTACAAGCGGCCCATGCCGGCCGCGTCGAGCCGGGCGGCGAGGCGCGCCGGGATGCCCGCCAGGAGCGAGCGGCCGGCCTCGACGTGCTTCTGCTCGTGCGCGCGGACCGCCGCGTACCGGCAGGCGTCGCCCGCAAGCTCACGCGCGACGAACACGGTGACGGGGGCGAGCGAGACGTCGACGCGGATGCGCGCCCGCGCGCAGGTGATGCCGTTGCGATCGACGAGGCCCTCGGTCTCGACGGAGGTCGCGAATCCGATCGTCGCCTCCGTAAGGCCCAGCGTCTGGCGCCGCGGGTCGGCGTGCTGGTTGTCGCGCGTGAGCTCCGCGCGCGGGCGCTGCACGTTCTCGGCGACAGCCAGGGGCATGACGCGGATCTGCGCGGGCGAGGCCTGGAGGGCGTCGCACCGGCTCGCGAACGACGCAAACGGATTGCGAGAAGCGCCGCCGGGCGCGTCGCCGCACCCCGCGCAGGCGACGGCCAGCGTGAGCAAGGAGACGAACGCGGGCAGCGTGGCGCGCATCGGCCGGAGGATAGCGCCGCGCCGGCGCCGCGGCAGGCCCCCCGTACAATGTCGCATGGACGTTGCCCTCAATATCATCGCGCTGACGGTCGTCGGCTACTGGATCGGCATCGGCGTCATGATCGTGCGCGTGCGCCGGCATACGCGCACCGCGGTCGGCGTCGTCCCCGAGCAGCGACTCGAGCGATTCATGTGGCTCGTGTGGGTGCCGCTCGGCGCGCTTTGGGTGTGCATCCCGTGGCTCGCGCTGTCGCGTCACACGGGGCCTTTCGCCCTGCCGGAGTTCGCGCGCGGCGTCGCGTGGTACGCCTCGCTTCGCTTCGTGGCGGCGCTGGTCGGCGTGCTCGCGCTGGGGGCCACCGTGAAGTGCTGGTCGCGCATGGGCAAGGACTGGCGGATGGCGGTGACCGCCGAGCCCGACCAGGCGCTCATCACCGACGGCCTCTTCAGTCGCATCCGGCACCCGATCTACGCGTTCTCGATGCTGCTCGTCGCGTGCACGGTGATGGTCGTTCCCACCCCGCTCATGGCGGCCTGCGGGGCGGGGCTCGTCATCCTGTGGGTGACGAAGGCGCTGAACGAGGAGCGCCACATGCTGCGCCAGCACGGCCCCGGCTACGGGCGCTATCTCGAGCGCACGGGTCGCTTCCTGCCTCGTTTTCGGTAAGCGCGGTCCCGGCCGCCGGTCCTGCGATAATCGCGGCTTCGACGCACGACGCGAGTCCCTAACCGAATCCCGTGCCGCGCCAACCCCGCCTAATACGCGCGCTCGCCTTCGCCCTTTCCACTGTCGTCGCCCACCCGGCCTTCGCCGATGCCGGGGCGCGGGCGCTCGACTGCGACCGCCTGCAGGGGGTCGACGCGGCGCAAGCCCTGCGCGGCGTGCCGCGCACATCGTGAGCCTGCGGCCGGCCCGTTCGTGACCATGGAGCCCTTCGCGCAGTTCCTGATGGGCATGGGGTATCCCGAGGCCGCGCTTCATGACCCGTACGACAGCGCCCTCGCGGTCGAGCTTCGGCGGGAAGCGAATCGCTGGCCGGCGAGATCGCCTGGTACTACGAGCGCGACAGCCTCCGACCCATGATCATCGGGCACAGCCAGGGCGGAATGCTCGTGATGCGCTGCACGAGCTTGCGGGCGCACCTTCGAGGAGCGAGATCCGCGTCTTCGATCCCGTCGACCCGCACCGCGCTCGACCGCACGACCCTTCGTGACCCGTACGACGGTCGGCAGCAGCGGTAGGTGGTCGGCGTGCAGGTCTCCTTTCGCCTCGGCCATCGCCACGGGCAAGCTCGCGCGCGTGCTGCTCGGGCAGTGGACGATGATCCCGAAGCTTCGCAAGGTGCCCGATTCGGCGCTCGAGTTCACGGGCTTCGCGATCGCCTTCGATCCCATCGCGGGCAACCTCGCCACCGCCGAGCCCTACGAGCCCGTGGGCAACGGATGCGCGGTGCGCAACGTGATGCTGCCGTCCACCTACAGCCACATCGGCGCGCCGGCCATGGAGCACCTCTCGCAGCAGCCGGCCACGCGCGCGTGGATCGTCGCGTGGTATCCCGGCACCGACGCCGCGCTGCCGCAGGACGCCGACGTGCGCAACCTCGAGCTCGCCGCCGACCTCTGGTACTCGATCCGCCGCCACTGGTGCGCCGAGGGGCAGCGCAAGCTCGCCGCGGGGGAGCATTCCTGATGCGCGGCCGGCTCAATCTCTTCCAGGCGGCGATGCTGCGCTGGCGCGCTTCGTACCCGTACAACGCCGTGCACGTCGCCGAGCTTCCGGGGATCCTCGACGCCTCGCGCCTGTCGCAGGCCATCGACGCGCATCTCACCGACCTCGGCATCGGCCGTCTGGCGCTCGACCCGAAGCGACAGCGCTACGAGTTCGCGACCGGCCCCGTGCACGTGGACGTGCCCGTGATCGCCGCCGGGGACGACGCGCGCGCGGTGCTCGAGCGCGAGATGGAGCGCTACCTCAACGCGCCGTTCGAGGGCGAGGGCGAGTTCGAGCCGCTGCGCTTTTTCGTGGTCGCCAACGGCTCGTCGTTCCACCTGGGCGTCGCGTACGACCACTTCATCGCGGGCGGCGACTCGATCGTCGCGCTCCTGAAGGGCATCGCCTCGCGCTACGCAGGCACGCTCCCGCCGCGGCGCGACGCCGTCGAGCTGTACCCACCGACGTACGCGCCGCTCTTCGCGAAGCACGCGCTCGCCTTCTACGTCGGCCAGTACCTGCTCCCGGGCATGCTCCTGCGCTCGCGCCGCGCGTACCGGCCGCGCTATCCGCACGGCGACGGCAAGCACAACGCGTTCACGTCGTTCGATCTGTCGAAGGACGCGTACGCCGGCATCGTGCGGGCGGCCCGCGCCTGGAAGGTGACGCGCAACGACCTCATGCTCGCGATGATGCTGTGGGCGGTCTCGCCCGAGGTGGAGTCGCGGCGCGGCGCCGGCCGCCGCAACGAGATCGCGCTCGCGTCGGTCATCAACCTGCGCGATATGATCGCCGCCGCGCCCGACCGCTCGTTCGGCCAGTTCCTGAGCTCGTTCCTCGTGTCGCATCCCGTGCCCGAGGGCATCGGGCTCGAGTCGCTCGCGCGCGACGTCCACGCGCAGACGCAGCGGGTCAAGTCGCGCAGGCTCTACCTCCAGACGCTGTTCCTCATGGCGTGCGGCGGGCTCGCGTGGCAATTCATGACGCCGGAGCAGCACAAGCACATGGACGCGAAGAACTATCCGGTGTGGGGGGGCTTGTCCGCGCTCAACGTCGAGTCGATCTGGAACCGGTCGCCGGGCGACGCGCCCGTGTTGCACTATCTCCGCGCCGTGTCCACGGGACCCGTCTCGCCGCTCCTCGTGGCCCCCGCGTCGATCGGCGACTCGCTCACCATCGGCGTCACGTACCGCCCGAGCGCCTTCACGCGCGACGACGTGCAGCGCATCGACGACCGGCTCCTCGGCTGCGCGATGGGGCTCGCATGAGGCTGGCCGCGCTCCTTCTCGCGGCGGTGCTCGCGTCGTGCTCGATGCGGCCGCTCAAGAATCCGTTGGAAGTCACCCCGCTTCCCCCGACGCCGGTGACCGATCGCGCGCTCGAGGATCGCATCCTCGCGCTCGATCCCCTTCGCGTCACGCCGTCCGACGTGCGCGACATCCTCGCGAAGGGTCCCACGCCGCGCATCATGCTGATCCACGGGGGCATCTATCCCGTGCATCTTGCGATGGTGTCGTTCGGCCACTTCCTCGTCGGCATGGGCTACCCCGAGGCGCAGATCCGCGATCCCTTCGACGACTCCTGGTCGCACAGCCCGTACGAGGACGCCGAGCGCCTCGCGGGCATCGCAGCCTGGTACTACGAGAAGACGGGCATGGCGCCGATGATGATCGGGCACAGCCAGGGCGGCATGCAGGCGGTGAAGGTGCTCCACGTGCTCAATGGCGAGTATGCGGAGAAGGTGGCGGTGTGGAACCCGACGACCGACTTCGCGGAAGGGCGCACGGCCATCGTGGATCCGCTCACCGGCAAGCCGCAGCCCGTGGTCGGCATGCGCATCGGGTACGTCTCCGCGGTGGGAGCGGGCGGCGCCGCGTTCATCCTGCCCAACCAGTGGAGCCTCCTGGGGAAGCTCCGCACCATCCCCGACACGGTCGAGGAATTCGTCGGCTATTCGATCGACGTCGATTTCTGGGCGTGGACGCTGCCCGGCGAGGGCGACACGCGCTACGCCAACGGCGGCCGGGCGCACGTGCGGAACGTGACGCTGCCCGCGGGCATCGGCCACGTGACCGCGCCGGCCTCGGCGGCGCTCGCGACCGAGGCGCCGATGCGCGCGTGGATCGAGGCCTACGCGCCGGGGACCACCGTGCCGCCGCCCCCCGGCGCCGAGGACAACATCAGCTGGGCGGCCGACGTCTGGTACTACGTCAAGAAGTTCTGGGTCATCGAGGCCCAGCGCTACATCCTCGCCAAACGCGCCGCGGCGGGACGCCCGCCGGCCGGCACGCTAAAATAGCGGGCTTGCCCGGGACTTCGCGCCCGGGCGCTTCTTGGAAGCGGGGACGATGTCGAAGCCGTTGTCGGGAAAGGTGGCGCTCGTGACGGGCGCGGCGCGCGGGATCGGCCGCGCGACGGCGCGCAAGCTCGCCCTCGAAGGCTGCGACGTCGTCGTCAACTACTACAACAGCGCCGACGCCGCCGAGGCGCTGTGCGCCGAGGTTCGCGGCCTCGGCCGCCGCGCCATCGCCGTGCAGGGGAGCGTCGGCATCCCGGACAGCGTCGACGAGATGTTCGCCGAGATCGGCAAGCACTTCGACCGCATGGACATCGTCGTGTCGAACGCCGCGAGCGGCGTGCTGAAGCCCACCATCGACATGACGCTCAAGCACTGGCGCTGGTGCCTCGAGACCAACGCGCTCGCGCTCAACCTCCTCGCCCAGCGCGCGCTGCCCCTCATGCGCGACGGCGGCCGCATCGTCGCCATGTCGAGCCTGGGCGCGCAGCGCGCGATGCCGGGATACGGCTTCGTCGGCGCGTCGAAGGCCGCGCTCGAGGCGCTGGCCCGTGCGCTCGCGCAGGAGCTGGGCCCGCGCGGCATCCGCGTCAACGTGGTGAGCGCCGGCGTGGTGGACACCGACGCGCTCTCGTACTTTCCGAACCGCGAGGCGCTTCTCGCGGGCTTCGCGGAGCGCACGCCCGCCGGGCCGGTGCTTACTGCGGAGGACGTCGCGGGCGCCATCTACCTCCTGTGCCTGCCGGAGGCCGCGATGATCAACGGCCATACGCTCGTCGTCGACGGCGGGTTCGCGATCTCGGGATGAGCGCGATGATGGCGTCCGGGCTCGAGGGCAAGGCGGTCATCGTGACCGGCGGCAGCCGCGGCATCGGCCGCGCCGTCGTGGAGCTTTTCGCCGCCGAGGGCGCGGACGTGACGTTCTTCTACCGCGACAACGAGGCCGCCGCGCGGGAGGTGGTGGACGCCGCGGGCGCCGCCGGGCGCACCGTGAACGCCGACCGCGTCGACGTGCGCGACTCGCAGGCGTGCGCCGACGCCGTCGAGCGCGTGTTCTCGCGCACGGGCCGCATCGACGTGCTGGTGAACAACGCAGGCGCGATCCGCGACAACCCGCTCGCGGGATTCTCCGACGAGGACGTGCAGGACGTGCTCGACATCAACGTCAAGGGCGTCTTCAACGTGACGCGCGCCGTGGCCCCGTTCATGATCTCGAAGCGCCGCGGGCGCATCGTCAACATGAGCTCGGTGTCGGGCGACAAGGGCGGGCGCGGCCAGACCAACTACGCGGCGAGCAAGGGCGCGATCAACGCGTTCACGCGGGCGCTCGCGGTGGAGCTCGCGCCGCGCAAGATCGCGGTGAACGCGGTCGCGCCGGGCGTGATCGAGACGGAGATGTCGCAGGCGGTGCGCGACATGGCCGGCGACGAGGTGCGCGAGCGCATCCTCATGAGGCGCTTCGGCAGGCCCGACGAGGTGGCGCACGCGGTGTGGTTCCTCGCCTCGGACTATGCAAGCTACATCACCGGCCAGGTGCTCACCGTGGACGGTGGATTTAAGATGGAGTAACGAGGGCCCACGCGCCCCGACGGGAGAGACGCATGACGACAGCAGCAATCACCCAGGACGAGATCGACGCGGTGTTTCCGACCGTCGCCGAGACGATGGCCGACGCGCTCGGCTGCGACGTCGAGGACATCAAGCCCAAGGCCTCGCTGATCGAGGACCTGGACGCCGAGTCCATCGACTTCCTGGACATGGTATTCAGGCTCGAGCGGGCCTTCAAGATCAAGATCCCGCGAGGCAAGATCGTGGAGAACGCGCGCGGCTCGCTGAGCGAAGGCGAGTTCGAGCAGAAGGGCATCGTCACCGACGTCGGCATGGCGCAGCTCAAGGCGTACCTGTCCGAGGTCTCGCCCGAGCGCTTCAAGTCGCCGATGAAGGTCGCGGACATCCCGCGCCTCTTCACCCCGGAGACGTTCTGCAAGCTGGTGGTGCAGGCGCAGCGCGACGCGAAGGCCGCCGGCTAGGCGCCGCCCGAAGCGAAAGCGATGCCCGATCACTTCGCGGCCTTCTCGTTCGTCGATCGGATCACCGGGCTCGTTCCCGGCGCGCGCGCGCGCGGCACGTTCGCCATTCCCGCCGGCATCGCGCATTTCCCGCCGTGCCTCGTCGCGGAGGCGGTGGGGCAGCTCGCGGCCTGGGTGTCGATGTCGCACATCGGCTTTCGCGGGCGGCCGGTGGCGGCGCTCGCGAGCGAGACGCGCTTCCTGCGGGGCGCGGCGCCGGGGCAGACGCTCGAGCTCGCGGTCGAGATCGACGACTGCGACGACGAGGCGGTCGCGTATCGCGGTCACGCGGACATCGATGGCCAGCGCGCCATCGAGCTCGAGGATTGCCTGGGACCGATGCTCCCGACGGCCGAGTTCGACGACCCCGCGGCCATGGCGGAGCGCTTCGCGCTCCTCGTCGACGGCGGCGCGCGTCCCGGGCGGTTCGGCGGCGTCGAGCGCCCGCGGGTCACGCGCAGCGGCGCGGGCGCCCGCCTCGACGTTCCGGAGAGGGCGCCGTTCTTCAACGATCACTTCCCGCGGCGCCCCGTGTTTCCCGCGACGCTCATGCTCGACGCGCAGATCGAGCTCGCGCTGGACGTGGCGGCGCAGTCGGGCACGTGGCCGGCCGGCACGCCGCTCGCGCCGGTGCGCATGACGCACGTGAAGGTGCGCTCGTTCACGCCGCCCGGCGCCACGCTCGACCTCGACGCGAAGCTGCGCGATGCCGCGGGCGGCGAGGCGACGTTCATGCTCTCGGCGCAAGCCGAGGGCAAGCAGGTGGCCACGGCACGCGTGGTGATCGCGGAGAAGAGGATATGAGAAAGCGCAGGGTCGCCGTCACCGGCGTGGGCCTCGTGACACCCGTAGGCAACGACGTCGAGACGACGTGGAGCGCGCTCCTCGCGGGGCGCAGCGGCGGCGCGCCCATCACGCTCTTCGACGCGTCGGGGTTCGCCACCACCATCGCCGCGGAGGTGAAGGACTTCCGCAACGTCCTCGTCACCGACCGCAAGCTCGCGAAGTTCACCAATCGCTCGCATCGCTTCGCGCTCGAGGCCGCCGAGCAGGCGTTCGTCGACGCGGGCATCCGCCCCACGAAGGACGATGCGCACCGCTGGGGATGCGCGGTGGGGGCGGGCATGATGACCGCCGACTTCGGCGACCTCGTGCAGACGCACGCGCATTGCGTGGTCGACGGCGAGCTCTCGACCGACCTCCTGCTGACGGACGGCCCGGCGAACGACCCGCTCGTGTTCTGCCGCGGGCAGGCCGCCGAGGGCCTCGCGCTCCTCACCCGCCGTCACGGCATCCAGGGCTACGCCACCTCGGTGCACACCGCGTGCGCGTCGGGTGGCCAGGCGCTGGGATCCGCCCTGAAGGCCATCCGCCGCGGCTACGTCGACCGCGCGCTCGCCGGCGGCTTCGATTCCATGATCAGCCCCGTCGGCATCGCGGGCTTTTGCCTCCTGTCGGCGCTGTCCACCGACAATGCGACGCCGCATCGGGCGAGCCGTCCTTTCGACGCCACCCGCAACGGCTTCCTGCTGGGCGAGGGCGCGGGCTTCCTCGTCCTCGAGGAATGGGAGTCGGCGCGCGCGCGGGGCGCCCGCATCTACGCGGAGCTCGCGGGCGACGGCAACTCGCTGTCGAGCTACCGCATCACCGATTCCCCGCCCGACGGCGACGGCCCCATCCAATCGATGCGCCAGGCGCTGGCCGATGCCGGGGCGAGCGTCCAGGACATCGACTACATCAACGCCCACGGGACGTCGACGCTCATGAACGACCGCAGCGAGACCGCCGCGATCCGCGCCGTGCTGGGCGACGACGTCGCGCGCGTGTCGGTGAGCTCGACCAAGAGCTCGATGGGCCACCTGATCGCTGCGGCCGGCGCCGTCGAAGGCGTGGTCTGCGCGCTCGCGGTGGCGCGCGGCGAGATGCCCGTCAACGCGAACCTGGTCGAGCGCGATGCGGACTGCGACCTCAACCTCATCGCGGGCGCGCCGCGCCGTGCGCCGGTGCGCCTCGCCATCTCGAACTCGTTCGGCTTCGGCGGCAGCAACAGCTGCATCGTGATGCGCCATCCGGACATGGTGGCCGCGTGACGCGCGACATCGTCATCACCGGAAGCGGCGCGGTGTGCGCCGCCGGCACGCGGCCCTCCGACATCTTCGCGTCCGTGATGTCGGGGAAGACGTCGATGCGGCCGATCGAGCGCTGGGACACGTCCGCCTGGCCCACGCACGTCGCGGGCGAGATCCCGGATTTCAACGCGCGCGCGATGGTCGAGGACCGCAAGCTGCACAAGCTCATCCGGCGCACCGATCTCGTGGGGCTCTACGCCGCCGGACGGGCGATCGACGAGTCCGGCATCGCCGCGCATCGCGACGCGCTTGCCGGGGCCGACGCCGCCACCTACAGCGATCGCAGCGGCGTCATCGTCGGATCGGGCGGCGGCAACTTCGAGAACCAGTACGACTACTTCCCGCTCCTGAGCGCCGCCGGCGGCGACCTCGGGAAGTTCGGCCGCGAGCTCCCGGACACGGTCAACCCGATGTGGCTCCTGCGCACGCTGCCCAACAACGTGCTCGGCCACATCGGCATCCGCTACGGCCTCAAGGGCACCAACGCGTGCATCACGAGCCACAGCGTGGGCGGCCTCCTCGCGGTGATCGAGGCGATGGAGGCGCTGCGCGCGGGCGAGGCCGATCGCGTGGTCGCGGTGGGGCACGAGACGCCGATCGAGCCGCAGATGGTCCTGTACTACCATTCGCTCGGCCTCATCGCGTCGGAGGTGCTGCGGCCGTTCGATGCCGCCCGCGACGGCAGCCAGTTCGGCGAAGGCGCGGGCGCGCTCGTGCTCGAGACGCGCGCGTCGGCGCAGGCCCGCGGCGCGCGCGTGCTGGGCCAGGTCCTGGGCGGAGGGTACGCGACGGAGGGCGAAGGCCTTCTCGCCATTCGCCCCGACGGCGACGGCCCCGCCCGCGCGATCGAGCAGGCCCTCGACGACGCCGGCCTTGCGCCCGGCGACGTCGGCATGGTCGTCGCGCACGCCAACGGCACCCGGCCCTCCGACGCTTCGGAAGCCGCGGCGCTGCGCCGCGTGTTCGGCGGCGCCGTTCCGCCCGTGACCGGATTCAAGTGGGCGTTCGGCCATCTGATTGCCGCGGCCGGCATCATCGAGACCGTCGTCGCCCTCGAGGCGCTGCGCGAGCGAGTGGTGCCGGGCATCGCGACGCTCCGCGAGGTCGATCCCGCGTGCGCGGGGATCGCCGTGTCCTCTGCCCCGCAGACGGCGCGCAGCGACGTGGCGCTCGTGCTGTGCCGCGGATTCGCGTCCACCAACGCGGCGCTCGTCGTGCGCGTGGCCGCATGACCGCCGTGACCGAAGCGGGGCCTGCACAGCGCTGCGGCATCGATTCGGTCGAGATCGCCCGCATCGAGCGGCTGATGCGCGAGAACGACAGCGACGCGCTCCTGCGCTTCTTCACGCCGCAGGAGCTCGCCGACGCGGGCGAGGGACCCGGCCGCGCGGCGAGCCTCGCGGCGCGCTTCGCAGCGAAAGAGGCCTGCGTGAAGCTCTTTCCGCGGGAAGCCGCGCTCGCGCAGGTCGAGCCCTGCGACTTCTCGGTGGCGCGCGACAACTTCGGCGCTCCGCGCGTCGTGCTCGGCACGCGCGCGGAGAAGCTCGCGGGCCGCTACCACCTGGGGCCGATCGCGCTGTCGATGACGCACGATCGCACCAGCGCGTCGGCGGTGGCGGTCGCGCAGCAGGCGCAGGTCCGCGTGCCGCTCGCCGGC
The DNA here is from genome assembly GCA_044225355.1 of Casimicrobiaceae bacterium. GTDB lineage: Bacteria > Pseudomonadota > Gammaproteobacteria > Burkholderiales > Casimicrobiaceae > VBCG01. The sequence goes on along the minus strand of JBGAIS010000010.1, from coordinate 29,005 downwards.
CGGTTCCTCTACCACGTCGCGCGGCTGCGCCGCCAGGTCGTCATGGACAACCTGCGCCGGGTATACGGCGACACCCTCGACGAGGATCGCCTGGTCGACCTGGCCCAGGCGCACTACGGTCACCTGTGGCGCCTTGCCGGCGAGTTCATCCGCTTCCGGTGGCTCTCGCGCGAGCGCAAGCTGGCCCTCGTGCGCATCGAGAACCTCGACGCGTTCGTCGACGCCTACATGCAGGGCAAGGGCGTGCTGCTCCTCACCGGGCACTTCGGTAACTGGGAAGTGGCCACGGTGGCGGGCATCGGGAGCTTCCCGCAGATGCGCGGCCGCTTCCATTTCGTGCGCCGCGCGCTCAAGCCCGACTGGTTCGACCGCCTCATCGTGCGGCGCTTCGAGCGCGCGGGATTCGGCGTGCTTCCCAAGCGTGGCTCGCTCGACGCGATGCTCGAGCGCCTCGCGAACGGCGACGCCATTGTCTTCCCCTTCGACCAGCACGCGCAGCCGCCCGACGGCATCGCGGTCGACTTCTTCGGCACGCCCGCGTGGACGTTCAAGAGCCTCGCGATCATCGCGCTCGCCACCGGCGCGCCGGTGGTGCCGGCCACGAGCTGGCGGGAGCCCGACGGCAAGCACGTGCTGCGCTTCGAGGCGCCCATCGCGGCGGTCGAGCACGCGAGCACCAACGAGGCCATCCGGCTCACCACCGCGGCGTACAACGCGGAGCTCGAGCGCCTCGTGTTGCGCCGGCCCGAGCAGTGGTACTGGGTGCACCGGCGCTGGAAGCACGTGGACGCGCCGGCGCGGCGGCGCAGGCTCAAGACCGCGAGCGCCTGAGGTCAGGATGGACCTGCCGAGTACCGCCGCCATCGCCGATGCCCTCTGGTCGTGGAAGGCGTCCATCGTCTACGGCTACGTCGCCTGGGCGCTGTTCATCCATCTGCGCGGCCACGAGCGGCACAAGTTCCACAAGCAGATCACCGACCATTCGACATTCGTCGCGCCGTACAACGCGTTCATGTACGGCTTCTCGGCGGTCCCCAACAAGCCCTTCATCGATCTCGCGCGCTTCCCCGAGCTGAAGCCCCTGACCGACAACTGGCAGGCCATCCGCGACGAGGCGCAGATGCTCTTCGACGAGGGCCACATTCGCGCCGCCGCGAAGTACAACGACCTGGGATTCAACTCGTTCTTCCGCCGCGGCTGGAAGCGCTTCTACTTGAAGTGGTACGACACGCCGCTCGAGTCCGCGCGGGCGCTGTGCCCGCGCACGGTGGAGCTCATGCAGTCGATCCCCACCATCAACGGCGCGATGTTCGCGATGCTCCCCGCGGGTGGGGACCTGGGCCGCCACCGCGATCCGTTCGCGGGCTCGCTGCGCTATCACCTGGGGCTCGTCACGCCCAACAGCGACAAGTGCGCGATCTGGGTCGACGGCCAGGCGTACTCGTGGCGCGACGGCGAGGCCGTGATGTTCGACGAGACGTTCATCCACTGGGCCGAGAACGCCACCGACACCGATCGCCTCATCCTCTTCGCGGACGTCGAGCGCCCGCTGACGAGCCCGATCCTCGCGAAGCTCAATCACTGGATCGAGAAGACGTTCGTCCGCGCGACGCAGACCGAGAACGCGCCCGGCGACAAGGTGGGCCTCCTGAACCGCGTCTTCGGCTTCGCGTACTACATCCGGCTGCCGGGCAAGGCGCTTAAGGCGCGCAACAAGTATGCCTACTACGCCGCGAAGTGGGTCGTCCTCGCCCTCGTCGTGTGGCTCGTGTTCTTCCTGCGCTGAGGGCGTGCCGCCATGATCGAGCTCCTCACGAGCCCCGCCGCGTGGATCGCCTTCGCGACGCTGACCGCGCTCGAGCTCGTGCTCGGGATCGACAACGTCGTCTTCATCTCGATCCTCGTCGACAAGCTTCCGCCGGAGCGTCGCGAGCTCGCGCGCCGCATCGGCCTCTTCCTCGCGATGTTCATGCGCATCGGGCTGCTCCTCGTGCTGTCGTGGCTCGTGGGGCTCACCGCGCCGCTGTTCACGGTCTTCGCGCAGGCCATCTCGGGACGCGACCTCATCCTCATCGCGGGAGGCCTCTTCCTCCTCTGGAAGAGCACGACCGAGATCCACCAGCTCACCGAAGGCGTGGAGGGCCACGCGTCCTCGACGGTGAAGGCGACGTTCGGTGCCGTGATCGTCCAGATCATCGTCGTCGACCTCGTGTTCTCGCTCGACTCGATCATCACCGCGGTCGGCATGGTCAACGAGATTCCCATCATGGTCGCGGCGGTGATCGCCTCCGTCGCGCTCATGATGGTGTTCGCCGGCGCCATCGGCCGCTTCGTGTCGGCGCACCCGACGATCAAGATGCTTGCGCTGTCGTTCCAGTTCGTGATCGGCGTCGCGCTCATCGCGGAGGGCTTCGACAAGGGCGTGCCCAAGGGCTACATCTACTTCGCGATGGCGTTCTCGCTGGTCGTCGAGATGCTCAATCTGCGCGCGCGGCGCAAGGCGGCGGCCCATGCGGCGCCCGTTCACCTGCGGGCGCGCTACAGCGATTCCCCGGAGCGCGCGCCATGAGGACCATCCGCTGGGGCATCATCGGATGCGGCGACGTCACCGAGAAGAAGAGCGGCCCCGCGTTCTCGAAGGCCCGCAACTCCGAGCTCGTCGCGGTCATGCGCCGCAACGGCGCGCTCGCGCAGGACTACGCGCGCAGGCACGGCGTGGCGCGATGGCACGACGACGCCGACGCGATCATCGAGGCGCGCGATATCGACGCCGTGTACATCGCGACGCTCACCGACAGCCACCGCGAGTACACGCTTCGCTGCGCGGCGGCGGGCAAGCCCGTCTACGTCGAGAAGCCGATGGGCATGGACCCCGCGCAGTGCGTCGAGATGATCGACGCCTGCCGCAAGGCCTCCGTGCCGCTGTGGGTGGGCTTCTATCGACGCGCGCTGCCGCGCTTCCTCGCCGTGCGCGATCTCGTGCAGGCGGGCGCCATCGGCGACGTCCGCATGGCCAACGCCCGCGTCATGCAGCGGCTCCCCGATGACTCGCAGTTCGAAGGGGGCCGCGTGCCGTGGCGCGTGAACCCCGCGCTCTCGGGCGGCGGCTTCTTCTTCGAGGCGTGCTGCCACACGTTCGATTTCCTCGACTTCCTGCTGGGACCCGTCACCGACGTCGCGGCGCTCTCGGGCAACCAGGCGGGGCGCTACGACGCCGAGGACGTCGTCGCCTCGGCGTGCAGGTTCGAGTCGGGCGCGTACGGCACGGGCACCTTCTGCTACTCCTCCGACGTCGACGAGGATTACGTCGAGCTGGTGGGCACCCGCGGGCGCCTGCGCTACTCGATGTTCGCGCCGGTGCCCATCCGCATCTACCGGGCCGACGCGGTAGAGGAGCATCCCGTCGCCGACCCCGAGCACGTGCACCAGCCGATGGTCCAGTCGATCGTCGACGAGATGAACGGCATCGGCCGCTGCGCGAGCACGGGCGAATCCGCCGCGCGCACCGCGAAGGTGATGGAAGCGCTTCTCGCCGGACGGCGATGACCGCCGACGCGCCGCCCGCGTCGACGCTGCCGGAGGTGCGGTCGGCAGGGGCAGGGGCGCCCTTTGCGTGGATCGCCGCCGGCGCGCGCGATTTCGCCGCGCACCCGCTGCCGAGCGTCTTCTACGGCGCGTGCTTCGCCTTCATGGGCTGGCTCATCGCGTTCACGTTCCGGCACGCGGTCGAGTACGTGTCCGCGCTCGTGACCGGCTTCTTCCTCGTAGGCCCGTTCCTCGCGATCGGCCTGTACGACCTCTCCCGGAGGCGCGAGCGCGGCGAGCCCCCGTGGCTCGCGCCGACGCTCGACGCCTGGCGTCCCAACGTCGCGGCCATCGGCATGTTCGCGCTGGTGCTGGCGGTGATCCTCCTCGTGTGGGCGCGCGCCTCGCTCATCGTGTTCGCGCTCTTCTACACGGGCGGCATGCCCACGGCCGCGACGTTCATGCAGTCGATCGTGTCGCTCGACAACGTCGAGTTCCTCGTCGCTTACGCGTGCGTCGGCGGCTTCTTCGCGGTCCTCACGTTCGCCGTGAGCGTGGTGTCGGTCCCCATGATGCTGGACCGCAAGGTCGACGGCGTCGTCGCCGTGCTCACGAGCCTTCGCGCATTTGCGGACAACGTGCCCGCGATGATCGTGTGGGGGCTTTGCATCGTCGCGCTCGTCGCCGCGGGTTTCGCGCTCGCGTTCGTGGGGCTCGTGGTGACGGTGCCCCTCGTCGGGCACGCGACGTGGCACGCGTATCGCGCGCTCGTCGTACCGGCGACCTAAGTGCCCGGTCCCGCAAATTCGCTCGCAAGCTCGCGGTGGAATTTGCCGCCCGGTCCATTCGCTCCTTTGCTCCGGTACTTGCGGGACAGGACATCGGGTGATTGCGCATTTGCCCGTGAAGTCGCGCGTTCGTGCTCAACCGGATACACGACGCTCGTTCTTGCCGTCGTTGCTCGCGGTCGCCGCCGGGCCGCTCCCAAGGCGGCCGCCTGTTCATGCCTTTGCCGTTCCGGCTGCAAAAGGCGCGGCGCCGGCGCCACGTCATGCACCGTCCCCACGGACGCCTTTTGCAGACGTTCCTATGTACGCTGACCGTTGCGCGGCGGCGGAGGATCGGGCCACGGCCGCTCCGACCAGCCGTCGAAGATCGATGCCGTGTCGGCGGGCTCGGACTTCCAGTCGCCGCGCGCGATCTCCGCCTCGAGCTGCCCCGGCGACCATCCCGAGTAGCCCGCGAAGATGCGCAGGCCCGCCATCGGCGTGTCGCGCGCGAGGAGCGAGCGCAGCAGCCGCCGGTCCGCGCTGAGGTACAGGCCTTCCTGGATGCGCGTGGCGCGCGCCGGCGGCGTGTCGGCGCGGACGAGGAACGTCACCGACGTCGTGGCCACCGGCCCGCCGTAGTAGATGCGGTCCTCGAGCTGCGCGAGCGCGGGGAGGTCCGGAAAGAGGCGAGCGACGGGAATCCTCGTCGGCCGGTTGACGATGATGCCGATGGGCGCGGGCCCGAGGCTGTTGGAGACGAGCACCACCGAGCCCGCGAAGTTGGGATCGGGCAGGGCGGGGCGCGCGACGAGGAGCAGCGTGTCGGACGGCTTCGGGTCGCCGGCGGCCGTCGCGGACGTTGCGCCTGCGAGCCCGACGAGCACGGCAAGGGCGAGCGCGAGGGCCGCGCGGATAAGGGATCGGTTCACAGGCGGGGCGAGCGTCGCGGGTTGGGTATCATCGCTTGGAGCGGCTTTCGCCGGAGTCTAGCCCGATATCTCGCGGGGCCGCGCCTCGCTTCGATGGGAGCTTCGCCATGCAGGCAGTCGCAGTCGTGCCGATCCGATCGCGCTGCCTCGGCGCCGGGCGCTGACGCGTGCGCAACGTCATCGATTTCAGCTCCTGGCAGGGCGTGCTGTCGACGCTCTTCGGCGTGGCGCTCTTCTCGCTCGTCGTGGTCGGCATCCGGCTCCTGTTCATGCACACGGTGCAGCTGCGCCGCGAGCGCGAGAACCGGCAGATCAACGAGCGGCTGCGAACGCTGATCGCGGCGTACAAGACGCTCGGGGGCTCGTTCACGGGCAACCTCGCGGTCGACCCCGCGCACCTTCGCGACCAGGGCGACGGCGACGCCGCGCCCGGCGCCGAGCGCAGGAGGCGCGTGCGCGACGCGGTCGAGGCCGCGCTGTCCGACGTCATCCTGCTCGGCACCGAGGAGCAGGTGCGGCTCGCTGCCGCGGCCGCGAACGACCTGGCCGCGGGGCGCAAGGTGGAGACGGCCGAGCTCGTCGTCTCGCTGCGCGCGTTCATCCGCGACGTGCTCGACCTCGACGCGGTGCCCGCCGGCGTGGCGATTCCGCGCCAGGGTCCCGCGCGCCCGGGCGCCTCGTCCGCGCGCGGGAGCGACGCCCGCGGCGGGCAACGATCCGGGGCGGGAGGCGGCGGGGGTGCAGGCGCCGCGGCGGGCGGCGGGATGGGCATGGGCCTCGGTGCCGGCGACGCGCACGACGCGGGCCACGGCGCTCCTTAGCGGGGTCGTCCGTCGGGTCGATGACGGCATCGACCGTGGGCTTTCTACGGCTTCCGTCAACCGCGCGATCGACCGCGAGGTCGGCCCCTCGATCGGTCCTGCGGGGCCGGCCCCTTGAACGCGCTCGACGGGCCCGTCACCCGCGCCCGACGAAGGGCATCTTGGTCGCCATGATCGTCATGAACTGCACGTTCGCGTCGAGCGGCAGGCTCGCCATGTAGGCCACCGCGCTCGCGACGTGCTCGACGTCCATCAAGGGCTCGACCGCGACCTGGCCGTTGGCCTGCGGCACGCCTTGCGCCATGCGCGCCGCGAGGTCCGTGTGGGCGTTGCCGATGTCGATCTGTCCGCATGCGATGTCGTACTTCCGCCCGTCGAGGGACGTCGACTTCGTGAGGCCGGTGATCGCGTGCTTGGTGGCGGTGTACGGCGCGGAGTTGGGACGCGGCGCGTGCGCGGAGATGGAGCCGTTGTTGATGATGCGCCCACCGCGCGGCGACTGGTCCTTCATGATCCTGATCGCGTGCTGCGTGCACAGGAACGGGCCCGTCAGGTTGATGTCGACCACGTTTTTCCACTGCTCGAGCGTGAGCTCCTCCATGTTCACGCCCGGCGCGCCGATGCCCGCGTTGTTGAAGAGCACGTCGAGGCGGCCGAACGCGGCCTTCACCTTCGCGAAGAGCGCGGCGACGGACTCGGGGCTCGCGACGTCCGTCGGCACCGCGATGGCGTTGGCGGCGTGGGCGCCGGCCTCCGCGATGGCGGCCTCGAGCGGCTCGCGCCGGCGTCCCGCGAACGCGACGTGGTAGCCATGGGCGAGGAGCGCGAGCGCGGCGGCCTTGCCGATGCCGGTGCCCGCGCCGGTGACGACTGCAGATTTCATGGTCGTTCCCTTTTCCGTTGGAGGAGTCGTTGTATCCCAGTGCGCATTGTGCCCGAGCGACGCGTTCTTCACCGGGCGGTGGTTCGCGATCACGCCACGAGGAGGCTGTGCAGCGCGAGATGCGTGAGGAGGGTCGCGACGTCGTCGGCGGAGTAGCCGGGCATCGCGGCCAGGTCCGCGCGGGTGCGCGTGCCGTCGAGCGCCGCGAGGAGCGCGAGCGCGCGAGCGTCGTCGATGCGCAGCGACTCGTGGCGAAGGTTCGTGAGCGTCGACCGGCGGCTCGCCTGCCAGCGCGCGACCGGGCTTGCCACCGGCCGCTCGCTCGCGCCCGTCGCGATCGTCGGCGCATGCGAAGAGATCGACCGTGCCCGCGTAGCACGCCTCGGCCAGGAGCGCTGCGGCCGGGCGCGCGGCGCGCGCATCCTCCGGCGCGTCGGCCGCGAGCCGCTCCGCGGCCTCCGCGACCGGCACCACGCGCGGCGCCTGCGCCACGAGCCATCGAAGGAGGTGGTGCATCGCGCGGGCGTTGGGGTCGTCGCCCGGCGCATTCGCGAACGCACGGCCTTCCGCCGCGGCCCGCACCAGCACCATCGTCGCCGCGGCGTGCATCGGCGCGGCGCGCTCCGCGGCGCCCAGCCCGGAGGTGGGCGCGTCGGCGTGGCACGCGAGCGCCTGCCGGAAGCGGCGCAGGCGCGCGAAGTCGAGGTACTGCTCGCGCTGCAGGCGGTCCATGCCAGCGACGAACTGCTGCATGCGCGGCGTGAGCCCCGCTGCGGTCATCATCGACAGCTTCGCCTCCCCCGCGAACGCTAAGTCGTGGCGCGCGAGATGCGCCGCGAACTCGTGGAACCATACGGGCTCGTTGGGCACCGCGAGGTCGTCGTGGAAGAGCGCGCTGTCGGTCTGGTTCGCGAGCTTCTGGAGCTCCTGCCGGAGGAGGCCGTCGGTCTCGGTCTGCGCGACGCCGCCTTCGGCGAGCAGCGCCGCGAACGCGCGCGCCTGGTCGAGGCGCGCCTTCGGGTCGGCGATGCCGTCGACGTGATGATGGAGCATGCCCCACGTCGCCTGGCGCACGAAGCATCCCGGATAGACGTTGAGGCTCACGAAGAGCACGCCGTTGCGCGCGAGGCGCCTGCGCGCGAGCGCCAGGAGCGCGTCGCGCACCGGGGCCGGCACCCACGAGTACACGCCGTGGGCGATCACGTAGTCGAAGGGCTCGGGGTCGTCCGCGAGCGACGCGAGGTCGCGCTGGAGGAAGGTGACGTTGGCGAGGCCGAGCTCCTGGGCGCCGCGCTTCGCGAGCGCGATCGCCTGGCCGGAGATGTCGCAGCCGACGAAACGCGCGTTCGGCAGTCCAGCGGCCATGGGCAGCAGGTTGGCGCCGTCGCTGCATCCGACCTCGAGCACGCGCGCCGTGGCGACCGGCGGAGGCGAGAGCCCTAGCAGGGTCGCGACCGTCGCGAGGTGCGTCGGATGCGACTGGGCGTTGGCTTGCGCGGCGTACGCGACGGCGTCGTACTTGTGCGCGAGCTCGCGGCGGTCGGCGTCTTCGGACATGGGTCGCTCGATTGTAGTCGACCGGGGAACCGCCCGTCGGCAGCGGGTTGCGCTGGCCGCCTCGCCGTCGATATTATGACAACAGCATAGGACGATTTCGTTGGAGGAAGACTCGTGAGCTGCAGCATCTGCGGAAAGGCGACCGGCCCCGGGGCGCTCCTGTGCCGCTCGTGCAAGGGCGCCATGAAGCGCGCCCGCCATGCGATGCCCCTCGAAATCCCGGGCACGCCGGCTTCGGTCACCATGCCCGGGCTCCTGCCGGGCCAGTACGTCGTGCGCGTGGCGCCGTCGGTGCATCGCGACACGCATGCGCGGCCGCTCGCGCTTTTCGCGTCGGGGATCGCCTTCGCGGTGGCGCTCGCGCTTGCGATCGCCGCGTATCTCGCGCGCTGAGGATTTCGGCTCGCACGCTTGCGATGCGACGGGGGTCGATCGCGCATCGAGGCCGCGCACCGCGCGTGCGCCGGCTCGCGTTGGAAGCGCAACGACGTCGCGCGGTCGCGTAAGATAGCGACATGCCCGCGACGTGCCGCCACCTGCAGGATATCCATGACGTCGCGCCGCGCACGCCGCAGGGGTGCGAGGAATGCCTCGCCACGGGCGACACCTGGGTGCACCTTCGCCTGTGCCTCGTATGCGGCCACGTCGGCTGCTGCGACAGCTCGAAGAACAAGCACGCGACGAAGCACTTCCACGCCACGCGCCACCCCGTGATGCGCTCGCTCGAGCGCGGCGAGAGTTGGGGCTGGTGCTATGTCGACGAGCGTGTGTACGACCCCATGCCCGGCGCGCCCGCTCGCTGACGTTGGACGAATCCGCAGCGCCCACCCGGCCGGCCCCTCCCAACCTCGCGACGAAGGCCGCCTTTCGCCGCGTGTTCACCGGCGTCATGGTCGCCATGTTCATGGCGGCGGCGGACCAGACGATCCTCGCCACCGCGCTGCCCACGATCGCGAGCGCGCTCGGCGGTTTCTCCGACCTGTCGTGGGTGATCGTCGCTTACCTCCTCGCCGCGACCGTCGCGGCGCCGCTCTACGGCTATATCGGCGACCGCTTCGGCCGCCGGCGCGCGCTCCTCGGCGCGCTTGCCGTGTTCACCGTAGCATCGCTCGCATGCGCGCTCGCGCCTGGCTTCTGGTCGCTCGTCGCGCTCCGCGCGCTGCAGGGGCTGGGCGGCGGCGGACTCATGACGCTCGCGCAGGCGCTGATCGGCGAGCACGTGGTGCCCCGCGAGCGCGGGCGCTACGCGGGCTACTTCGCCACGGTGTTCGCGCTTGCCAGCACCTCGGGCCCGGTGCTTGGCGCGTACCTCACCGAGCACATCTCGTGGCGCGCGCCGTGTTCCTCATCAACATTCGCCAGGGCTCGTCGCGGCGATGCTCGCGTTGCGCATCCCGCACGCCGCGCCGCGGCGCGGCGCCGCGCCGTTCCGTCCCGACGCGCTCGGAGCCATCCTCTTCTGCATCGCGACCGCGTCGTTCCTGTTCGCGGTGTCGTCGGGCGGGCACCGGTACCCGTGGCTGTCGTGGCCCATGGCCGGGCTCGTGGCCAGCACCGCGGTGTCGTTCGCGCTGCTCGTGGTGGGAGCACCGCCATGCCGATCCCGTCATCCCCGTTCACTTCCTGCGCATGCCTGCCATCGCGCGCGCCGACGCGGTGGTGCTGTGCTTCGGCGCGACGCTCTTCTCGGTGATCGTGTACCTGCCGCTCTATCTGCAGCTCGGACGGGGGCTCGGCATCGGCGCGTCGGGCCTTCTGCTCCTGCCGATCACGCTCGCGCAGGTAACGACCGCGGCGATCACCGGGCGCCTCGTGACCGCCACGGGGCAGGTCAAGATATTTCCCATCATCGGGCTCACGCTCGCGTCGTGCACGTTCATCGCGCTGTCGCTCGCGGTGACGCGCGCGCCGACGCCCCTCGTGCTCGCGTTGACGTCGTTCGTCGGTGTGGGGCTCGGGATGGTGATGGCGCCGACGCAGGTCGCGGTGCAGACGGCCGCAGGACGCGGCGCGCTCGGCGCGGCCACGGGGTCGATCGCGCTATGCCGCGCGGTGGGCGGCGCGACGGGCGTGGCGCTCGTCGGGTCGCTGCTGTTCGCGCTGGTCGACCGCACGACCGACGGCACGGCGACCCTCCTGCACCAGGCGATCGAGGGCGGCTCCGCGTTCATCGCCCGCATGTCGGCAGACGAGCGCGGCACGCTCGTGGGTCACGTCGGGGAAGCGTACCGCTGGGCGTTCGCGCTCCTGGCGGTCGTGGCGGGCACGGGCGCGCTCATCGCCACCACCGTGCCTCACCTCGACTGGGACAAGGAAGCGAGCCGTAACGCGGAGGAGACGTAGGGAGCGTCGCGCGCGGACGCGCGATGGCTCAGTACGTCCGGCCGTGCATCACGCCCGACGCGCCGGAAACGGTTCGCGGCACGGGCGAGCCACCCCCGGCCGAGGGCGCCGGGGCGCCGGCGCCGCCGTTGCCCGGGGCTCCCGAGTAGGACGAGGATCCGGATCCGCTCGACGGCGTCCCCATCATCGACGTGCCGATGGCCGGCTGCAGGCCGCTCACGATCTCGTCGACCGTGGCCGTGGTGCCGCCGGTGGTCGGGGAGATGTACCCGACCGGGTTGCACTTGTCGAACTCGGCCACGATGAGGTGCTGGCCGTTCTGGCGCATCATCGCGCGCTCCGGCGCGTTGGCTTTGCTGAGGTCGAAGGGCGGCGCGTAGTCGCGGTACACGACCGCATCGTTGCGATCGTAGACGACGTAGCACGGCGCGGCTTGCGTCGCCGAAGCGGCGCCGCAGAGGGCGACGGCCAGGAGGAGGGGGCTCACGCGCATGACGTCCGTCCGTAACGGGTTTGCTCCCGGCAATGGTGCCCTAGATCGTGCTCCCTGCCAATCGGGCCGCCGCGTAGCCGGCGGCGGTCGACGCGCCGCACACCACGATGCCCCACGCCACGTCCGCGGCCGTCACCGCGACCGTCCAGCCCTTCAGCACCGCGAGGTTGGTGAGGTCGTACACGCCGTAGACCACGAGTCCCAGCAATGCGCCGCGGGCGACCGCCCGCCAGAAACTCCCGGCGTCTACCCCGGGGATCACCGCGAAGTAGACGAGGCCCGCGGCCAGGAGCACGTACAGCACCGCCGCGGCCGCGAAGTTGGGCCGCTCGAGCATCAGCGATCCCACCTCCGCCTGGTAGAGCGGCTTGGCGACGACGCCGAGCCACAGGAAGTCGAGCACGCAGAAGGTCGCGAGCGTGCAGAGGTAGGCGATGACGATGCGCGAGGTCATGGGAAGCGATGCGTGACGGCATAGAATAGCGCTGCACAGCGGAGGTGGCGAGCATGGCGCAGCAAGGTGCGGGCAGGGGCCGGATGACGAGCGTCCGGGCATGGGTGGTGGTGGCGGCGTGCCTGAGCGCGGCGGTTGCGCTGGCGCAGCGAACGGGCAGCAGCGATCCGCGCTCGCTCGAGCATCTTCTCAAGAACGCGCCGCCCAAGGGCGAGGATCGCATGGCGAACGCGAACCTCCCGGAGCTCGTCGAGATGCGCGTCAGCCAGCTCGAGGAAGACCTCAACCTGACGCAGGCGCAGCTGCCCGCGTGGAACCGCTACCGCAGCCAGGTCATGCAGCTCGTGGAGGACACGAAGCGCGGTCCCCGCATTTCCGCGAGCGAGTCCACCGCCCCCAAGCGGCTCGACGCGCTCGCCGACATTGCGCGTAACCGCCTCGCCGCCATCGAGGACATCGTCGACGCCGGCAAGGCGCTGTACGCGACGCTCTCGCCGGCGCAGAAGGAGGTGGCCGACCGTCGCCTCGCCCTGCCCATCGCGACCCTGACGGGCAACGACACGGGCGCGGACGTGCGCATGCGCGCCCCGCCGTCGCAGCCGCCGCCCAAGCCCTAGGCGGGAGCGCTGCCGTACCGCGCTGCGCGTGGCGCGGCGCCGGCACGAGGCCACGCGGCATTTCCGCGCACGGCCTTCGAAGACGCCCTAGAACACGAGCCCCACCGCGATGGCCGCGGCAAGCCCGGCCACGACGTCGACCGTCCAGTGCGCGCGCAGCGCGATCACCGCCACGACCTGCAGCGCCGCCACGACGATTCCCGCGACCGTCACCGCAGGAATGCCCAGCGTGACGAGCTGCATCGCGCCGTACACCGCGAGCGCGGTGTGCCCCGAGAAGAAGAAGTCGTTGCCGACGCTGTAAGTGACGAAGAGCGACGGGAAGCCGGGATTGCGCCAGATGATGCCGGGCGGGGGCGGCAGCGCGACCAGCGCCTGCGAGACCTGGCGCATCAGGAACAGCGTGAGCAATCCCCAGAAGGGCGTGAACGACGGGCCCAGCACGGCGCGTCCGAGGACGAACAGCGTCACCGCGTCCACGCAGAGCGAGCTCGCGATGAGCACCGCGTGCGCCGCGCCGGGATGATCGTGCAGCCAGCGATTCCACCCCGCCGTCACGACGTGCAGGTGGTCGTACATCGAGCCGCCGTCGAGCGTGCGCGCGCCGATCCACTTCTGCGTGAGGAACCAGAGCACGAGGCCCGCGCCGATGGCGAGCACGCGCAGGCCGATGGTCTCGATGGGCGGCATCGCGCGTCGCTAGACGTCTCGTGAGCCGGTCGGTCGAGAGGCTGTCACGGGGCTCATCCGGACGACGCTCCGCGCAGCGCCGACGCCTCGCCCGAGAGCACCGGGTTGTCCGCGCGCTTCGCGAGCTCCACCTTCTGCGCCGGAATGCCCGCCCACGACTCGCCGTCCGGGATCGTGGTGTTGGGCAGCACGAACGAGTTGGCGAGCACCTTCGCCTTGGCGCCCACCGTGACGCCGCCCATGATCACCGCCCGCATGCCGATGGTGGAGCCCGGGCCGATGCGCACCGGCGCGATCACGAGGTAGCCGCCCTGCGCGTAGTGCGCGAGGATGTTCGCCGAGCCGCCGATGGTGGCGCCGTCCGCGATCTCGATGAGCGACGGATCGGCGATGGCCGTCGAGTTGAGCGTGACGTTGCGGCCGATCTTCATGCCCATCAGCCGGTAGTAGAGTAGCGAGAACGGGCTGGGCGTGACGAACTCGAGGAACGAGTAGCGCACGACGAGCGTCATCGTGCAGTGGACGTACCATCGCAACGCCGCCAGCGACACCGCCGACCCGCGATATGGCGCGAGCCGTCCGCCGAGCACGAAGTTGAGCGCGGGCGCGACGAGGAGGATCGACAGGCCGTACGTGAAGTAGCACACCGCGAGCGTCACCCCCAGCGCGGCGTAGCGGAGCCAAGGCGCGGCGAGGGCGTCGGCCAGAGGTGACAGGGCGTGGAACATCGCGACCGCGACGCCTGCCGCGAGCCCCATGCACAGGATGGCGAGCGCCAGGAAGGGCAGCGGCCCGACGATGCCCAGGAGCCGCTTCACGATCGGCTTCCCGTGAGGATGCTCGCGTTGCCGACGAAGCGCAGCTGGCCCAGGAGCCGGTCGCCGTTGACCTGCGCGCGGACGCTTCGCGTGGCGCCGTCGGTGTCGACGAACGTGAAGCCGAGCGTTCCGCCGCTCACGTAGGCGCCGAGGATCGGCTGCGTCTTGCCGCGAACCGTGATGCTGCCGCCGATGCGCTGGAACATCTGCGTGATGTCGATGCGGCCCTCCCAGCCCTTGTCGTCGCGCAGCGTCCAGCGGCCCTGGACCCTGGCCGGCACGATCCACAGGAAGGCTTCGCTTCCGTCGGCCGCAATCGCCTGGTCGGGCTCCCACTCCCCCATGTCCCACATGTGGGAGACGACGCGCGTGCCGGGCTTCATGTCGAGGAGCTGCGGCCGGAGCTGGTAGTTGAGGTCGGGCAGCAGGTAGAGCGTCACCACCGTGGCCTTCGTGAAGTCCTCCTTGAAGATGTCGCCCTGGATGATCTTCACCTTGTCGGCGACGCCCGCCCGCACGGCGTTGCGCTTCGCGAGGTCCGCGAGCTTGCCGTCGTACTCGATGCCGACGGCGGACGCGCCGAACTGCGCAGCCGACGCGATGGGAATGCGGCCTTCGCCCGCGCCCAGGTCGTACACGATGTCGGCGGGTCCGACTTTCGCGGCCTCGAGCATGCGCGTCACCATGCCGTCGGGCGTGGGAAGCCACATCACGTCCTTGCCGGGCTGGCGCAGCCTGGGCTGGTAGAGCTCGTCGCCGTACTTCGGGAAATCCTGCGCGAGCGTGGTACCGGCGGCCAGCGCCGCGATGAGGACGAGGGATCGGATCAAGGCTTTCTCTTCGTGAGGCGCCGGGCGGACGCGTGAGCCACGCGCGCGCGGCGCGTGACGGGAGACGGTTGCAAGGAGTGCGGCGCGGTCACGACAGCGAGCGCCTGACGGGCTCGACGGCACGCAGCGCGAGGGCCGCGATGGTCAGCGTCGGATTGGCGGCGGCGCCGGTGGGAAACACCGCGCTGCCGGCGATGAAGAGGTTGCGATGGCCGAAGGCGCGCAGGTCGGCGTCGACCACCGCCTGGCTCGCATCCCGTCCCATTCGCGCCGTTCCGAGCACGTGGCCCGCCCCCTGGAAATCGCTATCGGGATTATGGTGGATTTCGCTCGCGCCCATGCGGGTGAACGCTTCCTCGTGCACGCGGCGGGCGTACGCGAGGCCCGAGAGCGTGTACGCGTCGAGGCGATAGGCGATGCGCGGCCGCGGGATGCCGAGGGCGTCGCGCGCGACGGGGTCGGGCACGACGCGGTTGGCGGGATCGGGGAGCTGCTCGGTGAGGGTTGCGAAGCGGAGCTCGCGCGATGTTCGATCGCGCAGCGCATCGCGAAGCGCCGCGCCGCGCAACCCGCGCCCCGCGAGTGGGGCGACGTCGTGCACGGGAGCGCCCGTGGGCCACGACCAGCCGTCGTTGCCCACCTCGATGCGGAAGGAGGGCCTCGTCGCGCGCCAGTCGCCGGCGCGCGAGCTCTCGACGCCCGAGGTCGACAGCGGGCCGCGGTAGGGCCACACCGGCGAGCGCGTGAGCGCGTACGAGAGCTGCGTCGGGTGGTCCATGAGGTTGCGTCCCACCTGGTCGCTCGCGTTCGCGACGCCGTTGGGCGCGCGCGGCTGCTTCGACATGAGGAGGAGCTTCGGCGTCTCGATGCCATGCGCCGCGAGGACGAAGGTCTTCGCGGTGACGCGCCCCGCGCTGCCGTCCGGGCGCTTGAAGCGGGCCGCGGCGATGGCGCCGTCGGCCGCGACCTCGAGGAAGGTCACGACCGAGCGCGCCATGAGCCGCGCGCCGGCGGCCTTCGCGCGCGCCACGTGGACGGTCGCGTCGTACTTGGCCTGGATGGGGCACACCGGGATGCAGCTCGCGTTGCCGCAGCACGGGACGCGGTCGTCGCGCGGCACGGAGTTGCGTCCCTGCGGCGTGGGCCGGAGCTCGAGCGGCGTGCCTTCGAACGCCGCCGCGACCTGCCTGTCGAGGAACGTGGGGGCGATGGCGGGCATGGGGTACGGCGACGAGCGCGGCGAGCCCAGGTCGCTCGCCGCATCGCCGGCCACGCCGATCTCGCCTTCCGCCTTCGCGTACCAGGGCTCGAGCTCCGCGTAGTCGATGGGCCAGTCGACGCCTCGGCCGAAGCGCGACGCCAGGCGGAAGTCGTCGGGGACGAAGCGCAGGCACGTGCCGAGCCAGTGCCACGTGGTGCCGCCGACCTGTCGAAGGTACGTGCTGCGGAAGTCCTGCGGGCCCGACTGCACGTAGTACCCCGACGGCTTGTCCGACGTGGGGTGCGGCGCGTAGGGCGCATTGGGGTACGCGCACTCGGGCACCTTGACGAGCGCGCCCATGAATTGCGCCACGGCGTCGGCGCGCCGTACCTCGGGACCGGCCTCGAGCAGGGTGACCTTCACGCCCTGCGCGGCGAGCTTCGAGGCGATGAGCGCGCCGGAGATGCCCGCGCCGATGACGACGACGTCGGCGTCCATCACGCGGGCGCGTCGGCCCAGTAGCCCGTGGCGCCGCCGCAGGTGCCCATGGGCTTCGTGAAGCTCATGGCGGCCCACATGAGGGCGTCCTCGTAGAGCACGACCTTCCCGTCCACGACGCCCGAGTACCACGCGGCGGCCAGGTCGTTGGCGAGGGTGTCGAGCTTGCGCGCGGCGAGGGCGGCGTCGAGGTCCGCGGCGGGCGTGGACGCGACGAGCGCGGCGAGAGCGCGAAGCGGCGCACGGCGCACAGGGGTGGCGAACGCTCGCAGCATCCGCTCGACGACCGAGGCGTCCGGAGGCGGAAGGCCCGTGATGGCCGCGCTGAGCGTGCCGAACGACGCGGCGTCCGGCGCCCGAGGCGCCTGCGCGAGCGCAGGACGCGCGATCGCGAGTGCGGCGAGCGCTTGCAGGACGGAGCGGCGGCGGGACATGGCGGCAAGGGTAGGGGCGTGACCTCGCGAGCGTCAAGCCGCGAGGACCGCGAAGGCGTCCTCGACGATGGCGAGCGTGCGCGAGACGTCGTCGTCCGTGTGCGCGATCGAGATGTAGAACTTCTCGTTCGGGTTGACGAGGAGGCCGCGCTTCATGAGCTCGAGGGCCCACCGGTAGCCGAGGTCCTTGTCCGCGGTGGTGAGGTCCATCCACGAGCGCAGCGGGTGCTGCGCCGTGAAGCGCACGCCGAACACGGCGTCCTCGCCGGGCGCCTGCACGGCGAACCCGTGGCGCTCGCCGGCCTCGACGATGCCGCGGCGCAACCGGCCGCCGATGGCGCGCAGGCGATCGTACACGCCGGGCGCGCCGAGGATGTCGAGCGCCGCGCATCCTGCGGTAGTGCACACCGGGTTCGCGGCGAGCGTGTGCGTGGCCCACACCACGCGCTCGCGGGGCCGCGATCGCGCATCGAGCACGCCCATGACCTCCTCGCGCCCGGCGACCACCGCGAGGGGAAAGCCGCCGCTCACCGCCTTGCCGTAGCACGCGAGGTCCGGCACGACGCCGTACTTCTCCTGCGCGCCGCCCCACGCGATGCGAAAGCCGGTGACGATCTCGTCGAACACGAGCACGATGCCGTGCCGCGAGGTGACCTCGCGCAGCGCCTCGAGGAAGCCGGGCTCGGGCTGGAGCACGCGCTGGAGCGGCTCGACCATCACCGCCGCGAGCTCGTGCGCGTGCGCCTCGATGAGGGCCACCGCACGGGCGGTGTCGTTGAACGGCGCGACGAGCACGGTCTCGCCCGCCTGCGGCGGTACGCCGATCGAGTCGGCGAGCGCGCGCGGATAGGCGGAAGGGACGGCGGGCACGGTGCCCCACAGGCCGTAGTCGTGCATGCCGTGGCCGGTGTGGGCCCTCGCGATGCGCAGCGCGTAGAACGTGGCCTCGGTGCCCGAGCCCACGTAGTGCACGCAGTCGGCGCACGGGATGGCGTCGACCAGCCTTCGCGCGAGCTCGATCTCGGGCTCGTTCAGGAAGTAGTACGTGGTGCCCTTGCGAAGCTGTGCCGACACGGCCTCGGTGACGGCGGGATGCGCGTGCCCCAGCAGGACGGGGCCCGAGCCCAGGTGATAGTCGATGTACTCGCGTCCCGCGACGTCCCACACCCGGCTGCCTTCGCCGCGCGCGACGACGAGGTTGAGCTCCGGCGGCAGCACGAACAGGCCGAGCCCGCCGCCGGCCAGGTAGCGGCCGGCGTCGTCGAGGAGACGCGCTTGCGCGGCGGAAGCGTGGGGAGGGAAGGGCGGTTGGCTCATCTTCGCGGAGTCCAGGTGACGACGTGCGGGCAGTGGTCGGAGGGCAGCGCGACGTCGGCGCCGCCCGCGAGCGCCTGGCCGTCGACCGTCTCGTAGTTCACCGCGAGCATCGTCAGCGCCGCGGCGGTGAGCCGTTGCTTGAGCGAATCGCTCACGAGGACGTGATCGATGCCCGAGTGAGTGAGGGCGCCGCGCTTGCCGGCGATGCGGCAATCGCCCGACGTGCCCTTGGGGATGGCGCCGCTGCGGCCCATGTCCGCGAAGCGCGCGCGCCACAGCACGGCGCCGGGCGGGGAGCCGTCGTTGATCTCGGGAAACATGGCGCGCGTCCGTACGTCGCAGCGCACCTCGGAGCGCGAGCCTTCGCGCACGACGGTGCATCGCCCGATGGGATCGGCCGCGGACGTGCCATCCATGCGCGTGCGATAGCGCTCGGTCTCCGCGACGGGCTCGCGCAGGAGCGTGCGATTGAAGTCGCCCAGCACCGCGAAATCGTGCGCGGCATTCGCGTCGATCCAGCCTTCGAGCGCGGGGAGCTGGTAGCGCAGGAGGGCGCAGTCGGAGATCACGGCGTCGCGGCGGTCGTCCGGCAGGGCGGCATCCTTGGACGTGAGCGGGAGGTCGAGGTCGCGGCTGCGGCAGCCGGCTTTGAGATGCACGACCAGCGCGCGCACCGGCTTGCCGCCGACGTCGACCGTGAACGCGAGGCCCGGGCGCAGCGGGCGCGAAGGCAGTCCGCTGTCGGCGAGGCTTGCTTCCAGCGCGACGTCGCGGACGCGTAGGCTTTCGTGCCACGCGACGCCCACGTGCTGCGCGATGTCCGGCGCGCCGCGCTGCTCGCGCGTGGTGGCCACGCGCCAGCCGGGCGGAAGGATGGCCCGCACGGCGCCTGCGTCGAACACTTCCTGCACGGCGACGAGGCGCACGCCCGTCGCCTCCAGGCGGCGGAACATGGCGCGCAGCGCATCGAGCTTGCGGACGTACGCGGGCCACGTCGCGAGGTCCGCGGTGTCGCGGCACGGGTGATCGGCGGGATAGCGCGAGGCGAGCGGCCAGCCGTCGCGCGCGGACGCGCACGCTTCCGGCGGGAACGCCATGCCGTTGTGCACGTCGCAATAGGGGAGGCCTTCCGGCGACGCGCCCTTCGCCCACGCGAGCTTCGCGCATGCGGCGACCCAGCGCGCATGCGCGGGCTCGTCCATCAGCCAGTTGAGATTCCACGTGGCGACGCCGACCGTCTGCGCGGCGGCCGTGCCGACGGGCGCAGCGCACGCAAGCCACGCGCCGAGCAAGGCGGTGGCCCACGCGAGCGGCGTCCGGCGCGGATCGCGGCGCGCGAACCGGCGTGCGGAGGGCGGAAGGCTCGGGGGCGGCAAGGTGGACGGAAGCAAGCGGCGGGATCGATGACGTATCATCGTGAGCCTATCGCGGCGCGACGCACGGCCGCCATCATACTGAAGGCCGACGCCGATGGATCGCACGCAACGCGCAACGCTCCTGGCGACGGGGCTCGGCCTCTTCATGATCTTCCTGGACGCGCTGATCGTGAACGTCGGCCTGCCCGCGATCCAGGACGACTTCAAGGTCGGCGAGGCGGGACTGCAGTGGGTGGTCGCCGCGTACAGCCTCGGCATGGCGGTGGCGATCATGACCGCCGCGACGCTCGCCGACCTCCACGGACGCCGGCGCATGTACGTGGCCGGCATCGCGGTGTTCACGCTGGCGTCGATCGCCTGCGGTCTCGCGCCGTCGCTCGAGGTGCTGAACGTCGCGCGCGGCGTCCAGGGCGTGGCCGCGGCCACCGCCAACGTCACGTCGCTCGCGCTCGTCAGCGCGGCGTTCCCGGATCCCAGGCAGAAGGCGCGGGCGATCGGCATCTGGACGGCGATCGCGAGCGTGGGCACCGCGGTGGGGCCGACGCTCGGCGGCCTCCTCGTCGAGCACCTGGGCTGGCGCAGCATCTTCCTCGTGAACGTGCCGGTCGGTATCGTCGTCGTCGTGCTCACGCTGCGCTTCGTCGCCGAGTCGCGCGACGAGCGCCCGCGCACGCTCGACGTCCCGGGGCAAGCGCTGTTCATGATCACCGTGGGCGCGCTCGCGTACGCAGTCATCGAGGGCCCGAGGGCGGGGTGGACGTCCGCGCCGATCCTCGCGCTCTTCGCGGTCGCGGTCGCCGGCGGTGCCGTGTTCGTGTGGCTCGAGCGGCGCGCCGCCGATCCCATGATGGACGTCTCGCTCTTTCGCGACTCGGCTTACGCGCTCGCGATCGGCACCATCTGCTCGGTGTTCTTCGCGGTGTACGGCATGCTGCTCCTCACGACGCAGTTCCTGCAGAACGTGCGCGGCTACTCGCCCGAGGAGACGGGGCTCATGATCCTGCCGTTCAGCGCGACGGTGACGCTCGTGTCGCCGCTCGTGGGGCGGCTCGTCGGGCGCTACGGCGCGCGCCTGCCGATTCTCGCGGGCCTCGCGTCGCTCATGTGCGGACTGGTCGCGCTCGCCGTCGGCGGCCACGCCAACGTGGCGGTGGTGATGGTGGGCCTCGGGATGTGCGGCGCCGGCGGCGCGCTCTGCCTCACGCCCATCACGACGATCGCGATGACGTCGGTGCCGCCGCAGCGCGCGGGCATGGCGTCCGGCATCATGAGCGCGCAGCGCGCGATCGGATCGACCATCGGCTTCGCGGTGCTGGGATCGGTGCTGGCGGCGTGGCTCGCCGCCACGCTCGAGGCCGACCTCGCGGCCGCCATTCCGGATGCGCGCGAGCGGGCCGCGGTGGCGAGCGAGATCGTCGCGAGCGCCAACCCGCGCGCGCACGTCGCCGAGGTGGCGCCGCGCCGTCCGCTGGCGGCGAAGCATCCCGCGCGCGACGCCGTCGTCGCGGCCGCGGAGCGCGACTTCGTCCAGGGCATACGCGTCGCGCTGTCGGTGGCCATCGCGCTTCTCGCCGCGGTGTTCCTGATGGGGTGGCGATGGTTCCCCCACGGCGGCGGCATGGTGGGCGACGCGCAGCGCGAGGCCGCCAGGCTACAGGGGACGGAGACGTAGCGCGCGCCGGCGCGGACGACGCGGCGATCGACATGCGGCCCATCGACATTCGAACGGAACGCCTGCGGCTGCGACGCGGAGCGCCCGCCGACGCCGCGCCGCTGTTCGAGGGCTACACGGGTTCCGAGGAGCGCTCGCGGTTCCTGGCGCGCGGCGTGCATCGGTGCGTCGCGGACACCGCGCGCTTCGTGTCCACGTGGTGCGACGCGAGATGGGACGACGGCTCCGGTCGCTTCGCCTGGATCGTCGCCGATGGCGCATCGAACGAGGCCATCGGCACGTTCGTGCTGATTCGCGAGCGACACGTCGCCGAGGTGCACTTCGGCTTGTCGAAAGCACACGAGGGCCGCGGACTCGCGACGCAGGCGCTCGATGCGGTCGTCGCGTGGATCGAGACGCACGACGACGTGCAGCGCATCGGGACCGCGTGCGACATGGAGAACGTCGGCGCGCGTCGCGTGCTCGCGAAGGCGGGGTTCCGCTGCGAGGGCGTCCTCGAGCGGTGGCTCGTGGTGCCCGCGATGGGGCCGGTGGCGCGCGACTGCGCGAGCTACTCGCGCATCCCGAGCGGAGCGCTCTCGCCGGTTAAGTAGGGTCGGAGTCGACTTATTTGCGCATGAGCGGCGCGATGGCCGGACGCACCAATTAAGTCGACTCCGACCCTACTTAATGCTCACAATTAAGTCGACTCCGACCCTACTTAATGCTCAATAAGTCGACTCCGACCCTACTTAATGCTCAGCCCAACGCGATGCGCGACTCGAAGACGACGCTGTAAGGACGCGGCAGCGTGCGCACGTCGGTCACGAGGCGGACGTGCACGAACGAGGAGAGATCCTTGAACGCGCCGCGGATCGATTCGGCGCCTTCGGACTTGCGCATCGAGCGCCCGAAGCGCATTCGCCTCGACGGTGGGCGCAGGTCGACGGCCACGCCGAGCCACAAGTCCTCGAGCTTGTGCTCGCGGCTCATGTAGTCGCCGAACACCGCGAAGCAGTCGATGTACAGCGGGTTGTGGACGTCGACCTCGTTGATCCTCTCGGCGAGCGCGCAGGCCTCGGAGAGGATCTGCTTGGCGCGTGCCCTCGGAAGCGGCTCGACGATGCGCGCGCCGGCGAGCTCGTAGAAGCCGCGTCGCAGGCGATAGCCCGGCTGCGTGTCGGACGGCGGCTCGAGGAGCCCGCTCGAGACGAGCTCCTTCAGCAGCGCCTCGCCCTGCACGGTGTCGAGCGAGAAATCGTGGCGGATATTGGTGGCGCTGACGCGGGCGCGCTCGGGCGGCAGGCCGACGACGCGCGACAGCGCGCGGCCGGTCGCGTCGCGCAGCCGCTTGGGCTCGAGGCCGTAGTACGTGCGATCGGCGAGCAGCGTGCGGAGCTTCATCCTTCTATGACAATAGCATAGGGCTCCCGTCTTTTCAAAGCCGCCGCACGCAGGCTAAGGTACGCGGCCGAAGGGAAAATGCAGGGGAGACGATGGGGCGATGGGGCATCGCAGGGCTCGCGTGCGCGATCGCCGCGGCGAGTGCCTGCGCGCAGGAGGGACCTGCGGGCTGGCCGAGCTACGGCGGCGACGCGGGCGGCACCCGCTATTCGCGCGCGGCGCAAATCACGACCGCCAACGTGGGGTCGCTGCGCAAGGCCTGGGAGTTCCACACGGGCGACGTGTCGGACGGCAAGGGCTCGATCAGCGCGACGTCGTTCCAGGCGACGCCGATCCTCTTCGACGATACGCTGTACCTTTGCTCCCCGTACAACCGCGTGATCGCGCTCGATCCGCGCACCGGGGTCGCGCGCTGGACGTTCGATCCCAAGGTGGAGATCTCGAAGAAGAACGAGACGCGCAAGACGGACGGTGCGGCGCTCCGTTGCCGCGGGGTCACCGCATGGACGGACGACAAGGCGGTCGCCGGCGAGCCGTGCGCGCGTCGCATCTTCGAGGGCGTGATCGACGGCCGCCTCATCGCGATCGACGCGCGCAGCGGGCGCGCCTGCGAGGGGTTCGGCAAAGGCGGCACGGTGGACTTGAACGCCCTCGCGAATTTCGGCGTAGGTCAGGTGAGCCTGAGCTCCCCGCCCGTGGTGTTCGAGGACCTCGTCATCACGGGCAGCGCCATCGGCGACAACGTTCGCAACGACATGCCGCACGGGCTCGTTCGCGCGTTCGACGCGCGCACCGGTGCGCTCATGTGGTCGTGGGACCCCATCCCTGCCGCGCTCGCCGAGAAGACCGGGGCGGCGAACACGTGGGCCCCGATCAGCGTCGACGTCGCGCGCGGACTCGTGATGCTTCCCACGTCGAGCCCGAGCCCGGACTACTTCGGCGGAGAGCGCGCGGCGCAGATGCCCTACACGACGGCCGTCGTCACGCTCAACGCGCGAACGGGCGAGCGCGTGTGGCACTTC
The DNA here is from genome assembly GCA_044225355.1 of Casimicrobiaceae bacterium. Taxonomy (GTDB): domain Bacteria; phylum Pseudomonadota; class Gammaproteobacteria; order Burkholderiales; family Casimicrobiaceae; genus VBCG01. Next base: position 5,372 of record JBGAIS010000010.1, on the reverse strand, counting down.
CAGACCCTTCGCCACAACCTGTGGGACTACGACCTCGCGTCGCAGCCCGCGCTCGTGACCATCCGCCGCGACGGCGCCGCCAAGGACGCGGTGGCGCAGGCGACGAAGATGGGGTTCGTCTTCGTCCTCGACCGCGAGACGGGCGCGCCGCTCTTTCCCGTGATCGAGCGACCGGCGCCGCGCAGCACCGTCAAGGGCGAGGTGACGTCGTCCACGCAGCCGGTGCCGACGCTTCCGCGGCCGATCGCGAGGCAGGAGATCAAGGCGGAGGATGCCTGGGGCATGCTCTACTTCGATACGCGCGCCTGCCGCGGGATGCTCGCCGCGCTCGACAACGACGGGCTTTACACGCCGCCGTCCGAGCGCGGAGCCGTCGTGTTCCCGCTGTTCGGCGGCGGCAGCAACTGGGGGAGCGTGGCTTACGACCCGGTGAGCAACCTGCTCGTCGCCAACACGATGAACCTCGTCGGCATGGCGCAGGTCGTGCCGCGCGCGGACTTCGAGGCGGTCGCGAAAGCGCACCCGGACGACCAGGCGACCGCCCAGCGCGGGACGCCGTACGGGATGCGCCGCAAGATCCTCATGTCGCCGCTCGGCGTGCCGTGCAACCCGCCGCCGTGGGGCGAGCTGTCGGCCATCGACCTCGCGACGGGCGAGATCCGCTGGCGGGTGCCGCTCGGGCAAGTCAAGAAGGGACCGTTCTACACGTTCGAATCGTGGGGGTCGCCGAACATCGGCGGGCCCATCGTCACGGCGGGCGGGCTCGTGTTCATCGCGGCGACGATGGACAAGAAGATCCGCGCCTTCGACCTCGCCACCGGCGTGAAGGTGTGGGAGGCGCACCTGCCGGCGTTCGGCATGGCGACGCCGATGACGTACGAATCGGGCGGCCGCCAGTTCGTCGTCATCGCCGCTGGCGGTCACGGGGCGCTCGGGGGCTTCGGCGACTCGGTTGTCGCGTTCGCGCTGCCGTGACCTCCGGCCACGGCGAAATGGGGTCAGACCCCATTACAGACCTGGCACCATTTCTCGACTTCGTGAAATAACCAGGTTATTTCAATTATTTACGACTGATATTTCAAGCGAAATAAAATCGGGTCTGACCCCATTTCCGGCATTCCGGCAGCCGATTGATGGGGTCTGACCCCATTTCGCAAGCGTGACCGCCGTGTCGATCGACGTCAGCGAAGAGGACGGCGTCCGCTACCTCCACTTCGGGTCGAGGTGGATCCAGGGAGCGATGCGCATCGCGCGGCCCAACGCGCTCGAGCTCGAGTACACGCGCGACATGATGTTCCCGCTTCTCCTGCGCCCGGGCGCGGGGTGGCCGCGGAGCGTGCTGCAGATCGGGCTCGGCGCGGGGTCGCTCGCGCGCTTCCTCACGAAGCACCGGCCGCGGGCGGCGCAGACGATCGTCGAGATCGACCCGAGCGTGATCGCCGCGGCGCGCCATCACTTCAAGCTCCCGACCGAAGGCCCGCGCTTTCGCATCACCATAGGCGACGGCGCGGACTATCTCGTCGCCTGCGATCACGACTTCGACCTGATCCTGGTGGACGGGTATGACGCGAAAGGCCGCACCGGTGTGCTGGACATGCTGCCGTTCTACTGCAACGCGCAGGCGCACCTGACCGACCGCGGCGTCCTCGCCGCCAACCTCCTCACGCGCAACCACGGCTACCGCGGCAGCCTCGATCGCCTCCAGGCGGCGTTCGAAGGACGCGCGACGGCGCTGCCCGTGTGCACGAGCGGCAACGTGGTCCTGCTGGCGGCTGCGGGCGACGCGATCGACGTGCCCTCGGCCGAAATCCTCAAGCGCGCGCGACGATTGCGCAAGGACACGGGGCTCGACCTCGTGACGACCGCGACGCGCCGCAGTGACGCGCCGCTGCGGCTCTAGCTCGCGCACGGGAAAGGCGTAGCAACGGGTTCGCGCCGCGCCTCGCGTCATGCAAGGGTTCGCGCCGCACCTCGCGTCGCGCAAATCCGCTTCGTGGGGGCTATCCGGCGCACGCGGCAGCCGGGTGCAATGGGGCGCGCATGGCAGCCGCCGGCCGCCCGGCGCTGACGGCTTCCGCGACGCTCGCCCCTCGTCGCCCCGTCACGCGTTACGCTTGAAACCCCCCGGCCCGGTCGGCGAGCGAATCGAGCCCAACGCGGCAACCGCGCAGCCTTCCTACACCAGCGCCTGCGTGTCGGCGTCGACCGGCAGCGCATGCCCCGAGATGTTCGCCCCGAGCGGCGAGGCCAGGAAGACGATCGCATTCGCGACGTCCTGCGCTGTCACGAGCCGCCGCAGCGACGTGCTCTCGAGCGCCTCGTCGCGCACCACGTCGACCGCGACGCCGCGCAGCGCGGCCCTGTTCGCGAACACGCGGTCGATGCGCTCGCCCGCGACGGAGCCCGGGCAGATGGCGTTGACCCGGATGCCGTCGCGTCCGAGCTCGATCGACAGTGACTTCGTGAAGCCGATCACGCCCCACTTCGACGCGGCGTACGGGCTGCGATTGGGGAATCCGAAGCGGCCGGCGGCGGAGGAGAGGTTCGTGATGCTTGCGCGGGCGCTCTGCCGCAGGAACGGGATGGCCCGGCGGGCGCACAGGAACTGGCCCGTCAGGTTGACGGCCAGCGTGCGCTCCCAATCGGCGAGGGCAACGTCCTCGCAGGGCGCCGTGGGCCCGGCGATGCCCGCGTTGTTGACGAGCGCGTCGAGGCCGCCGAGCGTTCGCTGCGCGTCGTCGAAGAGGCGATCGACGGATGCGGCATCCGAGACGTCGCACGTCGTCGTGCCCGCGCGATCGCGCAGCGCGCCGAGGCCGCGCTCGTCGACGTCGCACACGTGGACGCGTGCGCCTTCGCGCAGGAACGCCTCCACCGTGGCGAGCCCGATCCCGGACGCGCCGGCCGTCACGAGCACACGCAAGCCTGCGATCGCGAGGTCCATCGCGGTATTCTAGCGTCCCTTCCAGTCGATACGCTCGCAGGCCGGCGGCGAAGCTTGCTTCGCTCGTCCCCGGTATCGACGGCGCAGCACGCAACGCCTGTTCCCCACGGAGAGCGACATGGCCGATCCGAGAAAGTCATCGTCACCTGCGCCATCACGGGCTCGATCCACACGCCCTCGATGTCCCCGCACCTGCCCGTCACGCCGCGCGGGATCGCGGACGCCGCGGTGGGGGCAGCGGAGGCAGGCGCGGCCATCGTGCACCTCCACGCGCGCGACCCGGTGGACGGCCGCCCGACGCAGGATCCCGCGCTGTTCCGCGAGTTCGCCTCCGAGATCCGGCGGCGCAGCGACGTCGTGGTCAACTTCACCACCGGCGGCGCGGCGACGATGTCGATCGAGGAGCGCCTGCAGCCCGCGCTTCAACTCAAGCCGGAGGTCGCGTCGCTCAACATGGGCTCGATGAATTTCGGGCTCTACCCGATGCTCAAGCGCTTCAAGGAATTCCGCTTCGACTGGGAGCGCGAGTACCTCGAGACCTCCGACGCGCGCGTGTTCCGCAACACGTTCCGCGACATCGAGTACATCCTCACGTCGTGCGCGGACAACGGCACGCGCTTCGAGATCGAGTGCTACGACATCGGGCACCTGTACACCGCGCACCATTTCCTCGAGCGGGGCATCGTCAAGCCGCCGCTCTTCATCCAGAGCGTGTTCGGCATCCTGGGCGGCATCGGACCGCATCCGGACGACGTCGGCCACATGAAGCGTACGGCCGATCGTCTTTTCGCCGACCAGTATCGGTGGAGCGTGCTCGGCGCCGGGCGGCACCAGCTTCCGATCGCGGCGATGTCCGCCGCGATGGGCGGCAACGTTCGCGTGGGGCTCGAGGACAGCCTGTGGATCGGCGCGGGCGCGCTCGCGCCGTCGAATGCCTCGCAGGTCACCGCGGTGCGCCGGATCGTCGAGGGCCTGGGCCTCGCGGTCGCCACGCCCGACGAGGCGCGCGAGATCCTGCAGCTCAAGGGCGGCGCGAACGTCGCGTTCTGACGCGTTTCAGTCGGGCAGGGCTTCGAGGATCGCCGCGGTCGCGGACGCGCCGATGCGGCTCGCCCCCGCCGACAGCATCGCGCGCACGTCGGCGAGCGATCGTATGCCGCCCGACGCCTTCACCCCCATCTGCGGCCCCACTTCGGCGCGCATGAGCGCGATGTCGGCGGCGGTGGCGCCGCCCGCGGGATGGAAACCCGTCGACGTCTTCACGAACGCGGCGCCCGCGTCGGCCGCGAGGCGGCACGCGAGGCGCTTCTGTCCATCGGTGAGCGTGGCGGTCTCGAGGATCACCTTCACCGGGATCGCGCCCGCCTCGCGCACGACCGCCGCGATGTCCGTCGCGACGCTCGCGGCATCGCCGCCCAAGAGCGCGCCGTAGTGCATCACGGTGTCGATCTCGCATGCGCCGTCGGCGATGGCCAGCGCGGTGGCGCGCGCCTTCACGTCCGGTCGATCGCAGCCGTGCGGAAATCCCACGACGGTGATCACGCGCGTGTCGGTGCCGGCAAGCCATGACGCCGCGAGAGGCACCCAGCACGGCTGCACGCAGTAGTAGCCCGCGTGCCAGCGCCGCGCCACCTCCGCGCCCGACTCGATGTCGCGGGCGGTCGACTCGGGCTTCAGCACCGAGTGGTCGATGATGCGCGCGAGCTCGCGGCGATTCATTTGAGCGACGTGAGGCGTTGAAGGAGATAGACGTCGAGCTGCGCCTCGTTCGTGAACTCCGGCGCGGTGTCGGGCACGCCATGGTAGAAGACCACCAGGGCGGGCGTGCCGGCGCGCGCGTCGGCCTCCGATGCGAAGAACTGGAAGTCGGTGTTCGGGTAGTCGCCGACCGTCGAGCGCGCGATGCGCACGTCGAGCATGTTGGGCACGGACGTCGCCTTCTGCCGCACGAGGCGCCCCTTGGTGAACGGGTCGACGCCCACCACCGCGATCCACGGATACTTCGCGGGGTCGACCGACACGCGAACCACGACGAAGGTGTCGGCCTCGCTCGCGCCCCGCGCGATGGCCCACGCCATCTTCGCGCCGGGCGCCGAGAACGTGTCGGCGCTGCCGTGCATCTCGGCGGGCGCGGCGGTCGCGAGGGTTGCGCACGCCGCGAAGGCGAGCGCGAAAAGTCGCATGCATTTCATGACGTGCTCTCCGGGAGGATGGCGAGGGCGTCGTCGGCGATGCGCAGCCCCACGGACGCGCCCGGGTCGCCGGGGACGCCCGACGCGATGCTGTGACGGACGGCGAGGAGCGACATGCCCGCGCATTGCAACGCGTACTCGATCTTCTCGCCCAGGAACGTGCGCGACGTGACGGTGGCCACGACCTTCGCGTCGGCGGCGGGCACGAGCGCGATCGCCTCCGGCCGCAGCACGAG
>JBGAIS010000234.1:0-4841 GCA_044225355.1 Casimicrobiaceae bacterium | reverse complement strand
GCGGCACGTTGGGGCGCTCTTCCATGGCCGTGCCGGCGCTCGACACCTTCGGCGGCAGCATGTCGCAGGCCTTGAGGCCGTCGGGGGTCAGCGGGTCGCCGGTGAAAGGTCCCGGAGCCGGACCCACGCCCTGGCACATGCGCTCGATGACCCAGCGCACTTCATAGAGCGGATCGATGCCCGTCGCGGGGCCGTCGTCGTGCATCTGGAACGTCGTCGGGTAGGTCATCGATGCCTTCGGCCCGTAGAGGATGCCCGGGACGCCATTGGGCTTCTCGCCCGACTGGAGGTTCGCGTAGTAATTCTTGGTGAGGTCGTTGTTGTAGACGTCGGCGATCGATCCGGGACCGCCCGAGAAGACCGCGTCGATGGCGTTCTCGATGGCCCAGTTGATGGGGCCGAGCGTCGATTGCTTGGTGGCGAGATTGCCGCTGGCGGAGGTCCCGACGTCGGTCGAGCGCAAGAGCGCGACCGCGGCGAGGCTCAGGATCACCATGGCGACCAGGGCGATGAACAGGACGACGCCGCGCTGGCGGTGCGCGCCGCCCGGCGGGCGATGGGAACGAATGCGGCGTGTCATTTGTAGTTCCAGATGGTGTTGCGCAGCGGGATCGTTGCCTCGTACACCCGGTATCGGCCGTAGTCCTGCAGCACCGTGTTGTCGATCTGGATGCGCCCCTGGCACGTGGCGTCGTTGGCCGCGCAGTTGAAGAGCCACGCGGTCTGGTTCTTGAGGTCGACGCTTCCCTTGTCCTGCGCGCTGATCGTCTCTTCCTTCGCGACGTCCTCGCTGCGCACGACCACCGCGACCCGCACTGCCTTCACGTTGCGGATGAGTCCCGCGATGCCGCCAGGCGCGGGATCGGCCTTGAGGTTGGTGGCCGAGTAGTCGCCGCCGCATCCGGCGGTGACCGCGGAGGTCCAGCAATCGACCACGCCCGTGTTCGTCGTGTCGATGCCGTACTGCGCCTTCAGGAGCACGACGTTCTGCGCGAGAGGCGACGTCACGGCAGCGACCGCCGGGTTGTCGGTGGCGGACTGGAGCTGCGCCTTGGTGGCGTCCACGCTGTAGATCGTCCGCGCGACGTCCTGGCCAAGATTGACGACGCGCGACCCCGTGTCGTAGTTGGACGCCGGCCCCGACTTCCGCGAATACGCGAGGAGGACCTTGCCGCCGTCGCCCGCCGGCGGGTACGGGTCGCCCGACGGGTACTGCGTGATGCCCGTGACCTGGCCCAGCGTGCAGTTGGTCGCGTTGGCGGCGATGATCCAGTCGCCGGTCTTGAAGCCGTTGGGGCTCTCGACCGGGTAGGGCGCGGGGTAGGTCGCCAGCGCCGAGAAGCGCACCGGGTGCACGACGCGCGTCGCGTTGCTGTAGAAAACGGCGATGGAGTCGCTCGTGTTCACATTGCCGCTGTCGGTGATGAGCACCGGGATGGGACGCAGGTGCCAGTCGGCGCAGCGCGCGAGCACGTCGATGCCGGTGTACGCCATGAACCCGCCGCCCGCCGTGGCGATCTCGCGGCCCATGAGGTACTGCGCGAGCTGGCCCGTGACCTGGGCGTCGGACAGGCCCGTCGTGTTGCGGCGGTACGTCTCCGCCACGATGAGCGTGTTGTAGATGACTGCGACCACGACCATGCCGATCAGCAGGCCGACCAGGACCTCGATGAGGCTCGCGCCGGACTGGATCGCGGCGCGGAACGACGGCGGAAGGCGGCGCGGCATCAGTTGAGCCCCACGACGGCGAACGACTGGTACTGGTGGGTGAGCGCCGAGGACGGCGGCTTCCATTGCAGCGTTACGTTGACGTCGAAGCCGCCCGCCGGACGGGCCGTGATGACGACGTTGGGGTCGCTCGCCCCCGGCAGGCGCTGGTGCACGAGCGTCTTGAACTGCCCGTACGGCGAGCTTGCGACGGCGTTGTTCTCGAAGTTGGCCTTCATCGTCGTCTGGTTCGCGGTCCACATCTGGCTGATGATGTCGTTGGTCAGGAACGCTGCCTGGCCGCGGAACTGGCTCTCGTCGGTGTCCTGCATCGCGCGCGCCTGCAGGCCCACGAGCCCGAGCACGCCCAGCGCGACGATGAGGATCGCGACGAGCGCCTCGAGGAGGAAGCTGCCTCGCTGCGGAGAGGGATGGCGGAAGGGGCGACCCATGGCTTACGTCGGGCAATACATCGTCGACGAGGTGTTGGTCTCGTCCGGGTTGCAGATCTTGATGCCCGTGCGACCGCCGCCCACCAGCACCGCGAGCTTGCGAGGCGTGGAGCCCGATACGGAGTAGGTCACCTGCACCCCGGTGAGGACGTCGCTCGCGTCCGCGTTGGCGGCCGCGACCATGCCGAGCCCGGTGAAGGTGACGATGTTGGCGCCCGAAGGGGTGACCGCGAAGGCGGCCATCTTGGCGCCGTCGCCGAAGCTCTCCTGGCCGTGCACCACGGAGTCGTCGACGTTCTTGACCTGCCATCCGCCCGATCCCGTGGTGGGGTCGAGCACGAACTCCACCTGATGGTTGCCTTTGATGGCCTCGGCATACGCGAGGCGCATGCCGCCGGCGATGGACTGCGCCGCGGCGCGGACCTGGTTGTCGGCGAGCCAGGACGAGTAGCTCGGCAGCGCGAGCACGATGAGCAGCACGCCGATGGACATGGCGACCATCAGCTCGATGAGCGAAAAGCCGCGCATGCGGTGCGTCACGAGCAGTCTCCGTTCTTGCGTACGAACCAGCACGAGGCCGACGTCCATCCGGAGGGGCCGGCAGAGGTGCGCGCGTTGGCCTGGTTCACGGTGAACGTGAAGCTCGTCATCCCCTTGGCCGCGCGCCCGGTGGCGGTCAGGAGGTACGTGGTGCCCGTGCCGGCGGAGCAGGAGAAGTCGAAGCTGCGCCCGCCGTCGGCGTTATACGTCGACGTCATGTTGATGGCGGGGTCGTCGATGCCGCACGTCGTGGTGGCGTTGTACTGGAACGTCCGGTGATCGAGGTAGTACCGTTCCATTTGCGCGCGAAGGTCGGCGAGCCGCGCGTGCGCGTCCATGAGGCGGCCGCGCATGATGTACTCCTGGTAGCTGGGCAACGCGATGGCCGCAAGGATGGCCAGGATCACGAGCACGATCATGAGCTCGATCAGCGTGAAGCCGGCGTGACGTGGGGCGTGGGCGCGAAGCATGGGCGATCCCTCTTGTGGACGTGCGCATCCTAGGAGGGGCGCCGCAAGCGCGCAATGCACCCCCGACTAGTGGCGCGACTTCGGGAATGGACGGTCGCCGCGCCACGCGCCCCGAGTTGGCAAAATCCGATGCGACCGGCCCTGGGTGCGCTGCGGCTTGTTTGCCACGAATGCACGCCGGCCGCAAGCCCCGCGGGACTGGGAAATCATGGGCAAATGTCCTTGATTCGCTCGATGCGGACCCTTCCGGTGGCTACGAGCACGACTTCCACCGCCCGCCGGCCGCCTTTGCACACGGTGAACGTGCCCATCTGAAGGGCGCCGCTGCGCATCCGCGCCTGGCCGAGGGCGTTGTACGAGACATAGTCGGCCAGCGGGCGGTTGGCCGAGACCCGGATGTCCTGCGCGCGCGGCTCGGCGCGGATCACGGTGTCGGCGCCGTCGACCGATCCGCTCGCGTCGGGGTCGTCGTGCATGAGGAATCCCTGGTCCCAGCCGCCGCCGGTGGCGCACTGCCGGCCGTCGCCCGACTTGCAGAGGTTGACGCGGTGGCCGCGCTTGATGGCCTCGGTGCGAGCGATGTTCATGGTCCCCGCGAGGAGACGGGCGTGGTTCATGACGCGCTGGTCCGCGATCCACCCGTGGTAGACCGGCACGGACAGCATGAGGAGCAGCCCGCCGAGGGCGAGCGTCACGAGGATCTCGATGAGGGTGAATCCGCGATGCATGGCGGCCTTCCTGTCGACGACGTGCGAGGAAGGCTAGCGACGGCGGGCACGCGAGGGCCATCGTCCGTTCGGATGATGGCGTGCGTCATAATGCAAGGCTGCCAGGAGGAAAGCCCATGAATGCCCCCGATCGACTGCGTCCCGCCAAAGCGGAATTCAAGTGGGACGACCCGCTGCTGCTCGACCAGCAATTGACCGAGGACGAGCGCATGGTGCGCGACACCGCGCACGCGTTCGCCCAGGAGCGCCTCATGACGCGCGTGAAGGAGGCGTTCCGGCACGAGACCTCGGACCCGTCGATCTTCCCCGAGATGGGCGCGCTCGGGCTCCTCGGCGCCACGCTGCCCGCGGAGTACGGCGGGGCAGGTCTCAACTACGTCTGCTACGGGCTCATCGCGCGCGAGGTCGAGCGCGTCGACTCCGGCTACCGGTCGATGATGAGCGTGCAGAGCTCGCTCGTGATGCTTCCGATCTTCGAGTTCGGCAGCGAGGAGCAGCGCCGCAAGTACCTGCCGAAGCTCGCGTCCGGCGAGTGGATCGGCTGCTTCGGGCTCACCGAGCCCAACCACGGCTCCGATCCCGGCTCGATGGAGACGCGCGCGCGAAGCGCGCCGGGCGGCTTCAAGCTCTCGGGGGCCAAGATGTGGATCACCAACGCCCCCATCGCGGACGTCCTCGTGGTGTGGGCCAAGGACGACCAGGGCATCATCCGCGGGTTCATCCTCGAGAAGGGCATGAAGGGCCTTTCCACGCCCAAGATCGAGGGCAAGTTCTCGTTGCGCGCGTCGGTCACGGGCGAGATCGTGATGGACGAGGTGTTCGTGCCCGAGGAGAACATGCTGCCGAACGTGCAGGGCTTGAAGGGCCCGTTCACGTGCCTCAACAGCGCGCGCTACGGCATCGCGTGGGGCGCGCTCGGCGCCGCCGAGTTCTGCTGGCACGCG
>JBGAIS010000233.1:0-5695 GCA_044225355.1 Casimicrobiaceae bacterium | reverse complement strand
AGTCGGCCGGCGCGCTTCGCGGCGAGGTCGCAACCTCGCTCGGCCGCTTCGGCGAGCAGCTCGCGAAGCTCACGCTGTCGAACGAGCAGCGCATGGAGTCCGTGCGCGCGACGGTCGAGCATCGCCTCGACGTGCTGCGAAGCGACAACTCGGCGAAGCTCGATCAGATGCGCGCGACCGTCGACGAGAAGCTGCAGGCGACGCTCGAGCATCGCCTGGGCGAGTCGTTTCGAATCGTGTCGGAGCGGCTCGAGCAGGTTCACCGGGGCCTGGGCGAGATGCAGGCGCTCGCGACGGGCGTGGGCGATTTGAAGCGCGTGCTCGGCAACGTGAAGTCGCGAGGCACGTGGGGCGAGGTGCAGCTCGCGGCGCTCCTGGCCGATGTCCTCACGGCCCAGCAATACGCGACCAACGTGGAGACCATCCCCGGCAGCGGGCAGCGCGTGGAGTTCGCCATCCGCCTTCCGGGGCGCGGCAGCGACGCGCAGCCGTGCTGGCTGCCGGTGGACGCGAAGTTCCCGCTCGACGACTGGCAGCGATTGCAGGCGGCGCTCGATCGCGCGGACATGCCGGGCGCCGACGTCGCGCGCAAGACGCTCGCCGATCGCCTGCGCATGGAAGCGAAGACGATCCGCGCGAAGTACGTGGCGCCTCCGTTCACCACCGACTTCGCGGTGCTGTTCGTCCCCACCGAGGGGCTCTACGCCGAGATGATGGCGCGCCCCGGCTTCGCGGACATGCTCCAGCGCGAGCATCGCGTCACGCTCGTCGGCCCGACCAACTTCCTGGCGCTCCTCAACAGCCTCCAGCTCGGCTTCCGCACGCTCGCGATCGAGCAGCGATCGAACGAAGTGTGGCGCGTGCTGGCCGCGGTGAAGACGGAGTTCGCGAAGCTGGGCGACCACATCGCGCGCGCCAAGGACAAGGTCGACCAGGCGAGCCGCACGCTCGACGAGACGGGCGTGCGCAGCCGCGCGATCTCGCGCCAGCTCCGCGACGTCGAGGCGCTGCCGGATACCGACGCGCAGCGAGTGCTGACGACGCGCTCGCTCTTCGACAACGACGACCCGCCGGGCGGCGGCGACGCGAAGTAGCGCGAGCCCGCCATGTTGACGGCCCTCCGGCGCTGGCGCCAGCAGAGAATCCTGCGCACGCAGGCCATTCCCGAAGGGCTATGGCGCGACTCGCTCGAGTCGCTGCCCTTTCTCGCGATCTACACCGACGCCGAGCTCGCGAGGCTGCGCGAGAAGGTGGTGCTGTTCCTGAACGCGAAGGGCATCGTGGGCGCGCGCGACCACGAGGTGACGGCGCGCCAGCGCGTGGTGATCGCGCTGCAGGCGTGCGTGCTCGTGCTGAACCTCGACCTCATGTACTACGACGGCTGGGAGAACGTCATCGTCTATCCCGACGAGTTCGTCCCGGGCTGGGAATGGGAGGACGAGGCGGGCGTGGTGCACACGAACGACGAGCCGCTCGCGGGCGAGGCGGTCGAGGGCGGGCCCGTGATCCTGTCGTGGGCCGACGTCGAAGCGAGCCAGGACTGGGACGCGGCCGGCATGAACCTCGCGATCCACGAGTTCGCGCACAAGCTCGACATGCGAAACGGCGCCGCCAACGGCTGCCCGCCGCTGCCGCCCGAGATGGCGCCGCACATCTGGAAGCGAACGATGATGAACGCGTACGACCACTTCCAGAAGCGCGTCGAGCGCGGCGAGCGCACCGCGATCGACCCGTACGCCGCGGAGAGCCCCGCCGAATTCTTCGCGGTGCTGTCGGAAGTGTTCTTCGTCGACCCGCAGCTCCTTCGCCACGAGTACAAGGCGGTGTACCAGCAGTTCGCGAAGTTCTACCGGCAGGAGCCCGCGGCGCGCACGGAGCTCCTGATCGAGTCGTGACGCGTGCTTCGGCTGCCTACGCGACCGCGGGGCGCTGCGCGCTCTTCGGCCGGAACGCCCTGCACACCTCCTCGTGCGTCTCGACGTACGGCCCGCCGATGAGGTCGATGCAGTAGGGCACCGCGGGAAAGACGCCGTCGAGCGTCTCCTTGATGGCCTTGCTTCGGCCCGGCAGGCCGAGGACCGCGCCGCCGCGGATCACGCCTACCTGGCGCGAGAGGACGGCGGTAGGCGCACGTACTTGAGGCCTACTGCGCGCATCTGCTCAGCTCCGGCAGCACCTTGCGGCGCGATACGAGCGCCGCTCGGCGCATGTCGGCGCGGCGCGGCCCGGTGCCGCCGGTGGTGAGCACGAGGTGGCAGCTCCTGCACGTCGACCAGGTCGACGATGGTGCGCTCGATGAGGGCCTGCTCGTCCGCGATGAGCTGCTGCGTGATGCGGAATGGCGACCTTGCGCGGCCATGGTGCCATTCGCTGGAGGCCTGCAGTCTCGTCCTCGTACACGCCTGCCGACGCGCGGCTCTGAGATGGACACCAGGCCGACCGAGAGTCGGCTTGCTGACGTTCTTCCTGATCTGCGAACAGCGCCGATAACGATGCGGCGGATCGCCGCGTCGCGGCTCCAGCCGCGCGTCGCGCACCAGCTCCGCGATCTCGCCGCGATTCGCGTCTGGATGCGCGACCGCGAAACGGTCGAGCGCCGTCGTCGGCCATGAGCTCGTCGCGCCAGCGCTCGGCGGCGGCGAACTCCGCGCGATCGGAGGGCTGGCCCGCCGCGAAGCGGTCGAGCGCGTCGCGAATGGGCGCGGGCTCGATGTCGCGCATGAGCTTGCCCACGTACTGAGCTGCCGGCGACGCCCTCGTGCGAGCGCGTGCGCCGCGCCTCCGGCGATGGCGTCGACCAGGCGCTCGGGCAGCCCGGAGCGTGGCGAGCTGCGCCGGGGTCGAGCGCGACCAGCGCCTCGCCCAAGTCCTGCAGCGCGTGCATCTGCGCCTTGCGGCGCGTCTTGGAAGGCGCCTCCGGGGTCGCGCCGGCGGGCGGGGGTGGATCGTCGTTTCGGGTCATTCGTCTGGCGGAACGGGCCTTGCGCCTCCAAGTGAGCACGAGGCCCCTTTGCTATGATAACCGACCCCCCTTCCAAGGCATCCATGAGTCCCACCCGCATCGCAAGCCCGGACGCGCCCGCCGTCGATCGCGCGCGCCGCTTCCCCGTGACCACCGCCGACCTGGAGCGCGTCGCGGGGGCCGTCCTCGACGCCGCGAAGCGCGGCGGCGCCACCGCCGCGGAAGCCGAGGTGTCGCAGGGCGTGGGGCAGGGCGTCACCGTGCGCCAGTCCGAGGTCGAGACCATCTCGTACAACCGCGACAAGGGGATCAGCGTCACCGTGTTCGTCGGGCAGCGGCGCGGCCACGCGAGCACGGCCGACTTCGCGCCCGACGCCATCACGGCCACGGTCGACAAGGCCCTCGCCATCGCGCGCTACACGGCGGAAGACCCCGCCGCCGGACTGGCCGATCCCGCGCGCCTCGCCACCGAGTGGCCCGACCTCGACCTGTATCACCCGTGGGACCTCACGGTCGACGAGGCGGTCCTGATGGGCCGCGAAGCCGAGGCCGCGGCGCTGGCGGTCGACAAGCGCATCACCAACACCGAGGGTGCCACCGTCTCGCGCAGCGAATCGGAGTTCGTGTACGCCAACTCGCTCCACTTCGCGGGCGGCTATCGCACGTCGCGCCATCACATCGACTGCTCGGTGATCGGCGAGCAGGAAGGCGCGATGCAGCGCGACTACTGGTACACCGCGGCGCGGGCCGCCGCCGATCTCGAGGACGCCGCGGCGGTGGGGCGCATGGCGGGCGAGCGGACCGTGCGCAGGCTTGGCAGCCGCCAGCTCGGCACGCTCGAGTGCCCGGTGCTGTTCGAGGCCTCGGAAGCCGCGGACCTCGTCGGCTACTTCGTGCAGGCGGTGTCGGGCGGAAGCCTGTACCGCAAGTCTTCGTTCCTGCTCGACTCGCTCGGCAAGCAGGTGTTCGCGCCGCACGTGCACCTTCGCGAGGAGCCGCACCTCCTGCGCGGCCGCGGCAGCGCGCCGTTCGACAGCGAAGGCGTGGCGACGCACGCCCGCGACGTCGTGCGCGACGGCGTCGTGCAGGGCTACTTCCTCGGCTCGTACAGCGCGCGCAAGCTCGGCATGCAGAGCACGGGCAACGGCGGCGGCAGCCACAACCTCGTGCTCTCGCACGGCGACGACGACCTCGCCGCGCTGCTGCGGCGCATGGGCCGCGGCCTTCTCGTGACGGAGCAGCTGGGGCAGGGCGTGAATCCCGTCACCGGCGACTTCTCGCGCGGCGCCGCGGGCTTCTGGGTCGAGGGCGGCGTCATAGCCTACCCGGTGGAGGAGATCACCATCGCGGGCAACCTGCGCGACATGTTCCGCGACATCGTGGCCGTCGGCAACGACGTCGACCGGCGCGGCTCGCGCCACACGGGCTCGATCCTCGTCTCGCGCATGACCGTCGCCGGACACTGAAGGCTGGTCGATGCGAGGCCAGCCCCGCAGAGCGACGATGATGCGGCCGATGCTGTCGTGGATCCGCTCGTTCAAGGATCCGCTCGCGAGCGCGAACAACGCCGCGCGATGGATCGGCGCGCTGCCGACCGTCGACGCCGCGACGCTGCAGAAGGAAGCGCTCGAGCTCGTCTCCACGTTTCCGGGCGTGCGCAAGGAGGCGGGCCCGGGGCAGGTGGAGGCGCTGCTGCGCATCGACGGACGCGTCGAGCCGATCATCGCGCAGCTCACTCAACAGTACGCGCAGAACTACCAGAAGAGCAGCAACATCGAGTCCCGGCTGTGGCACTCGGTGTTCGACCTCGTGAAGGCGTTCATCGCGGCGTACCAGCACGCGCTGAAGGCCGGCTTCCCGCGCTCCGAGAACAAGCGCTGGCGCGCGATCCTGCCGTGGGTCATCGTGCGCCTCGCGCATTACCGGGGCCTCGACGGCAAGTACCGCCTCTTTCGCTACAGCCACTGGATTCCCGCGCAGTGGCGCGAGTTCCACGAGCTCTACGAGTTCGCGCGGCTGCGCGGCTGGCAGCGCGAGCAGCTCGTTTTCGGCGTGGGCGCGTTCGCGAAGCCGGGCGTGTCTTTCGAGCAGGAGTACTTGAAGACGTTGCTCCTGATGCGCCTCGACTCGGGCAACTTCACGCCCGACCAGGTCGAGTGGGTCGCGCGCCAGCTCGAGGACTGGACGCCCACGCTCGCGCTGACGCCCCCGCCGTCGGAAGGCGCGCCCTTCGTCGTCGACCTGGCCGGCACCGCGGGGTTGCGCAGGCGCGACCGCGCGCTGACCGGCGGGCGCCTCCTGTTCCTCGATGCGGCGCCCGTGTACGGGCGCATCGTCGAGCGCCTGCGCTGGCTGCCCGAGCAGGACACCGAGCTTCCGAAGCCCGGCGACCTGCCCGTGCGCGAGCAGCGGCTCCTCCTCATGCGGCTCGCGTCGCTCTACGGCCCCGATGCGATCGCGCAGGCGCCGCGCGCGCCGCGCGTGCACACCGAATCCGAGGTGCGCGTGGTGGTGGGCTTGCAGTCGTTGACGCGCGCCGTGGCGGAGATCGACCGCCTTCCCGATCAGGTGCGCACGCCCGGCGTCGCCGCGAGCTACGACGAGGTCACGCAGATCGTCAATCCGCATGCGAATCCGGAGTCGGTCGCGCGGCGCATTCGCGGCGCCACGTGGCGGTGCACCGACCGCAGCGATACCGGCTGCCGGCTCCATGCGCCCGCAAAAGAGGCGCCC
>JBGAIS010000232.1:2465-4894 GCA_044225355.1 Casimicrobiaceae bacterium | reverse complement strand
GCGAGCGGGGTGCCTGCGACCGCGCCGCCGATGGCCACGAGGTCGCCCTTCGCGTTGGTGATGACGCTCACGTCCTCGCGGAACACCTCGATGCCGTCGACGCGGTTGCCGAGCTTGACGAGCGCGCCTCCGCCGGGAAAGCGCTGCACGTTGCGAAACGGCAGCGCAGCGATCTCGGCGGCGCTCAATCGGTAGAGCGACGCTACGCTGCGAAGGTGAGATCGCGCGCGTGCCTCGTCGTCGTCGGTCGCGACGCGCGGCTGCGGCGAGGCCGCGATGGCCGCGGCGGCGTCCTTCGCCCACAGGAACCGGGGCACGTCGGCGCTGGCGCCGGCGGCCTGCGCATCGAAGGAGGGCAGCTTGCGGGCCGCGACGGGAGCGGCGCAAACGGCCGCGAGCGCGACGGCAAGCGCCGTGCGCGTGAAGGAAACCAAGGTCATCGGTAGAGGACGGTCGGCCGGAAAGGCCGCTATTCTAAGGGGTTCGCCGGGGGGAATTGCACTAGCACGGACAGTCCGTGCCCGTGGGAGCTCTCGGAGCCTTCCCGAAGGTCGACGGTTGCGCCGTGCGCGTCGGCAATTCGCTTGACGATCGACAGCCCCAGCCCGCTGCCGACCTCCCCCGCTGGCGAGCCCGGAATGCGCACGCGATAGAACCGTTCGAACACCCGTTCACGATCCGCGGGCGGGATGCCGGGGCCGGAGTCGACCACAGACAGCCGCGCGGCCCCTTGGTTCCCCTCGATCGACACGTCCACGCGTCCCCCGGGCGGCGTGTAGCGGACCGCGTTGTCGAGGAGATTGCCCACCAGCGTCGCGAGGCTCGCCGGGTCGCCCCGCACGGGCACGTCGGAGGCCTGCGCCATGCCGAGGTCGATCGAGCGCTCGGCCGCGAGCCCCGCGCGGGCCACCACCGCATCGCGCGCGATGGCGGCCAGGTCGACGAGGACGGCATCGGGCCCGGGCGCCTCGGGCTCCAGCCGCGCCATGGTCAGGAGCTGGTCGACGAGGTGCGACGCCCGGTCGACCCCGGTCTCGAGCTCCGCGAGCGCGCCCTCGCGGGCCGCATCGTCGCGCGATCGCCGCGCGACCTCGACCTGCAGCTTGAGCGCCGCGAGCGGCGTGCGGAGCTCGTGCGCGGCGTCGGCCGTGAACCGGCGCTGCGCCGACAGCGCCTCGTCGAGCCGTGCGAGGAGCGCGTTCAGGCTCTGGGCCAGCGGCCGCAGCTCGTCGGGCACCTTGGCCTCGGCGATGGGCGCCATCGCGTCGGGACGGCGCTTGGCCACCGCGCGCGACATGCGATCGAGCGGCCGCAGCCCCAGCCCGACCGCGTACCAGATGAGAACGCCGAGGATGGGGATCAGCGCCGCCAGCGGCAGCAGCGTGCGCAGCGCCACCTGGCGCGCGATCTCCTGGCGCTCGTCGAGCGCGTGCGCCACCTGCAGCGCGTGCGTGCCGTCGACGTGCGTGTACACGCGCCATTCCTTGCCGTTCTGGCGGACATTCGAGTAGCCCTCCGTGGCGGGCACCGGGAATCCCGCGCCGGGCTGCGACCAGTACACGAGCACGCCGTCGCGATCCCAGATCTGGGTGACGATCTCCGAGACGCCGGCGCTCGGACGCGGGCTCGGCAGGGACAGCGACGGCTGCCTGCCGCGGAGCAGGTCGTCGATGCGCGTCGAGTACGCGAGCTGCTTCAACTGCAGGTCGAAGAGCTCGCCCACCTGGCTTCGCGCTTCCTGGTACGTGTACCACGTCGCGAGGAGCGCCACCGCGGCGAGCCCCGCGAGCAGGTAGACGAGCAGCGTGCGGCGGATCGACCTCATGGCGCGTCAGGCACGCGCGATGACGTAGCCCACGCCGCGGATCGTGCGGATCGTCTCCGCGCCGATCTTCTTGCGCAGGTTGTGCACGTGCACCTCGACCGCGTTGCTCTCGACTTCCTCGCCCCAGCCGTACAGCCGCTCCTCGAGCTGCGTCTTCGACAGCGCGGCGCCCGGGCGCTCGAGAAGCGCCGCGAGGAGCGCGAACTCGCGCGTCGACAGGTCCACCTGGGCGCCGCCGCGCGTGACCGTGCGCGTGGTCGCGTCGAGCGAGAGATCGCCGTGGCGCAGCACGTTGTCCTCGCGCGCGATGTCGCGGCGGAGCAGCGCCCGCATGCGCGCGGAGAGCTCGTCGAGGCTGAACGGCTTGACGAGGTAGTCGTCGGCGCCGGCGTCGAGGCCCGCGACCCGGTCCGCCACCGCGTCGCGCGCCGTGACGACGAGCACGCGCACCTTGCTGCCCGCGCGGCGGATCTCCTTCAGGAGCTCGAGCCCGCCCTTTCGGGGCAACCCGAGGTCCAGGATGACGAGCGCGTACGCGTCGGCCGCCGTGTCGAGCGCCAGCTTGCCGGCGGCGCCGTCCTCCACCCAGTCGACGGAATAGCCG
>JBGAIS010000232.1:0-2442 GCA_044225355.1 Casimicrobiaceae bacterium | reverse complement strand
CTTCGACGATGAGGATGCGCATGGCACGCGAACTATAAAGCACCGGCGCTGCATCCAATCGCCCGGCTGCGCTCGTAGATCACATCACGTGTCCGGTTCACCCACCGATCGGGACCGCTTTCCAGTCCCATGCGACAGGCCGGGGATCGCGCGCGCGTTCAAAATCCTTTGGAGTGCGACCAATGAGTGCAATTCCCTTCAGACGTGCCGTGGTGCCGTTCATGCTGGCAGGCGCGCTCGCGGGCGCGTGGGCCGCGCCGTCGATGGCGTCGAGCCATCGCGAGGCGCCGTTCATCGCCACGCAGCCGCAGGTGGACGCTACCGATTTCTACATGTTCAGGAGCTACGAGCCGGGACGGCAGGACTACGTGACGATCGTCGCCAACTACCTGCCGCTGCAGGATCCGTACGGCGGCCCCAACTACTTCAAGCTCGACCCCAACGCGGTGTACGAGATCCACGTCACCAACGACGGCGGCGCGGTGGAGAGCCTCACGTTCCAGTTCCGCTTCCAGACGACCAACGACGACAACCAGTTCAACGTCGGCGGCAAGATGGTGTCGATCCCGCTCGTGCAGAACGGCAGCGCCGACGTCGCGACGCGCAACTCGCCGGCGCTCAACGTGCACGAGAAGTACACGATCGGCCTCGTGCGAGGACCGCGGCGCGCGAGCGCGCCGGTGACGGTGACGAACCTCACCGCGGGCGGCTCGAGCTTCGACAAGCCGGTCGACTACATCGGCACCAAGACCATCGCGAACTACGTCCAGTACGCGAACCGGCACATCTACGACATCGGCATCCCGGGCTGCGGCAACGGTCGCGTGTTCGTCGGCCAGCGCAAGGATCCATTCGTCGTCAACCTGGGCGAGACCTTCGATCTCGTCAACATCAAGTATCCCGCGGTCGAGCTGCAGCCGCAGGCCGAGTTCGCCACCGTCGACTCGCTCGGCGACGCGAACGTGACCGCGATCGTGCTCGAGGTCCCCATCGCGTGCCTCACCGAAGGCAAGGGCACCATCGTCGGCGGATGGACCACGGCGAGCGTGCCGGCCACGCGCACGATGAGCGCGGCGCCGGGGAGCGGCCTCGACCCGACCGCCCAGACCGGCAGCCTCGTGCAGGTCTCGCGGCTCGGCATGCCGCTCGTGAACGAGGTGGTCATCGGGCTCAAGGACAAGAACAAGTTCAACGCGAGCGAGCCCAAGGACGACGCGCAGTTCGCGGACTACGTGACGAACCCCACGCTGCCGACGCTCCTGGAGGTCCTGTTCGGCGCGGCCGGCGTCAAGGCGCCCACCAACTTCCCGCGCACCGACCTCGTGGCGGCGTTCCTCACCGGCGTCGAGGGCGTGAACAAGCCCACGAACGTCGTGGTGTCCGAGCAGGTCCGGCTCAACACGGCGATCGCGCCGACGGCGGGCGCCGCGCAGAGCCGTCTCGGCGTCCTCGGCGGCGACAACGCGGGCTTCCCGAACGGCCGTCGCCCCGGCGACGACGTGGTCGACATCGAGCTGCGCGTCGCGATGGGCGTGCTGTGCACGGTGGCCGGCGTGAACACCGCGGTCGGCTGCAAGGCGTCGGACGCGCCCGCGGGCACGCTGCACTACACCGATGGCGCGTACGTGAGCTCGATGTTCTTCGCCAACGAGTTCCCGTACCTTCGCGCACCCCTCAAGGGCTCGCCCAACGACGACAACGCGATCAAGCGCGGCACGCCGTAGCGAAGCGCGTCGTCCCTTCCTCCCCTCCGGCCCCGGCAGTCTTCGGGGCCGATTTTTTGCTGGCTACGAGACCGCGCGAACGAGCAGCGACCCCTGCCGCCCGCGCACCGCGATCTCGTGCGCGGGCTGCGAGGAAAGGTCCACCTCCGCGGTGTCCGCGACTTCCTGCGACACGACGAGCGTGCAGTCGTACGCCTTCGTGAGGTCCTGCAGGCGCGCGGCCACGTTGACGGTATCGCCGATGGCGGTGAGGAGGAAGCGGTCGCGGTAGCCGATCTCGCCCAGGATCGCGTGACCCGCGTGCACGCCGAAGCCCACCTCGATGGGGCTCGAGAGCTCGTCGGCGAGCGATCGATTCATCTCGGCGAGGCGCTCGCGCGCGAGGCGCACGCCGTCGAGCGCCTGCCGGCACGCGTCGCGCGGGCCGGCGCGTATGCCGAAGATCGCCATCACGCCGTCGCCGATGAACTGGTTGGGCGCACCCCCGGCCTCGACGATGGCGCCTGCGACCGCGTCGAAGAAGTGGTTGAGCAGGAACACGGCGTCGTAAGGCAGCCGTCGCTCGAGGAGCGCGGTGGAGCGGCGGATGTCGACGAACAGGATCACGACGTAGCGCTCCATGCTGACGGCGTCGCGGTCGCGCGCGGGATCGCCCGCGGTCACGTCGGGCGGCAGGAGCGGCAGCACGGCGATGTCCGACTGCGGCCGAAGCTGGCAC
>JBGAIS010000231.1:0-5160 GCA_044225355.1 Casimicrobiaceae bacterium | reverse complement strand
CGCATTACGCGTGTAAAGCGGATTTTCGAAGCGAGTCGTTGCGGGCGCCGCGCCGGGCATCGCTCCCCGTCCGAGTCAGTAGATGCCCGCCGCGAGGCCCGCGGCGAGCGTCGCGCCCAGCTCCCGGCACGCGTCGAGCGTGGCTTGCGGTATCGACTGCGGTCGCGCGGTGACGCCGCTCTTGAACACGATCCCCGGGAGCACCTTGCGAAGCGACAGGCCCGTGGCGATGCGATCGGTCTGGAACAGGGCGCCGGTGCCGTCGGTGCCCGCGCACACGATCACGGTGTACGGCTTCCCCTCGACCGCGTGCTCGCACGGGTAGTAGACACGCTCGAGGAAGTCCTTCGTCATCCCGGACAGCGAGCCGAAGTTCTCCGACGTCGCGATGAGGAGCGCGTCGCACGCGAGAAGGTCGTCGATCCCCGCCTCCGACGCGTGGCGATAGACGACGCGCACGTCGCCCGCGTCCTGCGCGCCTTCGCGCGCCGCCTGCGCCATCTGCGACGTGCCGCCGAACTGCGTGTGCCACACGATGAGGAGCGACTTCACGCCGGCAGCGTATAGCAAAAGGGCGGACGCATCGCGCCCGCCCCCTTGCCTTTCGCCGGCCTGCCGGCCTGGCTTCGTACCCTCGACCGTCAGGGCGCGGCCGGCGGCTCCTTGCGCGTCTCGACGAACTCGAGCGGCTCGCTCGCGACCTCCGCGCGAGGCGGGCGAACGCGCTTCGCGCGCGGCGCCTCGGGCTCCTCGACGGGCGGGGGCACGTGACGCGTCTGCACGAGCTCGAGGCCCGACTCGGGCGGCAGCGAGAGCGAGATCGGCGGCACCACCGGCGCGGGGGCGACCGGTGCGCGCGGCGCGGTCGCTACGGGCGCCGTTGCGACCGGGGCAGCGGCGACCGGAGCCGGCGCGGCCTCGACCGCCGGGGCGGCGGGGGCGGGCGCTGTGACCTGCTCGACCGGAAGCTCCGCCTGCATCGGCTCGGCGGCACGCGGCTCGCGAGGCTCGCGCTGGGCGCGGGGCTCCCTCGGCTCACGCGGCTCCTTCGGCTCGCGCGGCGGACGCGCCTCGCGGGGAGGGCGCGGCTCGCGAGGGGGACGCGCGGGCGGCGTGTCCTCGGACTCCGACACCATCTCCACCACGTCGGCGACGTTCGGCGCGGCCTCCTGGGCGTCACCGGGCGCGCGATCGGCGCGATCGCCACCGCGGCCGCGACGGCCACGACGGCGACGGCTGCCGCCCTCGCGCGCGTCGCCGGCCGCGCCTTGCAGGGCGGCTTGCCCCGCATCGACTTCGGCGGCGACGATGGGGGCGCTTTCCGGCGCCTCCGCGGCGGGAACGACAGGTGCGACCGGCACCGCGGGCGGAGCCTTCGGCTCGCGATTGTCGCGCGCCTTCTGCGGGCCTTCGCGCGGCGCGCCGCGATTGCCTTCGCGGCGCTCCTCGCGTCGCGGCTGGCCTTGCGCCTGTCCGCCGCCGTTGCTGCGCGCCTGCGACGACGCGCGCTGCCCGTCACCGCGGCCTTCGCCGCGATTGTCGCGGCCTTCACGAGCTTCGCGACTCTCACGACCTTCGCGACCCTCGCGACGATCACCACGACGGCCGTCGCGCGACTCCTCGCGACGCTCCGTGCCGCGCCGACCATCGCCACGGCGATCGCGATCCTCGCGGCGGCCATCGCGGCGCCCTTCGCGTAACGCCTCGCCGCGCTCCTCGCGCGCGGGCTTCGGCGCGGGCGCCGGGATGGCTTCCTGCTTGGGCTTGAACCAGCCCAGGACCTTGCCCAGCCACGAATCGCCGGACGCGGGCGCGACGGCGGGGGCCGCGGCGGCGGGCGCGGGGCGCTCGACGGGCACGGGTGCCGGCTGCGCGGGCGTGATGCCCTTCACGACAGCTTCCTGGCGCGGCGCGGCCGCGTCGTCCTTCAACTGCTGCGCGGGATCGGCCTGCTCGGGCTGCTTGACGAGCTTGAACGACGGCGGGAGCGGCTCGGCGTGATTGAGGTCGTCGTGGCGCAGACGCTCGATGCTGTAGTTGGGCGTCTCGGTGGCGGTTGGGCACCAGCAGCACGTTGACCTTGAAGCGCGTCTCGATCGTGAGCACGTCGTTGCGCTTCTCGTTCAGGAGGAACGTCGCGACGTCGACCGGCACCTGCGCGACCACCTGGGCGGTGTTGTCCTTCATCGCCTCTTCCTGGACGATGCGCAGGATGTGCAGCGCGGTGGACTCGGTGCCGCGGATGTGACCGATGCCGTGGCAGCGCGGGCACGGGATGTACGCGGACTCCGCGAGCGCGGGGCGCAGGCGCTGGCGCGAGAGCTCCATGAGGCCGAAGCGCGAGATCTTGCCGAGTTGCACGCGAGCGCGGTCGTACTTCAACGCCTCGCGCAGGCGGGTCTCCACCTCGCGCTGGTTCTTGGCGCTCTCCATGTCGATGAAGTCGATCACGATGAGGCCGCCCAGGTCGCGCAGGCGAAGCTGCCGGGCCACCTCGTCGGCCGCTTCCATGTTCGTGTTGAACGCGGTCGTCTCGATGTCGCCGCCCTTGGTCGCGCGCGCCGAGTTGACGTCGACGGCGACCAGCGCCTCGGTGTGGTCGATGACGATCGACCCGCCGGAAGGCAGCGGCACCTGCCGCGCGTACGCCGTCTCGATCTGGTGCTCGATCTGGAAGCGCGAGAAGAGCGGGACGTCGTCCTTGTAGAGCTTGACGCGGTTCACGTTGGCCGGCATCACGTGGCCCATGAACTGCTGCGCCTGCTCGTGGATGGCCTCGGTGTCGATCAGGAGCTCACCGATCTCCTGGTGGAAGTAGTCGCGGATCGCGCGAATGACGAGGCTCGACTCCTGGTAGATGAGGTACGCGCCCGACTGCATCTTGGCGGCCTCTTCCACGGCGCGCCAGAGCTGCAGCAGGTAGTTCATGTCCCACTGGAGCTCCTCGGTCGTGCGACCGATGCCCGCGGTGCGGGCGATGACGCTCATGCCCTGGGGCACGTCGAGGCCGTTGATGGCGTCGCGGAGCTCGTTGCGCTCCTCGCCCTCGACGCGGCGCGAGACGCCGCCGCCACGGGGGTTGTTGGGCATCAGGACGAGGTAGCGTCCGGCGAGCGAGATGTACGTCGTGAGCGCCGCGCCCTTGTTGCCGCGCTCGTCCTTGTCGACCTGGACGATGAGCTCCTGGCCTTCGCGGGCTGGTCCTGCAGGCGCGCCTTGCCGACGTCGACGTCGCGGTCGCGGAAGAACTCGCGGGAGATTTCCTTGAAGGGAAGGAAGCCGTGGCGATCGGTGCCGTAGTCCACGAAGCAGGCCTCGAGGGACGGCTCGACGCGGGTGATGACGGCCTTGTAGATGTTGCTCTTGCGTTGCTCCTTGGCGGCGGATTCGATGTCGAGGTCGATGAGCTTCTGACCGTCGACGATCGCCACCCGGAGTTCCTCCGCCTGGGTGGCATTGAACAGCATGCGTTTCATGTGCGTTCCTATGGCGCGGCGCGCCGCGGAAGCGGAGGCGAAGCTAATGGCGCCGCGCGTCGCGCGCGGCAAGGCGCGTGTCAGGCGGTGGTCGCGACGACCGACAAGACGCCGGGCGCAAGCGGCCGGCGACAGCAGAGAGGGTGGCGCGAAGGCAGGAGTGCGTTCGGCATGAAGGACTGCAGGCCGCGCGGCGCGTGTGGTGCCGCGCGTGATCTCTCGTCGTGCTTCTTGTCTTCGTTGGGCGAACAAGCGGTGGAACGCCTCCGGCGTGCGGCCCGAACTTCGCGGGACGAGCCGAAGGCGGAAACGGAAATCTCGCTTTGGGGCACCGCGCAATGCGCCGCTTCGAACCGGCCGCTGCCGGGTGCGGAGACTGCGCTCATCCTTTACCATCGCTACTTTTGCGGTGAACCCGCCCGGCGAGCGACGAAAAGCCGGCTTTTTCGCGACTTTCTGGGGCGGGCGCGAACCGCAAAGGCGCGGCGGATCAAGGGGTTGGGCCATGGGCCCGGGCCTCTGCGGCGGGATCCGAAAGGACGCGTTGCTCCAGCTTGGCCAGACGATTTTCGCTGACATATATAGGCGAACTAAGCAAGGATGCGGTGTCGTGGCTCACCGTCGGCGACGAGTCGGCGGGCCAGCGCGTCGACAATTTCCTCATGCGGCTCATGAAAGGCGTTCCCAAGAGCCACGTGTACCGGATCCTGCGCAGCGGCGAGGTGAGGGTGAACAAGGGGCGCGTGGGACCCGACGCCGGCTCGCATTCGGCGACGTCGTGCGGGTGCCGCCGGTGCGCACCGCCGCGCCCGGCGTCGGAAGCCGCCGGTCCGTGCCACCGCGCACGTCCCCGTCGTCTTCGAGGACGACCACGTGGTTGTCGTGGACAAGCCGGCCGGCCTGGCCGTGCACGGCGGCAGCGGCATCGCGTCCGGGCTCATCGAGCAGATGCGCGCCGCGCGGCCCGACGCCCGCTTCCTGGAGCTCGCCCACCGGCTCGACCGCGAGACGTCCGGGCTCCTGCTCCTTGCCAAGAAGCGCCCGGCGCTGGTGGAGCTCCATCGCCAGCTTCGCGACGGCGAGGTCGACAAGCGCTACCTGGTCCTCGTGCGCGGGCGCTGGCGAGACGAGAAGCGCCGCGTGCGCCTGTCGCTGCACAAGTTCGCGACGAAGGAGGGCGAGCGCCGCGTTCGCGTCGACGACGAGACGGGGCAAGGACGCCGAGACGGTGTTCTTCCGGCAGGGGGCATGGCCCGACCACGACCCGCCGCTCGCGCTTCTCGAGGCGGAGCTTCGCACCGGCCGCACGCACCAGATCCGCGTGCATCTCACGCACCTCGGGTTCCCGCTCGCGGGCGACGACAAGTACGGCGATTTCGCGTGGAACCGCACGCTCGCGAAGTCGGGGCTAAAGCGCATGTTCTGCACGCGCAGCGCAGCTCGCGTTCACGCACTTCGCCACCGGGACTCGCGTGCGCCTCGACTCGCCGCCCTGCCCGACTCGCCGCGTTCGTGGACACGCTGGAGCCTCGCGATGCGTGACGCCGCGCAGCGCGCGTTCAGGCTCGTCGTGTTCGACTGGGACGGCACGCTGTCGGACTCGACCGCCGTCATCGCGCGCGCCTTGCAGGAGGCGGTGCGCGACATGGGCGAGCCGGTGCCGGACGACACGGCGGCGCGGTAC
>JBGAIS010000230.1:0-4993 GCA_044225355.1 Casimicrobiaceae bacterium | reverse complement strand
GAACTCGTTGGCGCCCGCCCCGATGCTCTCGGCGCGGGCGTCCGGCGTCGCGTCCGCGGAGAGGATGATGATGGGCAGCCGGTCGGCGCCGATCGAGCTCGCTCGATAGAGCTTGACGACGTCGGGGCCGCTGATGTCCGGCATGTTGAGGTCGAGGATCGCGAAGTCGATGCCGCCCGACGCCATGAGGTCGAACGCCTGGTCGCCGCGGTCTGCCGGCCGCACGGTGTGCCCGGCGTCCTCGAGGATCTTGGTGAAGAGCAGGCGATTGCTCGGGTTGTCGTCGGCGAGGAGGATCGTCCGCGGCCGCGTGCTGCGCAGCCGGCGCGCGGCGTCCGCGCCGTTCGGCTCGATGCCCTGTACCGTGCCCTCGACGGCGGCGAGCTGGGCCGCGAGCTCGCGCGGCGCGATCCCGTCCGTGAACAGCCCCGCGGCGCCCATCCGCTGCAGCGCGGCGTATTGCGTGGGCGTGTACGAAGGCGCCACCACGAGCCACGGTCCGTGGCCCGCCGTGCCTCGCGCGAGCACCGCGCCCGCGTAGGCCGCGGCTTCGGCCGCCGACATCGCGAGGAGGGTGACGCCATGCGGGGCGTCGGCGGCGCCCGCGCGGCGGTCCTCGCTGCCGCGCACGGTGGCGTCGATCCCCAGGCCGGTCAGCGCGCCGGTGAGCGCGCCGTGGCTTCCGGCGGCCTCGACCACCCGCACGTCGCGTGGCAGGCGGGCGCCGGCGGGCGCCGATTCCGCGGACAGCGCGGGCAGCGGAAGCTCGATCCAGAAGCGGCTGCCGTGGCCCTGCGCGCTGACGACGCCGATGTCGCCGCCCATCAGCCCCACGAGGTCGTGCGCGATCGACGTGCCGAGCCCCGTCCCGCCGTAGCGCCGCGTGGCCGACGTGTCCACCTGCACGAAGCGCTCGAACAGCCGCTCCTGGTGCTCGAGCGGGATGCCGATGCCCGTGTCGACCACCTCGAGCCGGATGCGGTCGGGACCGCAGTTGCGCACGACGACCGTGACGCCGCCCGACGCGGTGAACTTGAAGGCGTTGTTGATGAGGTTGCCGAGCGCGTGCGAGAGGTGGCTCGGGTCGCCGACGACCGCGCACGCGACGTCGGTCTCGACCTGGATGCTCCACGCGAGGCCCTTCGCGGCCGCCGACGGCCGGTGCAGCACGTCGAGCTGCTGCAGGAAGTACCAGAGGTTGAACGGGCGAGGCTCGGTGCGCTCGGCGCCGGCCTCGAGCTTCGACATCTGCAGCACGGCGTCGACCGACTGCTTGAGCGTGGCGATGGCGTTGCCCAGCATGCCCACGAGCTCGCGGTCGTCGGGCGTCATCTTGCGCAGGCGCAGGAGCTCGTGCACCGCGAACACGCCGGTCAACGGGGTGCGCAGCTCGTGGCTCACGTTGGCCACGAATCGGCTCTTGGCGTTCGAGAGCTGCTCCGCCTCGTTCTTCTGCGCGGTGAGCCGCGACAGGAGCACGAGGACGTACAGCGGCACGCCGGCGAGGATCATCGTGAAGCCCACGCCGATGGGGCGGTGGGTCTGCCAGAACGGCACGAAGATCATCAGCAGGAGGAAGCCGGCGAGCGAGATCCAGTACGACACGAGGAGGTATCGCGGGCCGAAGCGGAAGCCGTTGCCCACCGTCACCCAGAGGTAGACGCCGATCAGCGGCACGCCCGCCTCGTCGGTGCCCGCCATGCCCAGCGTGACGCTGACGAGGTCGGAGCACAGCCCGAGGTAGCGCATCGCGGCGGGGCGGTGGTCGTGCGTGCGGAACCACCAGGCCATCCACGCGCCCACGCTCGCGTTGCCGGCCGCGCACACGAGGGCGACGAGGAGCCCGAAGGTCAGTCCCGGGCCCGACGCGGCGATGAAGCCCGCGTACGCGAACACGACCGACGCCATGACCACGCGCAGGATCGCCTGCTCGAAGTCCGGATCTCGCCCGCGTGCCTGCGCGAACCCGCTGCCCTTGCGGACGGCGTTCAGCAGGCGCGGCAGGTGGGTGGGGGCTCGCAAGGTGAGGTCAGGGGTGCGTCGCGATTCTCGGGCCGTCGACCGCGCTGGAAGTCGCCGTGGCAGGCGAGGAGGCGGCCTCGGATCCCGGCGGCGGCTCGAGACCGGACGTAAGCATAAGATATGCCACGATTTTCAGCCACAGGGCGGTCGGCGCGCTTGGGCGGAAGAGGCCGAAATGCCCGATCCCGCGCACGCCGTAGTCGCGCGGCGTCACGAGCCAGGTTTCGAACGAGAGTCCCGAGAACAACGCCTTGATGCGATCCGCGCCGCGGGGCGTGGCGAACCCGTCGTCGCGGAGGGTCACGACGAGCGCGTCGCCCGTGAGGCTGCGGCACTGGCGCTCCAGCCGCTCCCGGCGCTCGGCCTGGTCGCGCGACACGAGGTCGCCCCAGGCCCATTGCAGCGCCACCGTCCGGGGGAGGTCGTCGCCGAGGCGCAGCGCACGTCCCGGGAAGAAGCCGACTGCCTGCGTGAGGAGGGGCATGACACCGTGCCACGCGACGGTCATCGGGATGCGGTACCGGCGGCGATAGTCCCGAGCCTGCGCCATGTGCGGGCCGATCATGACGAGGCGTGAGAGCGCGGCCACGCCGGGCGCGCCGCCGAACAGCAGCGCGCCGATCGAATGGCCGATGCCCGCGAGCGGGACCGGCTCCCACGTCGCGCGCGCAAACGCGATGGCCGCGGCGCAGTCGAGCTCCGACCAGTCCTCGATCGAAGCGCGGTAACCGCGGAGCGATGCGGGACGCGACGCGCCCACACCTCGGTAGTCGTAGGTGAGCACCGCGATACCGTGTCCCGCGAGGAATCGCGCGAAGTGCCGATAGCGCCGCGCAGGGATGCCGCCTCCGCAGTTGAGCACGACCGCCCTCGCGGGCGGTGCGTCCGTGCCGCAGGGTTCGAAGAGCGTCGCCTGGAGCACGACGCCGTCCGCGGCGACGAACGCGGCGGGGGTCTCGCGCGACGGCGGGGGAGCCTCCGGTGCCGTCGCCGCCTGTGTCAGGCGCGCCATGGAAAGCCCGGCCCGGCTACGGGGCCCTGCGCGCGCCCAGTTGCGAGTCGAGGTCGCGGATGACCGCCGTGAGCTCGGACTCCATGACGACCCGGCCTGCGACCTTGGCCGTGCCGGAGAGCTTCGCGACCCCGCGCATCGCCCGCTTCAGCGTGCACGCGAGCTCGAGCGTATCGCCGGGGACGACCGAGCCGCGGAACACGCAGCGCTCGACGCCTGCGAAGAAGATGATGGAGCGTCCGCCCGCGCTCATCATCCCCGAGAAGTGGCACAGCACGCCCGCGGCCTGCGCGAGCGCCTCGAGGATCAGAGCCTGCGGCATGACGCGCTTCGAGGGCGGGACGTGCGCGAAGAACCGCTCGTTGGCGGAGACGTTCTTGATCACCTTCACCCATTCGTTGGGCAGGCACGCCTCCATCCGGTCGATGAGCAGGAACGGGTATCGATGCGGAATGTGCTCGAGGATCTCGCTTATCTCGACAGGGGGGAGGATGGCTTGGCTCAAGGCGTGAGTCGGGGCTCGCATGGCCCCGCGGGCGGCGTGTGACAGGATGCGGATGGTACGTCGGGGCGCGCCCGGGGGCAAACGGCCGGGCAACCCATCCCGGGGAGGGTTGGCGCACGTCGAACCGATATAATCCAAGCTTTACGTCCGCCGGTTCGCCATGAAAATCCTCGTCCCCGTGAAGCGTGTCGTCGATTACAACGTCAAGGTTCGCGTCAAGCCGGATGGCTCGGGCGTCGACACCGCGAACGTCAAGATGTCGATGAACCCCTTCGACGAGATCGCGATCGAGGAAGCGGTGAGGTTGAAGGAGAAGGGCACCGCCACCGAGGTCGTCGCGGTGTCGTGCGGTATCGCCGCGTGCCAGGAGACGCTGCGCACGGCGCTCGCGCTCGGCGCCGATCGCGCGATCCTGGTCGACACCGACGTCGAGCTCCAGCCGCTCGCCGTCGCGAAGCTCCTGCGCGCGATCGTCGACAAGGAGAAGCCCGATCTCGTGATCCTGGGCAAGCAGGCCATCGACGACGACTCCAACCAGACGGGCCAGATGCTCGCGGCGCTCCTCGACTGGCCGCAGGCGACGTTCGCGTCGAAGGTGGACGCCGGCGCCGGCATCGCGACCGTGAAGCGCGAGGTCGACGGCGGCCTCGAGACGGTCGAGGTGAAGCTCCCCGCCATCGTCACCACGGACCTCCGGCTCAACGAGCCGCGCTACGCCACGCTGCCGAACATCATGAAGGCGAAGAAGAAGCCGCTCGACACCACGACGCCCGCGGGGCTCGGCGTCGACGTCGCGCCGCGGCTGTCGACGCTCAAGGTCGTCGAGCCAGCCAAGCGCAAGGGCGGCGGCAGGGTGGCCGACGTCAAGGAGCTCGTCGCGAAGCTTCGCGGCGAGGCCAAGGTCATCTCGTAAGAAGGGCGCACGAATGCCGATCCTCGTATTAGCCGAGCACGACAACGCTTCCCTCAAGTCGGCCACCGCGCACGCGGTCGGCGCGGCGTCCAAGCTCACGGGCGACATCCACGTCCTCGTGGCCGGTCACGGTGCCGCGGGTGCCGCGCAGGCCGCGGCGCAGCTCGCGGGGGTGACCAAGGTGCTGCACGCCGACGCCCCGTACCTCGCCTCGCCCACCGCGGAGAACTTGGCCGCGACCGCGCTTTCGCTGCTGCCGGGCGCGTACACGCACGTGGTCGCGGGCGCGACCAACTACGGCAAGAACGTCGCGCCGCGCATCGCCGCCAAGCTCGACGTCGCGCAGGTGAGCGACGTGACCGCCATCGAGTCGCCCGACACGTTCGTGCGTCCCATCTACGCGGGCAACGCGTTCGCGACGGTGCAATCGAAGGATCCCGTGAAGGTGCTCACCGTGCGTACCACGGGCTTCGATGCCGCGGGCGGCGGAGGCAGCGCGCCGGTCGAGACCGTCGCGGCGGCACCGGACACGGGGCTCTCG
>JBGAIS010000229.1:0-5019 GCA_044225355.1 Casimicrobiaceae bacterium | reverse complement strand
CGAGCCCGTGCTTCCCGATCCCAACAACGTCGACTACTGGGTCGACCGCGAGCGCCCAGGCGTCGACGCCGCCGGCCAGGTTATGCAAGCGGGTGAAGCCGTTGCGCGCGAGCCACGTGGCGGCCTGCAGGCTGCGCCCGCCGTGATGGCACACGAGGACCAGGTCGCGGTCGGCCGGGAGTTGGGCCATGCGCGCCGGCAGCTCGCGCAGCGGGACGAGGGTCGAGCCCTCGATGCGGCAGCGCTCGTACTCCCACGGCTCGCGCACGTCGATGACCGCCGGCGCCTCGCGCGCGGCATCGGCGCGCCACGCGGCAAGCTCGGCTGGAGCGATCTGCGCGATCAAAAGCGGAACCGCGAGGGCGTCGCGGCGTTGGCGAGCGGCGCGACGACGGTCTCGAAGAGATCGGTGGTCACGCGCGAGCCGGGTGCGGTCCACGCGACGAGGCGCGCCGCCATGGCGGGGGCCTCGCCGACGATGGCGAATACGCGGCCGTGCGGCTTCAACTGCGCGAGGAAGCGCTCGGGCAGGAGCGGCGTCGATCCGGTGAGCACGATGGCGTCGTAGAGCTCCTCGCCCCAGCCGCGCGCGCCGTCGCCCACGTCGCAGCGCACGTGTCCCATGCCGTGGCGCGCGAGGCGAGCCTTGGCGGTCGCGGACAGCGCGGGGTCGATCTCGACCGTGGTCACCTCGCCGGCCGAGCTCGCGAGGAGCGCCGTGAAATAGCCGCTGCCGGTGCCGATCTCGAGAACGGACTCGCCGCGGTGCAGCTTGAGCGCCTGCAGCACGCGCGCCTCCACCTTGGGCGCCCACATGCGCTGGCCGCCGGGCAGGGGCAGCTCGAGGTCCGCGAACGCGAGCGCGCGCTGGGCGGGGAGCACGTAGTCCTCGCGGCGCACGGTGAACAGCAAGTCGAGCACGTGCTGATCGAGCACCTCCCAGGTGCGGATCTGCTGCTCGACCATGTTGAAGCGCGCCTGCTCGATGTCCATGGCGTTCCGGGAGCTGTCCGCGTGACGGATAGCCGCTGACGGTTGAAGGTAGGTCGTGTGCCGGCCGTGGCGCGCCGGGATTACGTTTCCGTCGCCGGCCAAGGCTAACTGACCAGCGGTCATTTATTATGCAACTGGCGATTATCTCACGTCAATCCGCGGTTCCGTGGGCGGTGGCGGCGCTTTCGAGGCGCGCAGCGCGCCGCGCCCGGCGCCGCTCGGTCCAGCCGTCGAGGTACGTGTACAGGACCGGGACCACGACCAGCGTCAGGATCGTGGACGTGATCACGCCGCCGATGATCGCGCGGCCCATCGGCGCCTGCGTCTCGCCGCCTTCGCCCACGCCGAGCGCGAGCGGGAGCATGCCGCCGATCATCGCGGCGGTGGTCATGAGGATGGGGCGCAGGCGCACCTGCCCCGCCTCGAGCATCGCGTCGTGCAGCGAGGCGCCGCCGCGCCGCGCGCGATTGGCGAAGTCGACGAGGAGGATGGCGTTCTTGGTGACGAGGCCCATCAGCATGATGAAGCCGATCATCGAGAAGATGTTGAGCGTGGTGCCGGTGACCATGAGCGCCAGGAACACGCCGATGAGCGAGAACGGCAGCGACACCATGATCGCGACGGGCTGCAGGAAGCTCGCGAACTGCGACGCGAGGATGAGGTAGATGAAGATGACCGCGAGGCCCAGCGCCGCCATGGCCGCCGCGAACGAGTCCTGCATCTGCTCCTGCTGGCCGCGCACCGAGAAGCGGTAGCCCGGCGGCAGCGTCGTCTCCTTGATGATGTCGTTGACGTCCTTGCCGACGTCGCCGGCGGGGCGCCCCTGCGCGCTCGCGAAGATCGCGACGCGGCGCACGAGTTCCTCGCGACGGATGGTCTGCGGGCTCGTCGACTCGACGATCTCCGCCACCTGCCGCAGCGGCACCATGCGGAGCTCGCCGTCGGGCCCGCGCTTGTTGGTCGTGATGTAGAGGTTCGACAGGTCGGTGGCGAGCTGGCGGCGGTCCTTCGCGAGGCGCACGATCACCTCGTAGTTCTGCGCGTCCGGCGCGAGCCAGTAGCTCACGGTATCGCCGGCCAGGAGCGGGCGGATCGTGGAGCCGACCTGTTGCACGGTGATGCCCAGGTCCGCGGCGGCGTCGTTGTTGAGGCGCACCGACAGCGCGGGGTTCGCGGCCTTCTCGGACGTCTCGAGGTCGGCGATGCCCGGCACCTTCGCGAGCCTGACCTTGAGGTCCTCGGCGAGGCGCGTGAGCGTCACGGGGTCCGGGCCCAGGATGTTGATGAAGATGGGCCGGTTGAAGCCCAGCGTGAGCTCGATGCCCGGGATGGGGCGCAGCGCCTTGCGGATCTCGCGCTCGAGGTCCTTCTGCGTCCTGGCGCGCTCGGTGCGGTCGGAGAGCTTGAGGTTGATGCGCGCGTAGTTGCGGCCCTCGTCGGTGCCCACGGTGGTCATGGCGAGGTTGATCTCGGGGAATTGCTTCAGCGCCTCCTCCACCTGCTTCACCTTGGCGTCGGTGTACTCGAGGCTCGATCCCACCGCCGTGTTGAGCCGCAGCGAGATGAATCCCTGGTCGGCCTCGGGCACGAACTCGCTGCCGATGAGCGGCACGAGCGCGAAGCTGCCCACGAACGCGGCGAACGACACGGCGAGCACGGTCTTGCGATGCGTGAGCGCCCACTCGAGGACGTCCCCGTAGACGTGGTGCATCCACTCGATGAAGCGCTCGACCTGGTCCATGAGCTTGCCCATCACGGGCACGCGCGCGAAGCGCGAGCCGGGCGGGTCGTGCCACACCGACGAGAGCATCGGGTCGAGCGTGAAGCTCACGAACAGCGACACCATCACCGCGACCGCGACGGTGACGCCGAACTGGAAGAAGAAGCGGCCGATGATCCCGCTCATGAACGCGATGGGTACGAACACCGCGACGATCGCGAACGTCGTGGCCATGACGGCGAGGCCGATCTCGTCCGTGCCCTCGCGCGCGGCCGTCTTGTGGTCCTTGCCCATCGCCAGGTGCCGCACGATGTTCTCGCGCACCACGATGGCATCGTCGATGAGGAGTCCGATGCACAGCGACAGCGCCATCAGCGTCAGGAAGTTGAGCGAGAAGTTGAACGCGTAGAGCGCGATGAACGTGGCGATCACGGCAATGGGCAGCGTGAGGCCCGTGATGATCGTGCTGCGCCAGCTGTGCAGGAACAGGAAGACGATGAGCACCGTGAGGAGCGCGCCCTCGACGATGGTGCTCTTCACGCGGCTCACGCTCTTCTCGACGTTCTCGGCCGAGTTGTACGTGAGCGTGAGCTCGACGTCGGCGGGCATGCGCTTCTTGAGCTCGTCGACCGCCTTCACGATGCCCTTGCCGGTATCGACGATGTTCGCGTCCTGCGCCTTCAGGATGTCGAGCGTGATCGACGGGCGGCCGTTGATCCGCGCGATGGAGTCGACCTCGGCCTCGCCGTCGATCACCTCGGCCACCTGCGACAGGTAGACGGGGCCGCCGCCTTGCTGCGCGACGATGATCCGGCCGAACTGCGACGGGTCCTTGATCTTGCCCTCGATGCGCACGATGCGGTCGTTCTGCCCGCGCGAGAGCCGGCCCGCGGGCACGTCCTGGTTCGCGGTGCGGATGGCGTTCATGACCTGGTCGACGCCGATGCCGAGTGCGGTGAGCGCGTTGGGCTTGATCTGGATGAGGATCTGGCGCGTGACCTTGCCGCTCACGTTGACGCGCGCCACGCCCGGCACGTTCTCGAGGCCCTTGACGATCACCTGGTCGGTGAGCGACGTGAGCTCGCGAAGCCCGGTGCCGTTGGACATCACCGCGAGCGAGACGACCGGCTCCTGGTTCTCGGTGTCGGCGCGCACGACGAGCGGGTCCTTCACGTCGCGCGGGAAGAGCGGGCGCACCTGCGCGACCTTGTCGCGGACGTCCGCCATCGCGCGGATCATGTCGGTGTCGAGGCGAAACTCGATGAACACCGAGCTGATGCCCTCGAGCGTCAGCGAGCGCACGAGCCGCACCCCGGCCACGCCGTTGACCGCGGTCTCCACGGGCCGCGTGACGTCGATCTCGACCGCCTCGGGGGACGCGCCCGGATACGCCGTCTGCACGATCAGGAACGGCAGCGTCACGTCGGGCATCTGCTCGACCTTGAGCCGCGCGTACGAGAAGGCGCCCAGCACCGTCAGCGCGACCATGACCATGGTGGCGAAGACGGGGTTATTGATGCTGACTCGGGTGATCCACATTCAGTTGGCGGTTGGCGGTTGGCAGTTGACAGTGCGGCGGCGACTTCGGGGGCGGCATTTCGCGCCGGGATGGCCGGTGTTCCGTCGAGACTACGAGCGGGGCGTGCCTTCGGTGGCGGTGGCGCTGGCCTTGGGCGGCCCCGTGTCGGGGGCCTTGACGAGCGCCGGGGCGCCCTCCTTCAGGTTGTCGAAGCGCGCGGCGAGGACCTTGAGGGTGGCGGGCAGCGCGGTCTTGATCTCGACGCGGCCGTTCTCCTCGTCGCGGCGGCCGACGACGACCATGCGCTTGACGAGCTTGCCATCCTCGATCGCCCACACGAACGTCTGCCCCGCCTCGCTCCTCACGGCGTTGGCCGGCAGCGACTGCACGGGCGAGCTCGCGGCGAGCGAGATGCGGCCGGTGCCGAACATGCCCCCGCGCAATTCGTTGCTGGGGTTGGGGATGCCGACGAACACGAGGATCGCGCGCGTCCCGGGTTCGGTGGACGGGTTGATGCGCTCGATGCGGCCCGTGAACTTGCGCTCGCCGAAGCCGTCGACGGCAAGGTCCACCGTCATGCCGGGCCTGAGCTCCGGGATGTCGACCGCAGGCACCATGGCCTGGAGCTCGATGTCCTTCAGGTCGACCACGGTGACGAGCGGCGTGTCGAACGCGACCTTCTCGCCCGGCTGCACGTGGCGCTTGGCCACGATGCCCGACAGGGGCGCGGTGGCGACGGCGTCCTTGATGGCGTTCTGCGCGAGCTTGACCTGCGCCTCGGCCGACA
>JBGAIS010000228.1:0-5109 GCA_044225355.1 Casimicrobiaceae bacterium | reverse complement strand
GGTGTCGCCGATCGCCGCCTCGACGATGCGCGTCTCCATGTCGAAGGCGGGATGCGTGAACGAGGGCGAATCCGCGAGCTCGCGCCTCACGTGCAGCGATACGCCCGAGTAGCCCTTGCCGCCGCCGTGCCACAGCGCGTGGTAGCCGGCAAGCCTGCACGCCTCGGGCACCTGGTCGGGCGTGGCCTTGATCTCCTGCAGGCACACGACGTCGGGGCGATCGCGCTCCACCCAGTCGCAGAACTGCGCGCCGCGCGCGCGGATGCCGTTGACGTTCCAGGTGGCGACCTTCATGAGGCACGATGGTACGCGCCGGCGCGTCGGGGCGAGTCCTACCCGCGCATCGGTGCGAAGCCGATGCTCCGCCGCGTGTTGTTGGCGTAGGGTGTCCGGCATGATCGCGTCCAAGGTCATCGCCATCGTGCGCGCCGTTCCCGGGTTCGGGCTGCGCGTCCTGCGCGACTTCCGCGCGAGCCAGGGGCTGCTCCTCGCGGGCGCCGTCGCGTACTACGCCCTGCTCTCGCTGGTGCCGCTGCTGGTGCTGGTGGTGATCGCGCTTGCGCGAGTGATGGACGAGCAGCGGCTCATCGGGACCATCGGCGAGTACCTCGAGTTCATCGTGCCCGGGTACGCGACCGCCGTCGCGGCGCAGTTGCGCCTCGTGCTCGATCATCGCGAGCTCATCGGCGGCGTGCTGCTGGTGAGCATGCTGTTCTTCAGCTCGCTCGCCTTCACCGTGCTCGAGAACGCGATGTCGGTGATCTTCAATCATCGCGTCGCCATTCGCCGCCGGCATTTCCTCGTGTCCGCGATCCTTCCCTACGTCTTCATCCTGTTCCTCGGCGCGGGACTTCTCGCGGCGACCATCGTCTCCGGACGGCTCGCGGTGCTCGCCACGCGCGACGTCCAGGTGCTGGGTGAAGCCCATTCGCTCGGCATGCTGTCGAGCTGGCTCCTGTACGCGCTGGGCGTGGCGGGAGAGATCCTCATGGTCACCGCCATCTACCTCGTCATGCCCGTCGGCCGCGTGCGCTGGACGCACGCCCTGATCGGCGGCGTCACCGCGTGCCTCCTGTGGGAAGGGATGCGCCACGTGCTCGTCTGGTACTACGCGACGCTGTCGCAGATCCAGGTGGTCTACGGCTCGTTCGCGGCGGCTATCGCCGTGCTCCTGAGCGTGGAGGTGGCCGCGATCTTCCTGCTCGTAGGCGCGCAGGTCATCGCGACGTACGAGCGCGAGGCGCGGGCGCGGCGTAGTCGAGACAATGAGCGTTTGGCCGACACGCCGGCGCGCCCCTTGCCGCTCGAGGCCGCGCACGAGATCGCCTAGGATCGATTCGGGTCTTCCGCCCGGTCCTCATCCAGGAGCAGTCATGATCAAGACAGTGGTCGGCTCGTTCGACACCATCGCCGACGCATCCGCCGCCGCACGCGCGGCGCGCGCCGCCGGATTCATCGAAAGCGACGTCAGCGTCATCGCGAGCAACATCCGGAATCCGAATGCGCCTGCGCCCGCGACGAAGGACGACGCGGCAGGCGCTGCGACGGGCATCGTCGCGGGCGGCGCCCTCGGCGGCGCCGCGGGCCTCGCCGTGAGCCTCATGGGGCTCGCCATCCCGGGCATCGGGCCCATCCTGGCCGCCGGGCCCATCGCCGCCGCGCTGGCGGGCGCGGGTGCGGGCGCCGTCGCCGGCGGGCTCATCGGCGGCCTCGTGGACCTGGGGGTGTCGGAGACGCACGCCGAGTACTACGCCGAGGCCGTGCGCCGCGGCGGCGCGCTCGTCACCATCCGCACCGACGAATCGCGCACCGGCGAGGCCGAGCGGCTCATCCGCCAACACGGCGCGTACGACATCGACGATCGCGTGCTGCGCTGGAAGAGCGCGGGCTGGGCAGGCTACAACCCCGAGGCCGAGCCCTTCACGTTCGAGGAAGTGGAGCGCGATCGCACGGTGTATCGCGCGGGATAAACCCTCGCGTCGAAGCTCTTTCTCAAACGAAATCGGGGCCGCCAACGCGGCCCCGATTCATTGGGCGCTCTCGATCCGAGCTGGTTCGAACTGGTTACTTGGTATCGGGAACGGTCTCGAGGAGGCTCGACATGTCCTCGGCGTGCTCCTCTTCCTTGGCGAGGATCTCCTCCATCACGCGCCGCGTGGTGGAATCCTTGCCGCGGAGCCACTCGACGATCTCGCGATAGCTCTCGATGGCGATCCGCTCGGCCACGAGATCCTCGCGGATCATGTCGCGCAGCGTCTTGCCGGGCACGTACTCCGAGTGACTGCGCGTGAGGAGCCCCGAAGGATCGAGGTCGGGCTCGCCGCCCAGCTGCACGATGCGCTCGGCGATCTGGTCGGCATGCGCCTGCTCCTCGTTCGCGTGCTCGAGGAACTCGGCCTTCACCGCCTCGGAATGGATGCCCGACGCCATGAAGTAGTGTCGCTTGTAGCGCAGCACGCACACGATCTCCGTGGCGAGCGCGTCGTTCAGGACCTTGCATACGGCTTCGGCGTCGGCGCCGTAGCCCGAGGTGACGGCGCCTTCCTCGATGTGCTCGCGGGCGCGCTTGCGCAACGTCTTGACGTCGGTGAGGAACGGCTCGCTGGATTTCCCGGCGCGTGGCTTGGGATCGTCTGGCATCTTGGTACTCCCTCTCGATGGTTTTGTGGACGGCGGTGCGACGCGCGCACCGCCGTCTCGCTTAGGACTTGCGTGCAAGCGACATAAGGAACGTGACGATCGCGATGATGAGGAACGCGAAGAAGAGGATCTTGGCGATGCCCGCGGCGCCGGCGGCAATGCCACCGAATCCGAACAGCGCGGCAACGAGCGCGATCACGAAAAACACGACGGCGTAATACAGCATGAGAGTTCTCCGGCAGGTTGGTCGATGGTGAGTGGGTGCAGCGCAACGGCAGTCGCTGCCGCCTATCTCTTTCGCACGCCGCGTGCCATCCGCGGCGCGAGGCGTTCCGCGCGTCGATTCAAGCACTTGGACGCGGCCCCGCGAGCCCTCCGGGGACGATGGCGGCAAAGCGCACACGGATTGTTGCAAGTTGTCGCGTGACCGTCGGGCGCGCTCCTACGCGAGCATCCGACGCGCACGGATACGTGGCGGGCGATGCGACCCGTACGCTTGCATCCGCTAATCAAGAAGCGAAGCGAAGGCAACGGCCCACGATTCCCGTCGCGGCCAGCGACGTCGGCATCGGACCCGAGGCCTTCGATCACCACTCACCGGAACTGGAGACCCCTCATGAACAAGCTCGTCACCGCCATCGCGATCGCCGCCGCCACCTGGGCCGTTCAACACTACCTCAATCGCCCCCGCCTCGCGGCGAAGCCGCGTCCGCAGCTCGACTCGTGGGAGAACGAAGGCGGCGCGCTCGCGCCGCATCACGCGGCGATGGAGACGTCGCAGGTCCCGCGCTAGTTCGGTTGAGCCAAAAAGACGCCGCGTTTCCGCGGCGTCCAAGCCCGCTCCATGACGCTGTCGGAGCGGAGGGGAGAGAGAGGGCGCGATGGCTATCGCGCCCGAAATCCATTCTGGCACGTCCGTAGGGACGGCGAAGTAGGTCGAATCCCGACAGCGTGTAGGACATTCGCCGACATGGCCGAGACCCGCGGCCTCCGGTATATAGTCACCTCCCGGTCTCACCATGACCCCTTCGCCCGTGAAATCGGTACTCCCGACCCGCATCGTCCTCCCCCTGGTCCTCGGCATCGTGGCGTCGCTCGCGATCGCCGTGTACGCCGAGTTGGGCTACCGGCGCCTCGAGCTCGCCAACCGCCAGATGGCGGTCGCGCTGGAGATGCAGTCCACGCTCAACGAGACGTTTGCGCTCATCGTCGACGCGGAAACC
This sequence comes from Casimicrobiaceae bacterium, assembly GCA_044225355.1. Lineage (GTDB taxonomy): Bacteria > Pseudomonadota > Gammaproteobacteria > Burkholderiales > Casimicrobiaceae > VBCG01. The sequence continues at coordinate 1,246 of JBGAIS010000228.1, read as the reverse complement.
GGCCAGCGCGGCTTCCTCTTGACCGGCAAGCCGGAGTACCTCACGCCCTATACGACGGCCCTGCCCAAGGTGGATGGCGCGCTCAATCGCCTGCGCGAGCTCCTGGTCCAGATCGGCACCACGACGCAGCGCGACGCCCTCGGCCGGCTCAACAACCTCGTGGGGCGCAAGCTGGCCGAGCTCGAGGCGGCGATCGCGCTCTACAAGAAAGATGGCCAGCAGGCCGCGCAGGCGCTGCTCGACACCGGCATCGGCCGCCGCGCCATGGAGGAAATCCGCTCCGAGGTCGACAGCATGACCGTCGCCCAGCGGCGGCAGCTCGACGAGGCCACGGCGCGCTGGGCCGAGGACATCTCGTTCGCGCGCCTCGGCATGCAGCTCATGACGGCCTTCACGGTGGCGCTGCTTCTCATCGTGTGGCTGCTCGCGCGCCGCGACGCCCAGCAGCGCGAGGCGCGCCGGCGCAGCGCGGTCGAGGACAAGCGCAGGCTCGAGAACGAGGTCGAGGAGCGCACCGCCGAGCTGTCGGAGCTCTCGAGCTACCTGCAGAAGGTGCGCGAGGACGAGAAGTCCAAGCTCGCTCGCGACATCCACGACGAGCTGGGCGGCATCCTGGTCAGCGCCAAGATGGACGTGGCGTGGGTGGAAGAGCGGCTCAAGGCGAAGGACGGCGAATCCTCCGCCAAGCTCGACCGCGCGCTGCAGGCGCTCGACGATGGCGTGCAGATCAAGCGCCGCATCATCGAGGAGCTGCGTCCCACGCTGCTCGACAACCTCGGGCTGTCGGCGGCGCTCGACTGGCAGGTGCACGAGATCTGCGATCGCGCGGACATCGCGTGCACCATCGCCACGCCGAGCGACGACAGCAAGATCCCGCCGACGGTGTCTATCGCGCTTTACCGGATCCTGCAGGAAGCGCTGACGAACATCGTGAAATATGCGAAGGCGAAAAGCGTCAACGTGGACCTGGGCCTGACGGACGACACCGTGACGCTCCTCATCGAGGACGACGGCATCGGCATTCCGGACGACGCCCAGAACAATCTACTCTCGCACGGGATTGCCGGCATGCGCCAGCGCGTTCGCGCGCTGCACGGCGAGTTCGCCATCGCTCGCCGCCCCGCGGGCGGGACGATGATCGAGGTCAATATCCCGATGGGCCGGGACACCGAGGAAGCGGCCGAGCCGGCACCGGAGCTTGCTTAGCTCTCGGCGCCGGCGCTTCCCGCGCGTTTTTACGTGCAGC
>JBGAIS010000227.1:0-5041 GCA_044225355.1 Casimicrobiaceae bacterium | reverse complement strand
GCGTGGCGGGCAGCCACACCGCGCTGCCGGGCGCCATCGACGTGCTCGTGCAGAAGGCGCGCGCCGAGCGACCGAAGTCCTGACCCTTCGGCGAGCGTCCGCGCGCGATGCGCGTCTTCCTCACCGGAGCCTCGTCCGGCCTCGGTGAGGCGCTCGCCCGCCACTACGCGCAAGGGGGCGCGACCCTCGGCCTTTTCGCGCGCCGCGAGGCCGAGCTCTCGCGGCTTGCCGCTTCACTCGGCGGCGCGACGTGCGCCACGTATCCCGGCGATGTCCGCAACGCGCAGGACCTCGCGCGCGCGGCCGTCGACTTCATCGCGCGCTTCGGCGCGCCCGACGTCGTCATCGCCAACGCCGGCATCTCGCGCGGCGCACTGACCGACGAGCCGGGCGACCTGCCCGTCTTCCGCGACATCTTCGACACCAACGTGCAGGGCACGGTCCAGACGTTCGCGCCGTTCCTGCCCGCGATGCGCGCGGCGCGCGCCGGCGCGCTCGTGGGCATCGCGAGTGTCGGTGGCTTCCGCGGGCTGCCGGGGTCGGGCGCCTACTGCGGATCGAAGGCAGCGGTGATCGCCTACCTCGAGTCGCTGCGCGTCGAGCTCGTGGGCTCCGGCGTGAGCGTCGTCACGCTCTGCCCGGGCTTCATCGATACGCCGCTCACGCAGCGCAATCCGTATCCGATGCCGTTCCTGCTCACGCCCGCCAGGGCGGCGAGCCTCATGGCGTCGGCCATCGCGCGCCGGCGCCGGCTCGCGGTGATCCCGTGGCAAATGGCGATCCTCGGCCGCGTCCTTCGCTGCGTGCCGCCATTCCTCTTCGACCGCGTGTTCGCGAAGCGCGCGAGGAAGCCGCGATAAGGATCGCCTGCCTCGTCCCGAGCCTGACCGAGCTCCTGTTCGAGCTGGGACTGGGCGAGCAGGTGGTCGCGCGCACGGGCTTCTGCATTCATCCGCGCGAGGCGCGGCGCGTGCCGAAGGTGGGCGGCACCAAGGACCCCGACCTCGCCGCGCTGCGTGCGCTCGCGCCCACGCACCTCGTCGTGAACGTCGACGAGAACCGTCGCGAGGACGTCGACGCGGCGCGCGAGTTCGTGCCCCACGTCATCGTGACCCATCCGCTCGCGCCGCGGGACAACTTCGAGCTCTACGAGCGATTCGGCGCGCTCTTCGGGCGCGAGCGCGAGGCCGCCGCGCTGTCGAGGGACCTGCGCGAGGCCATCGACGCCGCGAGCGAGGCGACGCGCGACCTTCCGCGCGAGGACGTGCTGTACCTCATCTGGCGCAAGCCGTGGATGACCGTGTCGCGCGAGACGTACGTCGGCGCATCGCTCGCGATGGTCGGATGGGACACGCTGCCCGCCGCGAGCGCGCGTCGCTATCCCGCGATCGACGATGAAGATGCCTCGTGGCGCGGCGCCGCGCGCATCCTCGCGTCGACGGAGCCCTACGCGTTTCGCGCGCGCGATGTCGCGGAGCTCGGCGCCCGGTGGCGCAAGCCCGCGCATCTCGTCGACGGGGAGTGGACCTCGTGGTACGGCGCGCGCGCCCCGGCGGGGCTGCGCGCGCTTGCTGCGTTCCGGGCTACAGCGGGACGCGAATGCCCACCGTGATGGCCCAGTAGTCGCCGTCGTTCTTGCCGGCGGAGACGTTGCCGGACAGGAAGCCCGTGACCTTGCCGAAGTCCTTGCTCACGCCCACGTCGAACAGCCACCAGTTGTCGTCCTGCTCGAAGCCCGGGACGACGTAGTTGCCGTTCAGCGTGTTCGAGCGCGCCGTCACCTGCCGCGTGTCGCTCTGGAAGTTGTACTCCCAGGTGGCGCGCGCGAACGGACGGAAGCCCTGGATGTTGCCGGCCACCTGCCAGCCGAGGCTCGACCACAGGGCATCCGTATCCTGCTGGCCGTACGTGAGCGCCGTGCTGTCGCTGCCCTGCTCGCTGAACTGGCGGACGACGACCTTCTCCCACGTGAGCTTCGCGAACGGGCCGTGATCCCAGTCGCGATACTTGAACCAGTAGCCGCCCAGGAGGCGCGCGACGGAGTGGTAGCCGCTCGTGCTGCCCGACTCGTTGCGGTTCGTGGTGCCCAGCGCGATGTTGCGGCTGGTGTCGATGTCGAGCGAGCCCAGGCCGAGCGTGCCGCCGACGTACCACGGGCCCTCGCCGTAGCCCGTGTACAGCGTCATCATCGGCTCGCGGAGCTTGAAGTCGCCGGTGCCCGCGCCGAAGTCGCCCTTGTACTCGCTGTATGTGAACTGGATGCCGGCCAGCAGGCGGTCGCTGACGCGCATGTCCGCGCCCACCGCGATGGTGTTGAGGTCGGCGTTGCCGGAGAGGCTCGGACCCTGGATGTCGGGGTTCGCGTTGTCGTCCGCGGCCCACGCCTGGAAGCGGCCGGGCGCGCCGGGCGCGTTGATTGCGGACATCTTGCGGCCGTCGCGCGTGCGCCACGTGGCGCGCTCGACGTCCGCGGGCGCCTCGGCAAGGGCTGCCATCTGCTGCTCGACGTCCGCGGGCGCCTCGGCAAGGGCTGCCATCTGCTGCGGACCCGTGATCATCGACACGATCGCCTGCGTGAGCACGAGGTCGGCGCCGGTGGTGGGGTGGACGCCGTCGGCGAACACGTAGTTCAGGTTCGAGTTGGGCGCGACGAGCGTCGACGGCGTGCATTGCAGCGAGCTCGACGTGGTGCACGCGGGCGTGGTCGTGTTGACGAAGCCGTACAGGGCGGGGCTGGTCGTGATCTCGTTCAGCAGCGCCGAGGTGTTGAACTGGATCACCTTCACGCCCGACGCGCCGATGGCGGTGTTGAGCGTGCTGTTGAAGAGGTTCGAGAGCTGAGTGAACTGCGCCTGCGCGCCGAGCGACGCGGCGAACGGCGTCTTGCCGATGTCGGGCAGCGCCTGCAGCACGATGTACTGCGCGCCGGCGGCGTTGAGCTTGACGACGAGCGACGAGAGGTCGAGCGCCGCCTGCGTCACGCCCGCCTGCAGCTGCGCTTGAGTGATGCCGCCCGACAGGAACTGGTTGGCGAGCACGAAGATGTCGTTGGCGCCGCCCTGGATCTGGTAGAGCGCGCGAGGATCGAGGAACGGCGTCTTCGCGAGCTGCAGGCCCACCTGCTGCGTGATCGAGAAATCGGGCGCGCCCGACGGCACGAGCGGGGACGGCGAGTTCACGCGTGCTCCGCCTTGCGCGTAGTCGAGTCCGCCGGTGAACGACGGCGACGACGTGATGCCCCAGTTCTGGCCGACGTACATGGCCGTCGTGAGCCCGGGGTTCGTCGTGAAGCGCGCGCCGTATTGCCCGGCGTCGCTCAGGCTGTCGCCGAAGATGTAAGTGTTTGTAAACTGGGCGGAAGCGGTTCCCGCGGAAAGGGCGAGCGCGAGTGCGCCGGCCACGAGCGTCGGACGGAATTTCCGCATGATCGACTTCTCCTCTGTACAGTGGAATTTAGAGGTTCTTGACGCGGGCACGCCGTCACGCCCCTTTGGAGGGCAAATTCTAAAGCAAAAAACAGGGGTGCGCCCGCCGCTCCCCGGCGCTGCCCGCCCGTCAACGAACAGCCGCCCGGGGGCGTTGTCATACGCGTGCCAGAGGAAAACGATAAGGAGAACCAGGAGATGAGCGAACGTGTCGCGTCGTTGTTGCGCCGTGCAAGCGGGAAGGGTGTCGCGCCCGTCGCCGGAGTCGCCCGTGTTGCAAGTTTGGCGCGGAGGCTCGGCGCCGCGCTCCTGCTCCTCGCCGCGGTCGGCGCCGGCGCGCAGGAGGTCGACCTTCCCGGGCGCGTGGCGCGCGTCGCCGACGTCGCGGGCGAGCTCTTCCTCGCGCCGCAGGACCGTCCCGATGCGTGGGCCCCGATCGGCGTCAACTATCCCGTCACCACCGGCGACAACCTGTGGATGGGCGGCGACGGCCGCGCGGAGGTCGACTTCGGCGGCGGGCAGTTCCGCTTCGCGGGCGACGCGAATCTCAACGTATCGAGGCTCGACGACCGCGAGTTCGCGCTCTTCGTCGCGCAGGGACGCGTCGGCGTTCGCGTGCGCGTGCTCGATCCGGGCGAGGTCGCGCGCGTGGACACGCCCAACGCACAGGTGGTCATCACGCGGCCGGGGCTGTATCGCATCGACGTCTCGGAAGATCGCCAGCACACGCGCCTCGCGGTTCGCGAAGGCGAGGCCAACGTGTACACGCCGGCGGCGGTGCAGCAGGTGTTGCCCGGGCAGTCCGCCGACATCGACGGGCCGAATCCGCAGTACGCGAACGTGCAGAACGGCTTTTACAGCGACGAGTTCGACGCGTGGTCCGCGGATCGCGACCGCCGCTACGTTCGCGTCGCGAGCTACGTCTCGCCGCAGATGGTGGGCGCGGCCGACCTCGCGCAGTACGGCACGAGGTCGCAGACCGACAACGGCGCCGTGTGGTACCCCAACGACGTGCCGCCGGACTGGGCGCCGTATCGCGACGGCTACTGGGCCGACGTCGGCGGCTTCGGTCCCACGTGGGTCGATGCGGCCCCCTGGGGCTACGCGCCGTTCCACTACGGCCGCTGGGCGTACACCGGCGGGCGCTGGGGCTGGTTCCCGGGGACGTACGTCGCGCGACCGAGATGGGCGCCCGCGTTCGTCGCGTGGACCGGCGGGTCCGGCTGGGCGGTGTCGGTGGGCGGCCCCGTGTACGGCTGGGTTCCGCTCGCGTGGGGCGAGCCGTATCGCCCGTGGTGGGGTCGCTGCTCGTACGGCTGCTGGGAGCGCTACAACCGGCCGTACGCGGTCAACGTGGCGGTCGTGCGTCCGAACAGCCCGCCGCCGCAGCGCTATCGCAACTGGGCCGCGCCGGGTGGCGTGACCGCCGTGTCGGGAACGGCCTTCGCGGCGCGCATGCCGGTGCAGCAGAATCTCGTGCGCGTACCGCGCGACCAGGCCGCGGGCGTGCCGGTGATGAGCGCGCCGCCCACGATGCACGCGGCGCCCTCGCGCACGGTCACCGCGCGTCCGGTGAGCGCGCCGCCGCCCGCCTCGACGTTCGAGCGCGCCGCCCG
>JBGAIS010000226.1:0-5044 GCA_044225355.1 Casimicrobiaceae bacterium | reverse complement strand
GATGCCGGCGAACGCGGCGGGCGACTTGAGGTCCTCCGCCGAGGCCGACCCCGCGGCAACGGCGACGAGTGCGGCGAGGATCGCGCGGATCATGCGCCGCTCGCGAGGTAGCGCTTCGGATCGGCGAGCACGACGTCGCGCACCGCCTCCTGGTACTTGACGTAGCCCGTACAGCGGCAAATGTGCCCGTCGAGAGACTCCAGGATGGTCTTGTCGAGGTCCGCGCGCGCGATGGGCTGCCTCGCGAGGCGCTCGAGCAGCACCTGGCTCTCGTTGACGAATCCCGACGTGCAGTAGCCGCACTGGAACGAGAAGTGGGTGACGAACGCCTTCTGGAGGGGCGTCAGCTCGCCGTTCTTCGCGTGGCCCTCGATGGTGCGCACGGACTGGCCGTTGAAGACCGTCGCCGGCACGACGCACGTGGGGCTCGTGCGGCTCGTCCCATCCGGCGCGTCGACGATGATCGCGCACGCGAGGCACTGCGCCGCGCCGCATCCGAACTTGGTCCCGGTCATGCCGAGGTACTCGCGCAGGAAGTCGTTCATCGACAGGTCGTCGCGAACGTCGATCGGGCCGACCGCGCGCCCGTTGATGGTGAGGTTCATGGTGGTCACGCGAGGGCTCCCTTCAGCATGGCGGGCGTCACGGGAAGCGAGTCGAATCGCTTGCCGGTGGCGTCGTGGATGGCGCAGAGGATGGCGGGGACGATGGGGATCATGATGACCTCCGCCATTCCCTTGGGGGGCTCGCCGGCGGACACCGGCGCGAGGATCTCGGTTTCGAGGGTCCCGGCGGGCACGTCCGATCCGCGGGCGAGGACGTACTGGCCCAGGTTCCACTTGCCGTTGCCGGGGCCGTCCTCGTACAAGGGCAGGTTCTCGAGGAGGGCGTATCCCACGCCCATCGCGAAGCCGCCCTGCATCTGGCCGATGACGACCTCGGGCACGAGCGCCGTGCCGCACTCGACGACGCTGTAGGCCTTGGCGACGCGAACGTTGCCCGTGGCGCGGTCGATCTCGACGCGCGCGAGCGTGCCGCAGATCGACGTGTACGACGTGCTGAAGCGGTTGTTGACCGCGGGCGGGAACGCGACGCGCTTGCGGTCGAGGCGCGCGAAGGGGCCGTCGCCGCGGCGAAGCGCGAGGGCGTCGATGTCGGCCGTATAGCTCTCGCCGTCGATCTCAAACGTGGCGCTTGCCCACGCCCAGCGGTTGAACCCGTGCACGACCGCGCCGGTGACGAGCTTGCGGGCGTGAGCGCGCGCGGCGACGTCGGCCAGCGCGAGCGGCGCGAGCGACGCGAACGTGAGCTTGCCGCCGACCCATTTCGCATCCGCCCACTGCTTTGCGCGCGGATCGGCGGCCGGGATGCCCCACAGGTCGAGGGCCGCGGGCCAAAGGCCGAAGCGGAAGATGATCTTCGCCGCCTCGTTCGCCCCGTGCGTGCTGATGTGCGCGCCCACCGAGGCGCTCGAGGGCGAGCTAACCTCGGGCACCCATCGCGGATTGCGCGCGGCCGCGTCCTGCTGCGCCTGTGTCATCACGTAGGGGTCGATCGTCTTCACGAGCGCGAGCGATGCATACGCGTCGACGCGCGCGACCGACACCTCGGTGGCGACCGCGCCGAGCGACGCCGCGGCGCGATTGGCGAGCGCGGTCCCGATGGCCGTGCCCATCTCCACGGCGTCGGAGTCGATGGCGATGCGCCCGTCGGGCGCGACGGTGATGCGAGACTGCGTGCAGTCGGCGCCCGTCCCGTAGTCTTTCGTCACGCACGCCACCCCCGTGCCCACGAGCGTGCCGGCCTTCGCCTGCGCCTTCATCGAGGCGCGCTGCGTCCAGATGGCGTGCGAGGCGAGCTTGTCGAGCACCTCGGGCGTGCGCACCGAGACCGCGTTCTTGTTGCCGAAGATCGTGCGGCCGTCCTGCGACAGCGCGTTGCGCCGGCGAAGGTCGATGGGATCGATCTTGAGCGCGACCGCCGCCTCGTCGATCATCACCTCGAGCGCGGTCATCGTCTGCAGCGTGCCGTAGCCGCGCATCGAGCCCGCGGTGACGCCCCGCGAGTGGACGGCGACCGTCGTGACGTCCGCCTTGGGGATGTCGTAGATGCCGATCGCCGCGCCCGCGCCGACGTCGGCGACGTTGATCGAGAAGTTGGCCATGCCGCCGCCGTCGAGCACGTGGTCGGCGGCGAACGCGCGCAGCTTGCCGGTGGCGCGATCGAGCGACATTTGCGTACGCATCTTGAACGCGTGGCGCTTGATGCCCGCCTGGAACTGCTGGAAGCGGTCGTGCGCGAGGCGGACGGGGTGGCCCGGGTAGAACATCGCGGCAAGGGCGATGTAAAGCGGCATGGGCGTGTGGTCGCGGCCGCCGAATCGCCGCCGAATCCGCCTCCCACGTAGACGAACTGCGCGTTGATCGATGCCGGCTTGAGCGCGCCCTTGGCGGCGCCCAAGAGGTGATCGAGCGACTCCGTCGCCTCGCCGGGCGACTGCACGCCGAGCACGATCTCGAGGCTCTTCTTCGACGTGTCGTACCAGGCGATGCCCGCCTCGGGCTCGAGGAACACCGGGTCGATCGACTGCGTCGTGAACGTGCGATCGAGCACCAGCGTGTCGGGGCCCGCGGCGGCGATCTCCGCACGGATCTTCTCGCCGTAGAACGTGGCGCGCGCGTTGGCATCGCCGCGCGCCTTGGCTTGCGCCCACACGGGCACGTCGATCTTCTTGTAGAGCGCGGGCGTGGCCCATCCCGCGAGCACCGGGGAGAACACGTCGGGTGAGCCCGGCGTCGGCCCGGCCACGCGCGTGAACCGGTTCGCGCCGTAGGGCTTGACCTCGACGGGCCCTGTCTCGCGGCCGAACTTGAGCGGTGACTTGTCGCGCAGCACGATGCGCGCGCGGTCGTACTGGTCGAACGTCTCGAAGATCAGCAGCGCGACCGCCTGGCCCAGGTAGTGCGGCGTTTTCCCGATGGGGCAGAAGAGATCGGCGTCGGCGAAGAAGCCGGGCACGCGCACGTTGGCCTTCGCGAGGTCGGCCGCCGTGACGACGACCGCCGGCCGCATGTCGCTCGCGAGGACGCTCAAGTCGAGTCCCTCGTAGACGTGCGTCGCGTCGGGGGTGCGCACGAGGAGCGCGTGCGACGTCTTGTCGGGCCATCCGGGGAGGTCGCTCGCGCGGAAGTCGGACGCATAGAGCTTGGCGCCGGTGACCTTGGCGAAGCCGTCGACGCGGCCCTGGCCCGTCGCGGAAGGATTCCATGTGCCCGGCGGCGGCATCGTCTCGCGCGCGTTGAACGAGGGCTCCGCGCCATCGGTGAGGCGCGACATCGTGAGCATGATGCCGCTGGACGTCACAAGTCTTACGAATCCGCGGCGCGAGAGGCGCATGGGCGAAGGTCCTTTCAGGGGGTAATGAGGCTGATCGCCTCCTGCAAAGCAATTCCTGGTCCCGCAACCCCGGGGTCGACGTGGTACAGGAATTGCACTTCGCCTTCCGCTCGTTATCTTTCCGAGGGGAAAAACCCAATGAAGCGTACAAAGCTCGCAGCGGCCATCCTGTCGCTCGGCATCGCCATCACCGCCGCGGCGGCCGACGTTCCCGCCGACATCAAGGCGCTCACCGGGACACCCGTGCGCTCCGCGCCGGACGTCGCGACGGCCAACTTCCTGCGGCTCAACCAGACGATGTTCCAGCTCTACGGCGACGCCGCGAAGATCTTCGCCACGAACATCAAGGCGCGCAACCCGGTGATCCTCGCGCTGTTCTCGGGAGCGGGCGGGCGCTTCATCCTCTATCGTCCGGGACAGCCGCCGCTCGAGGCGCCCTCGGTGCCCATCTCCTACCAGCTCATGAAGTCCGTGGGCCACAGCACGATGGCCGTGTCGGAGATCGTGCTGCCCTACGTCGACAACCCCGCGGACACGTCGTGGAAGCCGTCGATGCAGATGTACCGCGACCAGATGCAGGCCGCGCTCTCGTCCGTCGACAACGTGCCGATGCAGGCCGACTGGAAGCCCAATCAGCGCGCGATCCTCTCGAACAACATCGCCTTCATGGACGAGTGCCTCGCCAAGGGCGTGATCTCGTACGACGCGATGCAGGCGTGGGCGAAGAAGCAGGCGCCGGTGCTGGCGCTCAACGTCAAGTGGGCGGCCGAGACTCAGGTCGCGCACTGGATGGGCGTCATGACCGAGTGGAAGAAGATGATCGGAAAGGACTGGGACAAGACCTACGCCGCGAGCAACACCATCTACGTCGCGCGCCAGAACAACGTGCTGTTCAGCGTCCTCGCGCAATTCTTCGGTCCCGAGGCGATCAACGACCGCCTGATGCTCATCGAGACCGTCTCATTCACCACCACGCCCGACGACATGATGGAATCGCTGACGCGCATCATCGCCGATCGCTCGGTGGGCCAGCTCTTCTTCGGCAGCTACCACCTCATGGACTACGAGCTCATGGGCGGCAACGCGCGCGCCGCGATCATCGCGGAGTCGCCCAAGTACGGCATGACGCCGTTCCTGCCGCCGCTCGTGCCGTTCGGGTCCAAGCAGTGGCCGACGCTCATCAGCGGCGGCTCGGGTCCCGCGACGATCGACGATCTGCTACGCTCGAAGTAGGTCCGCGTGACGTGCGGGCGAAAGCGAGCCCCGCATGGACACGAAGGATCTCGAAGGACGCGTTGCCGTGGTGACCGGTGCCTCGCGGGGCATCGGTCTCGCCATCGTCGACGCCTTCGCGGCCGCCGGCGCCGTGCCGGTGCTGGTCGACCGCGACCAGGCTTCGCTGGATGCCGCGAGCGCGGCGCTCACCGCGCGGGGCATCGAGCATCGCGCGGAGCTCTGCGACGTCACCGACGGCCCCGCGGTCGACCGCGCCATGGCGGATATCGCGCGCTGGCGCGGCCGCCTCGACATCCTCGTCAACAACGCCGGCATCGCGCTTCGCAAGGCCGCGGTCGACCTGCCGCAGGACGAGTGGCAGAAGGTGGTCGACGTGAACCTCTCGGGCTCGTTCCTCTGCGCGCGCGCCGCG
>JBGAIS010000009.1:0-45646 GCA_044225355.1 Casimicrobiaceae bacterium | reverse complement strand
TGGGCGATGGGCGCGCCGGTCGCGTCGTCGGCGAAGATGTAGGTCTCGAGCCACACCTCGCGGCGCGCGCCGTCGACGGCCGCGGTCAGCGCAGGGAAGAATTCCCGTCCACTGCGCAAGAGCTCGATGGAGTTGCCCGGCGTGAAGCGGATCATGGGTAGGCCGTTGGGGGCGGCCCCATTCTGCCCCATCGGCCGGCGCGGCCGCGGCCGGCCGCGAACCAGGCGACCCGCTAGCTCGTGTAGCCCGGCAGGACTTCCAGGGTGGCCGCGAGCGCCGCGTGATCCGAGATGCGCGCCGACGGGAAGGCGTAGTGAACGCGCGCGTCGACGATGCGCAGGCCGCGCGCGTAGATGCGGTCGAGGTGGAACATCGGCAGCAACGACGGGAACGTCCGTGCGTGACGGCCCTTCACCTCGTTGAACACCTCCGAGACGCCCAGGAGATCGGTGAGCGCGCGATCGCCCTTGCGCCGCCAGTCGTTGAAGTCGCCGGCGATCACCATGGGCGCGTCGCGCGGCACCGTCTCGTTGATCCGGTCCACGAGCGCGCGGATCTGCCACTGCCGGCCGCGCTCGAAGAGGCCGAGGTGCACGTTGAGGCAATGCAGGATGGGCGCGCCCGGTCCGAGTCGCACCTCGCAGTGCAGGAGGCCGCGGCTTTCGAACGCGTGCGCGGAGATATCCTCGTTCTGCTGCGACACGATGGGGAAGCGCGAGAGCACGGCATTGCCGTGATGCCCATGGCGGTACACGGCGTTGCGGCCGTAGGCGACCTCGTGCCACATCGAATCCGCGATGAATTCGTGCTGCGGCTTCACGGGCCAGTCACGATAGCGTCCGGCGTGCCGCTGGTGCACGCCCTGCACCTCCTGCAGGAAGACCAGGTCCGCGGACAGCCCGTGGAGCTTCTCGCGAAGCTCGTGGATGACCATCTTGCGGGTGAGATGCGAGAAGCCCTTGTGGATGTTGTAGGTGGCGACGCTGAACTTCATCGAGCCCGATGCATGAGGGAAGGTGTCACCCCCATGGTAACGGTAAACGCCGCGTCCCGCGCCTTGCGCACGACGCACCAACGTTGGGCGTGCGTTTCGTGGCCTACATCGATGCCCGATCGTCGACGTCATCGAAAGATGTCCTGGTGATAGCTCGGGCTATGAAGCCCGTCGCGGACGGGGCCTCGGCCGGGCGCTCGCGATGCCGCTTGCGCGAGATCGCGGCGATAAGATCGCGTTGTAAGGCTTCGACGAGGCGCCCGACCAACTCCGCGGACGGTGCGCATCGCCCGTCGAGGCCCAACCCAACCACCAGAGGAGCTTCATCCATGAATCACCAAGCCAGGATCCAGGCCGCCGTCGCGGGCATCGTCGCCCTGGGGCTCGCATCGCTCGTCACGGCGCAGCCGGTGGCGCAGAAGGAAGGCACCGAGAAGTGCTTCGGCGTCGCCAAGGCCGGCCAGAACGACTGCGGCACCGCGAAGCACGCGTGCGCGGGCCAAGGCGCCAAGACCGACAACGACCCGATGGAATGGAAGTACGTCGCCAAGGGAAGCTGCGAGAAGATGGGCGGCAAGATGATGGCGCCCAAGTAGCATCGCGACATCGGCCGCGGCCGGCGCCTGCCCCCCGGGAGCGCCGGCCGGGTCGCATACACGTCATGGACTTCGAGCTCCCTGTCGCCGCCGGCATCGGGCTTCGCGCGCCGCACGTGCGCGAGGTGATCGAGCGCAGGCCCGCGCTGCCGTGGCTCGAGATCCACAGCGAGAACTATTTCGCCGACGGCGGACCTGCCATCGCATCGCTCGAGCGCATCCGCGCCGACTATCCCATCGCCATGCACGGAGTGGGCCTGTCGCTCGGGTCCGCCGATCCCCTCGACCGCGAGCACCTGCGAAAGCTCGCGCGACTCGCGCAGCGCGTCTCGCCGGCGCTCGTGTCCGAGCACCTTTGCTGGAGCGGCGTCGACGGCCGGCACTACAACGACCTCCTGCCCCTGCCCTATACCGACGACGCGCTCGACCACGTGTGCGTTCGCGTGCAGGAGGTGCAGGACGCATTGGGCCGCACGATCGCCGTGGAGAACGTGTCGAGCTACTACGCGTTCCCGGAGTCGACCTTGGCCGAAGCGGAATTCGTGGCGGCCGTGGCGGCACGCACGGGATGCAGGCTGCTGGTCGACGTCAACAACGTCCACGTCAACGCGCGCAATCACGGCGTCGATGCCGCGGCGTACCTGCGGGCCATCGACCCGCGCAGCGTGGCGGAGATCCACCTCGCCGGCCACGACGACAGCGGGCCCTGGGTGATCGACACCCACGGCGCGCCCGTCTCGCCCGAGGTGTGGCGGCTGTACGAGGCGGCCATCGCGCGCTTCGGACCCGTGCCCACCCTCGTCGAATGGGACACCGACATCCCCGCGCTGGACGTGCTCGAGCGCGAGGCCGCCACCGCGCAGGGCGTCCTCGATCGCCATGCAAGCCTCGCTGCTTGAGCTGCAGCGGCGCTTCGCCGCGGCGCTCGACGATCCGCGCGATGCATCCGTCGCGGCCTATCGCGGCGCCATCGCGTCCAACTACCGCCGCGCGCTCGGCGCCACGTATCGCGTGGTCCGCGAGCTCGTCGGCGACGCCTTCTTCGCAGCGGCGGTGGACGCGTTCGTGCGCGAGCATCCCTCGACGGGCGGCGACCTCAACGTCTACGGCGGCGCGTTCGCGTCGTTCCTCGCCGACTATCCGTTCGCGCGCGAGCTCCCCTACCTGCCCGACGTCGCGCGCCTCGAGTGGGCGCTCGACGAAGCCGCGCGCGCGCCGTCCGGGGAAGGGTCGGTCGCCGAGCTGGTCGCAGCCCTCGGCCTCGTGAGCCCCGAGGACCTCGCGCACCGGGGCTTCGTGCTCGCGCCGTCATGCCGCCTCGTGCAATCGCCCTTCCCGGTCATGCGCATCTGGCAGGCGCACCACGGGCAGGGCGCGATCGAGGACGTCGACCTCGCGGCCGGGCCCGATCGACTGCTGGTGCGCCGCGACGCGGAGGTGCCGGCGATCGAGCGACTGCGCGACGGCGACTTCGCGTGGCTCGATGCGCTGGCCGCCGGGGCGAGCCTCGAGGTCGCGCTGCGGCACGCGACCGGCGCCGACCCCGAGTTCGACCTGGGCCGCGCGCTGGGCGCGCACATCGCGAGCGGAGCGATCGCGCGGCTCGCGTGACAGGATTCGCGCCGTCGACCGACTATCGCGTCATCCACCTTCGAAAGAGCATCGTCATGACGCCCGCCTCGACGCCCTCCTCGCCTCACTCCCTCCTGCTCCGCGCCGGCCGAGCCTACGCTCACGTCGAAGGGCTGATCGACAAGCTGCAGTCGCTGTTCGCGCTTGCGATCCGCCTCTATCTCGCGCGCGTCTTCCTCGCGTCGGCATTTACCAAGCTGCACGACTGGAACGTGACGGTCGCGCTGTTCGAGAACGAGTACCACGTGCCGGTCCTGTCGCCCGCCGCGGCGGCGCTGCTCGGCACGACCGCCGAGCTTGCGCTGCCGGTGCTTCTCCTCCTGGGCGTGGGGACGCGCCTCGCCGCGCTCGCTCTCTTCGCTTTCAACGTCGTGGCCGCGACCTCGTACCCCGACCTGAGCGACGCGGGCCTCAAGGATCACATCCTCTGGGGTGCGCTCATGCTGGTGCTGGCGTTCTACGGCCCCGGCCGCTACTCGGTCGATCGCTGGCTTTCGCGATAGCTACTTCTTCTCCGCCATGAGCGACTTCCTCGCGGTGGCGAGGTCGGCGCGCTGCTTGTCGCCGATCTCGGGATAGCTAAGCTGCAGCGACGCGAGCGCGTCGACGATCGCGGCGGCGACGACGAGCCGCGTGAACCACTTGTTGTCGGCGGGCACCACGTACCACGGGGACTCGGGCGTCGCGGTCTCGCGGATCATTTCCTGGTACGCCGCCATGTAGTCCTTCCAGTACCCGCGCTCACGCACGTCGGCGCTCGAGAACTTCCAGTTCTTCTCCGGATGGTCGATGCGATCGAGGAAGCGCCGCTTCTGCTCGTCGCGCGAGACGTGCAGGAAGAACTTGCGGATCACCGTCCCCTGGCGCGTGAGGTAGCGCTCGAAGCTCCGGATGTCCTGGTAGCGCTCGTCCCACACGCGCTTGCCCACGAGCACCGGCGGGATCTTCTGGCCCGCGAGGAACGTCGGGTGCACCTTCACGACGAGCACCTCCTCGTAGTAGCTCCGGTTGAAGATGCCGATGCATCCGCGCTCGGGAAGGTTCTTCGCGCACCGCCACATGTAGTCGTGATCGAGCTCCTCGCTGGTCGGCGCCTTGAACGAGTAGACCTGGCAGCCCTGCGGGTTCACGCCCGACATCACGTGCTTGATGGCGCCGTCCTTGCCCGCGGCGTCCATCGCCTGGAACACGAGCAGCAGCGACCAGCGGTCCTGGGCGTAGAGTCGATCCTGGAACTCGGCGAGCGCCGTGCGGCCGATCGCGAGCGCCTCCTGCGCCTGCGGCTTGTCCTCTCGATTGAGGTGCGCGGTGTCGCCGGGGTCGATGTCCGACAGCTTGAACTTCGCGCCGTTCTGAACCCGGTACGGCCGGGAGAATTCCCGGGACACCTTGACGATCTTCGCGAGGTCGATGCCGTCGTCGGCCATGAGCTGTCATCCTTTCGGTTGGAACCGCGGGTGCGCATATTGAAATCCGCATATTGAAATCATATGGCGCACATAAAAAAACAATACTAGGGCAAAGTGGCGCCGCGCACTATCATCGTTCGCGGCCCCCGGCGCGCAGGGGGCCATTTTTCTCCGAGGACGTCCACGATGGCATCGAAACTTCCCGCTTCTCCCGTCTGGCTCATCACCGGCTGCTCCGCGGGCTTCGGCCGCGCGCTCGCCGAGCGCGTGCTCGCGCATGGGCATCGCTGCGTCGTCACCGCGCGCAACGTCGCGCAGGTCGAGGGCATCGCGGCGCCCTACGGCGACAAGGCCCTCGCCGTCGCGCTGGACGTCACCGACGCCGCGGCGCGCGAGCGCGCGGTGAGCGAGGCCGAGGCCCGCTTCGGCCGCATCGACATCCTCGTCAACAACGCGGGCTGGGGCTACAACAGCGCCGTCGAGGAGGGTGAGGACGAGGTGGTGCGCGGCATGTTCGAGGCCAACGTCTTCGGCCTGATGGCGATGATCCGCCGCGTGCTGCCCGGCATGCGGGCGCGAGGCTTCGGCCACATCGTCAACCTGTCGTCCATCGGCGGCCTGACGGGCAACCCCGGCACGGGCTACTACTGCGCCACCAAGTTCGCGGTGGAGGGCGTCTCGCAATCGCTGCACGCCGAAGCCTCGCACCTCGGCATCCGCGTGACGCTCGTCGAGCCCGGGCCGTTCCGTACCGACTTCCAGGGCCGCTCGATGACCGTGCCCAAGTTGGCGCTCGACGCCTACGCGCAGACCGCGGGCGCGCGCCGCGCGCAGTTGAAGCAGAGCAGCGGCAGCCAGCCCGGCGATCCCGTTCGTGCCGCCGACGCCATCATCAAGGCCGTCGAGTCCGACGACCCGCCGCTGCACCTCGTCCTCGGCAAGCAGGCGCTCGACCGCGCTCGCGAGGCCCTGACGAAGCGCCTCGCGACGTTCGACCAATGGGAAGCGGTAACGCTGTCCGCCGACTACCCGAAGTGAGCGGCATCCGCATCGAGCCCGTCACGGGCGCGCTCGGCGCCGAGGTGCTGGGCGTCGACATCGCGAAGGACCTGGACGACGCCGACTTCGCGACGATCCGCGACGCGTTCCTGCAGTACGGCGTCGTTTTCTTTCGCGACCAGGCGCTCGACATCCCGCGCCACAAGGCGTTCGCGTCGCGCTTCGGCACGCTCTTCCTGCATCCCAACATCCAGGGGTCGAAGGCCGATCCCGCGGTGATCGACATCGTCCGCAATCCCGGCGATACCAAGATCATCGGCGAGGACTGGCACTCCGACACGCCGCAGGTCGGCGCGCCCCCGATGGGCTCGGTGCTGTACGCGGTCGACGTCCCCGCCTTCGGCGGCGATACGCTCTTCGCGAGCCAGTACGCGGCCTACGACGCGCTGTCGCCCGGCATGAAGGCGATGCTCGACGGCGTGCGCGCGCTGCAATCCGACCGCCGCGTGGCCGGCCCCGCGCGCGACCTCGGCGCCTCCAACGCCGCCAAGAAGAAGAGCGACGACGACTGGCGCGAGACCGCGACCTACCACCCGGTGGTGCGCACGCACCCGCAGACGCGCCGCAAGGCGCTGTACGTGAACCGGCAGACGACGGTCGCGTTCGAGGACATGACGGAAGCCGAGAGCAAGCCGCTGCTCGACTACCTGTGCGCGCACGCGCACCGCCCCGAGTTCACCTGCCGCATCCGCTGGCGCAACGGCTCGGTCGCGTTCTGGGACAATCGATGCACGCAGCACGTCGCCATCAACGACACGGGGATGTCGAGGCGCGTGATGCGAAGGCTCCAGATCGAGGGAGACACGCCGTTCTGAGGTAGTTGTTCCAAGGAGGAAGGTCCATGACGAAGTCCCTGCTGGCGCTTGCCGCCGCGCTGCTGCTCGCCACCCACGCGAGCGCCCAGTCGTATCCCACGAAGCCCATCCGCTTCATCCTGCCGTTCCCGACGGGCAGCGCGACCGACCAGATCGCGCGCATCGTCGGCAAGGAGGTGTCCGAGGCGCTCGGGCAGCCGGTGGTGGTCGAGAACAAGCCGGGCGCGGGCGGCGCCATCGCCGCGGAGTTCGTCGCCAAGAGCCCGCCCGACGGCTACGTGCTCTTCGTGGCGTCGAACACGCAGCTCGCCGCCAACCCGAGCCTTTTCAAGTCGCTGTCGTACAACCCCGTCACCGATTTCTCGCCGGTGCTGCGCATGACGACGCAGCCGAGCGCGTTCCTGGTGCGCCCCGAGTTTCCCGCGAAGAACATCGCCGAGCTCGTCGCGTACGCGAAGGCGAGCCCCAAGAAGCTGTCGGCCGGCTACGGCGCGTCGAGCGCGCAGGTCGCCATCGCGCAGCTCGAGCTCCTGGGCGGCTTCGAGGCGCTCGAGGTTCCGTACAAGGGCATGCCGCTCGCGGTGGTCGACGCCATCGGCGGCACGGTGGACTTCACGGTCGGCGACATGGGCTCCGCCATCGCCCAGGTCAAGGGCGGGAAGTTGAAATCGCTCGGCGTGACATCCGAGAAGCGCAACCCGCTCGTGCCCGACTGGCCGACGGTGTCGGAGACGTATCCGGGCTTCGACGTCATCGGATGGCACGCGATCGTCGCGCCGGCCGGCACGCCGCGCGACATCCGCAACAAGGTGTACGAGGCCGCGGCCAAGGCGCTCGCGAAGAAGGAAGTGATCGATGCGCTCGGAGGCATGGGCGTGACGCCCGGCGTGATGGGCCCCGACGAGCTCGGCGCGTACATTCCCGCCGAGGTGAAGCGCTGGGGCGAGATGATCCGGCAAGCCGGCATCAAGCCCGAGTAAGCCTTTCGACCATGCATCCGAACAAGACGAAGGCGAAGCTCAAGGCGGGAGGCGTCGCCTTCGGCTCGGAGATCATGTTCCCTTCCGCGGACGCGGTCGAGATCCTCGCGTACGGCGGGCTCGATTTCGTCTACATGGACATGGAGCACTCGGCGACGACGCACGAGAGCCTGGCGCACATGATCCGCGCATGCGAGATCGGCGGCGCGACACCGCTCGTGCGCATTCCCGAGAGCGTTCCGGGCGAGTATCCCGGCGTGATCCTGCGCATCCTCGACCTCGGCGCGATGGGCGTCATCGTCCCGCACGTCGACAGCCGCGAGGAG
The DNA here is from genome assembly GCA_044225355.1 of Casimicrobiaceae bacterium. Taxonomy (GTDB): domain Bacteria; phylum Pseudomonadota; class Gammaproteobacteria; order Burkholderiales; family Casimicrobiaceae; genus VBCG01. The sequence goes on along the minus strand of JBGAIS010000009.1, from coordinate 37,835 downwards.
GCCAAGGCGGTGGTCGACGCCGTCAAGTACGCGCCCGAGGGCCGCCGCGGCATGTTCGACGTGGGCCGCCAGACGGGCTACGGCACGAGGATGGCGGCGCCGGACTACGTGCGGCGAGCGAACGAGGAGACGCTCGTCGTCGTGATGATCGAGAGCGTCGAGGGCCTCGCGAACCTGGACGGCATCCTGTCCGTGCCGGGCATCGACGTCGTGCAGATCGGCTCGTCGGACCTCTCGTCATCGATGGGATTCCGAGGCGACCTGGCGGCGCCGGACGTCGTCGCGGCCATCGACCGCATCGTCGCCGCGACGCGCCGTCACGGCGTCGCGGTGGGGGTCGGCTCGTTCGCCGGATTTTCTCCCGAGCGGATGCGCCACTACCTGCGATCCGGCGCACAATTCGTGAACATCACCACGCAGACGCTGTTGCTCACGGGCGCACGCGCGTGGCGGGACAGGATCGACAAGGAGGGCTCATGAGCAACGACGACGGCAAGCCAGGCTCGCCCAGGCGGCGCGAGCTCCTGCAATCCACCCTCGCGCTCGCGGGCGCGTCCGCGGGCGGCCTGTGGTCGCTGCCCGCCTTCGGGCAAGGCGCGTTCGACTGGAAGCGCTACAAGGGCGAGAAGATCGAGATCACGCTGCAGAAGAGCCCCTTCCACGACGTGCTGCAGAAGTACGAGCCCGAGTTCACGGCGCTCACGGGCATCGAGGTGGGTTCCGAGCAGGTGCCCGAGCAGCAGTACCGGCAGAAGCTCGCCATCGAGCTCGCCTCGGGCAAGCCGAGCTTCGACGCGTGCTACGTCGCGCAGGCCACGCAGAAGCGGCTCTTCGGCCGAGGCAAGTGGCTCGCCGATCTCCGGCCGCTCCTCGCCGATCCCTCGATGACGTCGCCCGACCTCGACTTCGCGGACTTCTCGAAGGCGTCCATCGAGGCCGGGACGCAGGCCGACGGCCGCGTCGACACACTGCCGATGACGTTCCACTACAACATCGTGATGTTCAACAAGGACCTCTTCCAGAAGAAGGGGCTCGCGCTGCCCACGACGTTCCCGGGGCTCGTCGAGGCGGCGGGCAAGCTGCACGACCCCGCCAACGGCGTGTGCGGGTTCGTCGCCCGCGGGTTGAAGAACGCCAACACGCCGATATGGACGAGCTTCATGCTGGGCTACGGCATGGACTCCGTCGACCGCAGCGGCAAGCTCAACACCGACACCGCCGAGGCGGTCGCGGCGGCGGAGATGTACCAGAAGCTCGTGCGCGATTGCGGGCCCGTCGGCGTGGCGGGCTTCAACTGGTACGAGTGCCAGGCGCTCTACATGCAGGGCAAGGCCGCCATCTGGATCGACACGTCGTCGGTGGGCGCCGTCACGGCCGACCCCGCGAAGTCGAGGATCGCGAGCGCCGCGGGCTTCGCGGTGATGACGCCCGGCCCGAAGGCGCATCGCGCGCCGGTGTTCGCAAGCGGCGTGGGCATCGCGGCCGCGAGCAAGAAGATCGGACCCGCGTGGTACTGGGTGCAGTGGGCCACGGGCAAGCAGATGCAGGCGCGGCAGGTGGCGGGCGGCTATGGCGCGTCGGGGCGCTCGTCGCCCTTCGAGGCCGCGAGGAAGTCGACCGAGGCGAAGCTCAACCCGGACTGGCTCGACTCCGTCGTGAAGTCCACCGCCATCGCGTATCCCGTCCTCCCGGATATCGTCGCGGGCAGCGAGTTCCGCGACGTCTACGGCATCGCGCTCACCAACATGCTCTCGCCGGGCGCCAGCCCCTCGGCCGAGCTCAAGAAAGCGACGGACGCGTTCAGGCCCGTCCTGGAGAAGACCGAGAAGGCATGACGCATCCGATCGACGTCGCGGTGGTGCTCGACATGCATCCGTACATGGTCGAGCACCTCGCGGAGCGCTACAACGTCCATTACTGGCCCGACGCGAAGGACCATGCGCGGCATCTCGCGAGCCCGGAGGCCGCGCGCATCCGCGCCGTGCAGACCAACGGCTCCTTCGGGCTCACGCGCCGCCACATCGAGGCGCTGCCCGCGCTCGAGATCATCGCCATCGTCGGCGCGGGCGTCGAGGGCGTCGACATCGCCGCCGCGCGCGAGCGGGGCATCGTGGTCACCTACGGCGCCGGCGTGAACGCACCGTGGGTCGCAGAGCAGGCGTGGGCGCTGCTGCTTGCCGTCGTGCGCGACGTGCCCGCGTGCGACCGCGGCGTGCGCGAAGGCCGCTGGAGCGAGGTCCGCCGGCCGCTTCCCAACGTCCTCGGGCGCAAGCTCGGCATCTTCGGCCTCGGCAACATCGGCAAGGAAATGGCGAAGCGCGGCATCGCGTTCGACATGGAGGTGGGGTATTGCGGCCGCAGTCGGCAGGAACTGCCGTATCGCTACTTCGAGCACCTGCGCGACCTCGCGGCGTGGTGCGACGTCCTCATGGTCGCGGCGCCCGGCGGCCCGGCGACCTATCACGCGGTGAACGCCGACGTCCTCGAGGCCCTGGGCCCGGCGGGGGTGCTCGTCAACATCGCGCGCGGCACGCTCGTCGACTCCGATGCGCTTGCCGCCGCGCTGCGCCAAGGCCGCATCGCCGGCGCGGGGCTCGACGTGATCGAGGGCGAGCCCGCGGTGCCGCCCGCGCTCGCCGCCGACCCGCGCGTCGTGTTCTCGCCTCACAACGGCGGATTCTCGCCTGAGGCCATCTACGCGATGGTGCACAAGGTGCGCGCCAACCTCGACGCGCATTTCGCGGGACAGCCGGTGCTCTCGCCGGTCCCCGCCTGACGCTCGAAGGGAGCGACACGATGACCGCCGTGCAGGGACAAGGCGCCTGGCGCTACGAGATCACCAACGACTGGGCGAAGGTGCCGCCCGGCATGGCGTGGCGCGAGGTCGGCGCCGTCGCGATCGACGACAAGGACAACGTCTACGTCTTCAATCGCGGGCCTCACCCCATGATGGTGTTCGACCGCGCGGGCAATTTCCTGCGCTCGTGGGGCGAGGGCCTGTTCCAGCGCGCGCACGGCGCACACTACGCGCCCGACGGCACGCTGTGGCTCACGGACGACGGCGACCACACGGTGCGCCAGTGCACGGTCGAGGGCAAGGTGCTCGCCACCCTCGGCATCCCGGGACGACCCGCGCCGTATATGAGCCAGGAGCCCTTCAACCGCTGCACGCATACGGCCATGTCGCCCAAAGGCGACCTCTACGTCTCCGACGGGTACGGCAATGCGCGCGTCCACGCGTACTCGCCATCGGGCAAGCTGCTCTTCTCGTGGGGCGGGCCGGGCACGGGCCCGGGCGAGTTCAACCTGCCGCACAACATCTGCTGCGACGACGACGGGTGGGTGTACGTCGCCGATCGCGAGAGCCATCGCGTGCAGGTATTCGACGGCAAGGGCAAGTTCGAGACGCAGTGGAACAACCTGCATCGCCCGAGCGGCCTCTTCATGCCGAAGGGCAAGTGCCCCGTCTGCTACATCGGGGAGTGCGGGCCGGTGATGGGCGTGAACCGCGCGTCGCCCAACCTGGGCCCGCGCGTCAGCATCGTCGACAACAAGGGCGCTCTCCTCGCTCGCTTCGGCGACGTCGCGGGCGCAGGCAACGCGCCGGGGCAGTTCATCTCGCCCCACGGCATGGCCGTGGACTCGCGCGGCGACGTCTACGTCGGCGAGGTCTCCGCCACCGCGTGGCCCCAGCTCAAGCCCGACGAGCCCGTGCCAAAGCCGCTGCACTCGCTGCGCAAGATGACGAAGCTCGACTGAGAATAAGTAGGGTCGGAGTCGACTTAATTCGCCACGATCCGCCCAAGACCGTTGCGATTAAGTAGGGTCGGAGTCGACTTGATTCACCCGACCTGCCCAAGAGCCCGTCCGATTGAGCAAGGTCGGAGTCGACTTTCCCGCCGACCTGGCGCCGAAGGCTCACATGCTTTCGAAAGCGTCGACTCCGACCCTCCTGATTCGGGTCGATTCAGTTACGGCCCCATTAAGTCGACTCCGACCCTACTAAATTGAGTCGACTCCGACCCTACTTAACTGGCGTTCGCGAGGCGCTCGCGATAGATGCGCTCGTAGGTCTCGGCGCGCATCCTGAAGCGCGGATCGGCGGGTCGGCCGTTGTGGGGCACGCTGAGCCACAGGCGTAGCAACAGGCGCGGCGACGCGGGGTCGTCCTCGAACGACGTGCGCGAGTGCAGGTTCGTGTAGTTGTGCCAGAGCATCATGTCGCCGGGCTCGAGCAGGAAGCGCAGCGCCATGTCCTCGCGATTGGCGATGCTGTCGAACACGTCGAGCGCCTCGGCGAGGTCGCCGGGCATGCCGCCCAGGATCTCCGCGGCGTTCTTCATGTGCGACGGCTCGTACATGCACGACAGCTTGCCGTCGACGTACGAGAACACGGGCATCGCGTCGTCGGTGACGGCCTTCGTCGAGAAGCGCGCCTCCTCGCTCGCGATGCGGAACCCGCGGTACAGCGGCGCCAGCAGGTCCGGTCGCGTGCGCAGGATCTCGTTGTGGATGGAGAGGCTCGGCGCCAGCCCGCTCAAGCCGCCGGACTTCGCGCGCCGCACGCACATGAGCCCGACGACTTCGTACGAATCGGTGTGCATGTGGAGCTCGCGCAGGCTGCGGTAGCCGCGCTTGACCTCGTCGGAGGGATTGTTCTGCACGTAGCCCAGGCGATCGCCGTTGCCGCTCTGCACGGCGCCGATGCCGAGATGCGTGCCGAACCCCCAGTAGATGCGCTCGAAGTCCCGGGGATCGAACCGATCCGGCGTGACGCCGCTCACGATGAGGATGCCGCGGCCGTTCATGATGACGTCGCGCACGCGGTCGAGCAGGCGGTTCACCACGGGATGGTCGAAGTCCGCGCGCGTGACCTCCTGCGGCCGCAGGTGCCTCGTGCGGCTCAGCAGGGACTCGATCGCGACGAGCTCGTCCTCGGAAAGCGCGAGCTTGAGCGCGCTCTTGTCGTGGATCGTCGAAGGGGTCCAGGCGCTCGGATGGTCGACGACGTGATGGCAGATGGCAGTCATGGTTGCGTTCCGGTTACGAGGGCTTGATGCCCGCTTTCTTGACGACGGCGGGCCACGTCTTGTACTCGTTCGCGTACAGGTCCGCCGCCTCGGTGAGGGTTCCCGCCGCCACCTCGCCGTTCTGCATGAGCTTGTCGCGGACCTCCGGAGCCCGCATCGCCTTCTGCACGTTCTCGGACAGCTTGTTGACGATGTCCTGCGGCGTGCCGGCGCGCACGAGCATCGAGGTGTAGTGGACCGTGTCGAACGTCGGCAGCCCGCTTTCCGCGATCGTCGGCACGTCGGGGAACGACGGCGTGCGCTTCTTCCCCGAGCTGCCGAGGGCGATGAGCTTGCCCGCGCGAATGTGCGGCCCGGACTCGATCGGCACGGAGAAGTAGCTGTCGGTGGTGCCGGAGAGCACCGACGCCACGGCCTCGCCCCCGCCCTTGTACGGGACGTGCAGGAGCTCGATGCCCGCCTGCTCCATGAGGAGCTCGAAGCCCAGGTGCGGCGCGCTGCCCGCGCCCGCGGAGGCGAAGCTCACCCGGCCGGGGTTGGCCTTGGCCGCCTTGATGTAGTCGCCCACCGTCTTGAATCCGGTGTTCGGATTGACGACGAGGAGAAGCGGCGTGGTGATGAAGATGGCGACCGGCAGGAAATCCTTCGGCGCGAACGGCAGGTTGGGATACACCGACTGCGATACGGCGAACGTCGGCGTCGCGATCAGGACCGTATATCCGTCCGCCGGCGCCCTGAACACTTCGGTAGCACCGATGGTCGTGCTCGCGCCGCCCTTGTTCTCGACGACGAAGGGCTGGCCGAGCTGGATCGACAGCTGCTGGGCGATGATGCGCCCGATGATGTCGGCGGTGCCGCCGGTCCCGAACGGGACGACGACGCGAACCGGCTTGCTCGGCCAGCTCGCAGCCGATTGCCCGCGGGCGAGGGGCGAGAGCCCGAGCGCTGCGGTGCCGGCGAGTGCGGCGCCGGCGCTCACCAGCGTACGACGCTTGTGCGACAGGGTCATGGCGTTTTCCTCCTTCTGGCTTTTGTCGTCGGCGCGGCGTCTTGGGTCAGCTGGCCGCTTTGACTCGCTCGTATTTCTGGAGCGATCGTATTCGCTTGGGCTTGGGCGTGTCCGGGAAGAGCGACGACCACGCCGTGTAGCAGACCTCGCCCACGTACAGGTCGCCGCGCGAGTCCACCGCGAGGCCGTGCGGCGAGATGTACTGGCCGGGGCCCGTGCCCGCCGAGGGCTCCTTCGCGATGCGCGCGAGCACCTTGCCCTCGTTCGAGAGGACCGTCACGCGCGGGCCGAGGTTCGGCGCGCCGCGGCTGAACTCGTAGTACGGGCCGATCTCGCCGATGTAGCACACGGGACACTTGCCGGGCGGCATGTACATCCCGCTCGGGCGATGCAGATCGTGCCACTGCGTCTCGAACTTGCCGTTGCCGTCGAACACCTGTACGCGATGGTTCTCGCGATCGGCCACGTAGACCCAGCCGTCGGCGTCGCAGGCGATGTTGTGCGGCAGGTTGAACTCGCCCGGCCCCGCGCCCGGCTTGCCCCACGAAAGGATGCGCTTGCCGTCGGGCGTGTACTTGTGGACGCGCGCGTTGCCGTAGCCGTCGGAGACGTAGATCTCGCCCTTCGGTGACAGCGCCGTGTGAGTGCACTTGCGAAAGGGCTCGCCGCTCATGAAGGGCGCGGGCGAGCCCGGCACGCCGATGGTGAGCAGCACCTTCCCGTCGAGCGTGCAGCGGCGCACCGTGTGGTCGGCGTCGTCGGTGAGGTAGATCGTGTCGTCCGCGCCCATGTGGATGCCGTGCGCGCGCTTGAACGTGCCCTCGCCCCACGTGCGCAGGACGTTGCCGTCGCGATCGAACACGACGATGGGATGGTCGCCGCGGTGGAACGCATAGACGTTGTCGTTGCGGTCCACGCCCACGGCCGCGACGTCGTGCAGGTTCCACTCTTCCGGCCACTTGGCCCAGCCCTCGACCGCGCGATACGTGTACTCCCCGGCGCCGAACGTCTGCGTCTGCGTCACAGCGATTTCTCCTTCTCGACCCGATTGCGAAGCACGCCGATGCGCGAGATCTCGACCTCCACCTCGTCGCCCGCCTTGAGCCACAGCGGCGGCGTGCGCGCGAACCCCACGCCCTCCGGCGTGCCCGTCACGATCACGTCGCCCGGCACGAGGTCCATGATGCCCGACAGGTACGAGATGAGGTACGGGATGTCGAAGATGAGCTCGCTCACCGACGCATGCTGCACCTCGACGCCGTTGAGGCGCGTGCGGAGCTCGAGCGCGGCGGGGTCGGGAATCTCGTCCGCGGTGGTCATCCACGGGCCGAACGATCCGCTCGCCGCGAAGTTCTTGCCCACCGTGAGCGAGTGCTTGAACTGGAAGTCGCGGTAGCAGGCCTCGTTGAAGCACACGTAGCCCGCGACGTGCGCCAGGGCGCGCTCGCGGGGGATGTGGCGCCCGCCCGTGCCGATGACGAGCGCGAGCTCGCCTTCGTAGTCGTAGTCCGAGGACATCGGTGAGAGCCGGATGGGCTGCCCGTGCCCCACCTGCGAGCTCGCGAAGCGGATGAAGACGCTGGGAAACTCGAGCGGCTTGCCTCCGCTTTCCGCGACGTGCGCCTTGTAGTTGCGGCCGATGCAGACGATCTTGTCGGCATCGGTGATGGTGGGCAGGAAGGCGACCGAGGACAGCGGACGCGTGGCGTGCGCGCCGGCGAGCCCCAGCGCGATATCCGGCATCGCCCCCGCCGCGATCGCCGCGCGAAGCGTGGCGCCGTACCTGGGCGCCAGGTCGACGAGACCGTCGCCCACGACCGCGCCCCACGTGGGCCGGCCCTCGACCGCATAGCTTGCGAGCTTCACGATGCCCTCATTTCGGACGCAGCGCTTTCTTGCGCTTGAGGATCGCCTCGATGTCGTCGAGCGAGGCGCGGCGCTTGATGGCGGCCCCGAGGTCACGCTCGCAGACCTCGACGTCGTCGAGCTGGTAGAGCACGTCGTCGATGCGCGACTCGGGCAGCACGAGGACGCCGTCCTCGCACCCGACCACCGCGTCGCCGGGGCGCACCTGCGCGCCCCCGCAGAACACGGGGACGTCGATGGCGATGGGCTCCATGTTGAGCGGAAGGCGCACCGCGGTGCCGCGCGCGTACACGGGCATGGCGAGCTCGCCCATGCCGGCGCTGTCGCGCACGGTGGAATCGGTGACGCACGCCGCGAGGCCGTGCAGCTCGGCGAAGGCGGCCATGTTGTCGCCCATCAGGTTCTCGACCGTGCCGCCGGTCGCGAACACCAGCACGTCGCCGGGCGAGAGCGACGCGATGGTCCGGTACATGCTGCGGCTCCACGCGCCCTCGCCGCGCCGCGGTCCGAAGAGCAGCGTGCGCGCGGGACCCACGGCACGCCGCAGGCCGGGCTGCACCGGCCGCACGCCGTCCATCCAGCCGGCGAGGCCCAGCCGCATCATGCAGTCGGAGATCATGCCCGCCTCGACGCTTCGCAGGCGCTCGAGCGCCGGTTTTCCGATCATCGTTCCATTCCTTGCCAAATGGGGGAGGCCGCCGAATGTACGGGGCCGGACCGCCGTTGAACAATCGATTCTTTTGATGGAAAGCGATAGGCGCGCACGATCATGGCGCCTCCGCGTTGCCCACCACGCTCCGATAGCGTACGCCCAGGAGCTCCTCGAACACGCGGATCATGCCACCCTTGTCGGACGCGCCGTGTCCGCGCAAGAGGGCCATCTGGTAGGTGGCCGCGGCCGCGCTCAGGACCGGCATGGGGATGCACTCGCGCGAGCCGATCTCCGCCGCGCTCACGAGGTCCTTGTACGCGTTGGCCAGCGGATAGCCCTCCGAGAAGCGGTCGTCGAGGATGCGCGGGAGGAAGAACTCGGACGCGTAGCTCCGCCCGGTCCCGCTGTTCACCACCTGCGCCACCCGGGCGGGGTCGAGGCCCATCTTCACGGACATGGGCAGGATCTCCGCGAGCGCCGCCGCGTTGATGTCGAACAGGAGCTGGTTCACGAGCTTGGTGAGCTGCCCGCTGCCCGCAGGACCCATGTACAGGATGGTGCTCGCCATCCGCGCAAGGAGCGGACGCGCGCGGGCAAAGGCCTCGCGCTGCCCGCCGCACATGGCGGTGAGCGTCGCGGCCTCCGCGCGCGCCTGCATGCCCGTCACCGGCGCGTCGACGAAGTCGATGCCGCGCATCGCGAGCTCGCGCGCGATCTCGACGGCGCGCGCGTGGGCGATGGTGCTCGTATCTACCACCACCTCGACGCGCGAGGCGGGACCGGCGAGCGAGGTCTCGCCCAGCGTGACCTCGCGCACCGCGTCGCCATCGGGCAAGCAGAGGAAGACGATCTCGCATTGCGCGACGTCCGCGACGTCCGTCGTGGCGCGAATGCCGAGCGCACGGAACGGCGCGAGGCTCGCCGCCCGCGTGGCGCACACGGTCAGCGCAGCGTCGTGCTTCGCGAGGTTCAAGGCCATCGGCCGGCCCATGCGACCCAGGCCGACGAAGCCCACGCGCGTCATCGTGCGAGCCTTCGATTCATCGCGATTTATGCTACGTTAGGGTCGCCCGCCGCGAAAATATTTTGTTGTTATCCGCCGAATAGCGATTCCGTATGGACGTCCGTGCCCTGCGCTACAGCCTCGCGATCGCGCGCTTCGGGAGCTTCACGCGCGCCGCCGAGTCGCTGCACGTGGCGCAGCCCGCGCTGTCGGTCGCCATCAAGAAGCTCGAGGACGAGCTGGGCGTGACGCTCTTCGTGCGCAAGGCGCATCGCGTCGAGCCGACGATGGAGGGCAGCATCCTGCTCGCGCGCGCCGCGCGCATCTTCGACGAGATGGACGCCGCGGTGAGCGAGATCGCCGACGCGGTGGAGCTTCGAAGCGGCGTCATCCGCCTCGGCATGCCGCCCATGTTCGGTCTGGAGTATTTCCCCGAGGTCATCGCGCGCTTCCACGCCGCGTACCCGCGCATCTCGATGACGATCGTCGAGGGCAGCGCCGACGAGGTGGGCGGCATGCTCGACGCCGGCGCGATCGACATCGCGATGATCGAGTCCCGCCGCGTGCGCCCGCAGTGGAGGCAGGTGCAGGTGGGGCGAGAGGAGATGGTGCTGTGCGTGGCGCCGGACCATCCGCTCGCGGGCCGGAAGTCCATCTCGGGCAGCGAGCTCGACGGCCTGCCGATGGCGCTCTTCAACGGCAGCTTCATCCAGCGCGAGATCCTGGACAAGCTCTGCAAGCGCGGCGGCGCCAAGCCCGTCGTCGTGCTGCAGTCGAATTCCGTCGGGCTCATCAGGCGGGCGGTGGCCGACGGCCTCGGCGCGGCCACGCTCCTGCGCTCGCTCGCCAAGGGCACGCCGCCGCTCGTGCCGGTGTCGTTCGAGCCCAAGGAGATCCTCAAGTTCTCGCTGTGCTGGCGCGACGAGAACTACCTTTCGCGAACCGCGCGCTGGTCGATTTCGCGGTGCAGACGAGCAAGGGCAAGTGAGCCCGCAAACGAGCCAGGTCATGGCCAACGGAGGATGCATGAAGCACCAGGGAGGATGGCGCGCCGCGATCGCGGCGCTTGGGCTCGCGGCGGCAGCGCTCGCGCAGGCGGCGTACCCGGAGCGGCCGATCACGCTGATCGTGCCGTTCCCGCCGGGCGGCGGCACCGACCTGTCGGCGCGCCTCATCGTGCCGTACATCGAGAAGTACATGGGCGGCGACGCCAAGATCGTCGTGATGAACAAGGGCGGCGCGGGCGGGGACATCGGCGCCGGTGAGATCGCGAAGTCGAAGCCCGACGGCTACACCATCGGCTTCATGAACGTCCCCAATACGCTCATGAAGTCGCACGAGCGTCCCACCACGTGGAGCCTCGCGAGCTTCGTGCCCATCGCGAACCTCGTGTACGACCCCGCGGTGTTCGCGATCCGCCCCGACGGCAAGTACCAGACGCTCGCCGCACTCGCCGCCGACGCGAAAAAGCGGCCGGGCGAGATCCCCATCTCGTCGGCGGGCGCGGGGTCGAACACGCACCTCGACCTCATCGCGTTCGAGGAGGCCGCCAACGTGAAGCTCCTGCACGTGCCGTACGAAGGCGGCGGCCAGTCGCGCACCGCGCTCCTGGGCGGGCACGTCGAGGTCGTGGCGAGCGCGCTCGGCGACGTCCAGCGCTTCATCGAGCAGGGGCAGCTCAAGGCGCTCGCGATCGGCAGCAAGACGCGCTTTCCCCTGGCGCCCGCCATTCCCACGTTCATCGAGCAGGGGTTCCAGGTGGTGGGCGGATCGTCGCGCGGCCTCGTGGCCCCCAAGGGCACGCCGCAGGAATACATCGACCTCATCGCCCGGGCAACCGAGAAGGCGCTGAAGGACCCTGAGCTCGTCAAGAAGGCGAACGAGATCGCGCTTCCGCTCGAGTTCATGGGCCCCGCGGAATACGGCGCGTACCTGAGCGCGTCGGACAAGGACCTGGCGGCGCTGTGGAAGCGCAGCCCGTGGGCCAAGTGACAACGAACGGAGACACGATCTTGACGAACGGCATCTACGAGAATTCGGCAAAGAAGAAGCTCGCGGCGGGCGAGCTCGTGCTGTGCATGGCGGTGAACCAGATGCGCAGCGCGGAGGTCCCCATGATCGCGGCGCGCTGCGGCTTCGACGCCATCTTCGTCGACCTCGAGCACAGCGCGACGTCGCTCGAGACCGCGGCGTCGATCTGCGTCGGCGCGCTCACCGCGGGCATTACGCCCATCGCGCGCGTGCCCTCGCACAATCCCTTCCACGCGGCGCGCATCCTCGACGCCGGCGCGCAAGGCGTCATGGTGCCCCACGTCGAGAACGCGAGCGAGGCGCGCGCGATCGCGCGCAGCCTGCGCTTTCCGCCGATGGGCCTGCGCTCCGCGTACAGCACGGGACCTGCGCTCGGCTACCGTCCGCTCGACCAAGGCGAGATCAACACCTTCCTCAACCGCAACGAGCTCGTCATCGCCATGCTGGAGACGCCCGAGGCCATCGAGCACGCCGACGAGATCGCGGCGGTCGAGGGCATCGACATGGTCCACATCGGCGCGCTCGACGTGTCGAACGTCATGGGCATTCCGGCGCAGTACGCCGATCCCCGGATGCGCGCCGTGTTCGAGAAAGTGGCGCGCGCGTGCAAGGCCCACGGCAAGTCGATGGGCGTGGGCGGGGCGCGCGGCGACCGCGAGATGCAGCGCTACCTCATCGACATCGGCGTCCGCTACCTGACGTCGGGGTCGGACGTCGGCTACCTCATGAACGCCGCCCGCGCCGACGTCGAGGCCATCCGCGCCATCAAGGCGTAACATAGGCGCCATGGGCGAGACGGTTCACCTGCGCTATGGGCACTCGGGCCTCGACGTGCGGTTGCCGGCGCACGCCCGCCCCACGTTGATCGGCAAGCGCCCGCTGCCCAAGCTCGCCGACCAGCCCGGCGCGGTACGCCACGCGCTCGCCCACCCCGTCGGCGCGCGACCGCTCGCGGAGCTCGCGCGCGGCCGCGGCAGCGCGTGCATCCTCGTCTGCGACATCACGCGTCCGGTGCCCAACCGCCTCTTCCTGCGGCCCGTGATCGAGACGCTCGTCGCGAGCGGCATGCCGAAGGATCGCATCACCGTGCTCGTGGCCACCGGCCTTCATCGCCCCAACGAAGGCGAGGAGCTCGCCGAGGTCGTGGGCGACCCGTGGGTTTTCGAGAACGTCCGCGTCGAGAATCACTTCGCGCGCGATGCCGCCGCCCACGTCGACTTCGGCGTGACGCGCACGCGGCAGACGCCCGTGAAGCTCGACCGCCGCTTCGTCGAGGCGGGCCTCCGCATCGCGACGGGCCTGGTCGAGCCTCACTTCATGGCGGGCTACTCGGGCGGACGCAAGGTGATCGCGCCGGGCATCGCGCACGAGGACACGATCCGGACGTTCCACAGCGCGCGATTCATGGAGGACCCGCTCGCCATCCAGTGCAACCTGGCCGGCAACCCGCTCCACGAGGAGCAGCTCGAGATCGTGCGCATGCTGGGCGAGGTGTACGCGATCAACACCGTGCTCGACGACGACCGCGACATCGTGCACGTGAACTTCGGCGAGGTCATCGAGAGCCACCTCGAGGCCGTGCGCTTCGTCGCGGAATCGATCCGCGTCCCGGTGGGGCGCAGGTTCAGGACGCTCGTCACGTCCGCGGCCGGGCATCCGCTCGACAAGACGTATTACCAGACCATCAAGGGCATGGTGACGCCGCTCGACATCCTCGAGCCTGGCGGCACGCTGATCGTCGCATCCGCGTGCGCGGAGGGCTTCGGCTCGCCCGAGTTCCGCGACGCGCAGGCGCGCCTGCGCGCCGTGGGCCCCGACGCGTTCCTCTCGTCGCTCCTCGCCAAGCGCTTCGCCGACGTCGACGAGTGGCAGACCGAGATGCAGTTGAAGTCCACGCGCGTCGGCCGCGAGCAGCTCGTCACCACGGGTCTCGCCGTCGCGGAGCGCAGCCCCACGTGCGTCGATGCCATCGCGAGCGGCGAGGGCGCCGCCGACCCCGCGCTCGCGAAGGCGGGCGACGCGTCCGTGGCGGTCATTGCCGAGGGCCCGTATGTCGTCCCCGTCGTCGCCTGACGGGCTCGCCATCCACCTGGACCTCGTCGGCGGCCTCGCCGGCGACATGTTCGTCGCGGCCATCGTCGATGCCCTGCCGGAGCTTCGAGGCCGCGGTCGCGGAAGCCCTGAGGCCGTGCGTCCCGAGGGCGCGCCCGTGCCGGGCTTCGTCGAGGGCGAGAGCGCGGGCCTGCGTGCGCGGCGCTTCGGCCTGCCCGAGTCGAAGTATCGCCTCGCAACGCCCGCGCGCGAGGGCACGTCGTACGTCGAGCTTCGCGATCGCCTGATGCGATCGCCGCTCGCCGACGGCACGCGCCAGCACGCGCTCGCGATCCTCGCGCTCCTCGCTGGAGCCGAGGCGACGGTCCACGGCACCGACATCGATCGCGTGCACTTCCACGAGATCGCCGACTGGGACTCGCTCGCCGACGTCGCCGCGGCGGGATGCATCGCCGCGCGGCTCGAGGGCGCCGTATGGAGCGCGTCGGCCATTCCCTTGGGCGGGGGCCGCGTCAAGACTGCGCATGGCCTGCTGCCGGTGCCCGCGCCCGCCACCGCGGCACTCCTCGAGGTTATCCGTTCCGCGACGACGGCATCGAGGGCGAGCGCGTCACGCCCGCCGGCGCGATCCTTCGCCATCTCGTGCCGCCGGAGCGCTGCGGCCTGGTGGGCGGCGCGATGCCGGCCGCCCTCGCAGCCACAGGTGCCGGCGCGGGGACGCGCGCGATCGCGGATTGCCAATGTCGTTCGCGCGCTCGTGTTCGAGCGCGGGAGCGCGGCGCCCGACGTCGACGGCGACGTCGTCACCACGGTCGAGTTCGACGTCGACGACATGACCGGCGAGGAGATGGCGCTCGCGGCCGATCGCCTGCGAGCCGTCGCGGGCGTCCTCGACGTCACGCTCGGCACGCGCATGGGCAAGAAGGGCCGCCCGGCCACCGACTTCCGCGTGCTCGCGCGCGGCGCGGCGCTCGCCGCCGTCACGCGCGCCTGCTTCGCCGAGACGTCCACGCTCGGGCTGCGCGTGCGCGACGAACGCCGGCTCGTGCTTCGCCGCACCGAGGTGCACGCGAGCGTCGGCGGCGGCAGCGTCGCGGTCAAGGTCGCGCAGCGGCCGGACGGCGCGCGCACCGCCAAGGCGGCGCACGACGACGTCGCGTCGGACGCGACCCTCGACGCGCGGCGAGGAGCGGGGCCGCGGCCGTCGACCGCGCGCTCGAGGATCCACCGCGATGAGCGACGCGCTCACGCGCCTGCACGCGGCGCTCGAACGCCACGCGGGCCTCGCCGTGGCGGTGAGCGGCAGCGTCGACTCCTGACGCTCGCGCACGTCGCCGCGCGTCACGCCGGCGCGGGTCACCATGTATCACGCGACGAGCCCCGCCGTGCCGGCGTCAGGCGCGCGAGCGGGTCAAGCCCACGCCGCGCGCCACGGCGCGGCGGCTCGTCGTCGTCGACGCACGGGAGCTGGCCGACGCGCTACCGCGCCAATCCCGTCGACCGCTGCTACTACTGCAAGACGAATCTCTACGCGCGCATCGCCTCGCATACGCGCGACACGATCGCCTCGGGTACCAACGTCGACGACTTGGGCGACTACCGCCCCGGCCTTCGCGCCGCGACCGAGCACGACGTCGTGCACCCGTACGTCGAGGCCTCGCTCGCGAAGGCGGACGTGTACGCGCTCGCGGCGAGCCTGGGCCTCGCCGACCTCGCGCGCCTGCCCGCGCAGCCATGCCTCGCGAGCCGCGTCGAGACGGGCATCGCGATCGATCCCGTCGACCTCGCGTTCATCGACGCCGTCGAGGCGAGCCTCGCGCACGCGCTGGGACACGGCGCCACGCTGCGCTGCCGGGTGACGCACGCGGGCGTCGTGGTCGAGGTGGGCGACATGCGCCATGCGAGCGCGGCGCGTACGGTCGCGGAGGACGCGTGCCGCGCGGCCGGTCGCACGCTCGCCGGCGTGCGCGCGTACGTGCGCGGCGCGGCGTTCATCGGCAAGCCCGCGCATGCAGCCTGAGTTCCGCATGGACTGGGAGCGCATCGCGCGCACCGGCACGAGCGAGGCCGTGCTGTGCGACTCGAAGTCCGCCGCGCAGGTCGACGCCATCGTGGCGCACGCGCGTGAGCTCGGCCGGAGGCTCCTGCTCACGCGCCTCGATGCCGATAAGCTCGAGCGCATGACCGCCGCCCACGCCCTCGACTACGACGCCGTGTCGCGCACCGCGATCCTGGGCGCGCTGCCCACGCCCGCGTACCCGGCGCGCATCGCCATCGTGTGCGGCGGGACGTCCGACGTCGCCGTGGCGGGCGAGGCCGCGCGCACGCTCGCGTTCGCGGGCGAGGCCTCGTCGCGATTCGTCGATGTGGGCGTCGCGGGCCTGTGGCGCCTCATGGAGCACCTGGACGACATCCGCGCGCATCGCGTCGTCATCGTCGTCGCCGGCATGGAGGGCGCGCTCTTCAGCGTGCTGGCGGGGCTCGTGTCGAGCGCGGTCATCGCGGTGCCCACGTCGGTGGGATACGGCGTCGCGGCGGGCGGGCGCGCGGCGCTCACCGCGGCGCTCGCGAGCTGCGCCTCGGGCATCGCCGTGGTCAACATCGACAACGGCTTCGGCGCCGCGCACGCGGCGCTGCGCGCGTTGGGCGCGCACGCGCCCGCCGCGCAGGATGCGCCCGCGCAGGCCAGCCGGCAGCGTTGAGGGCTACCCGAAGACCGCGTGCTTCGCCGCGAGCTCGCGGATGAGGTCGACCAGCACCTTGAGACTCGGGCCGAACTCGCGGATCTGGTAGCAGATCGCCACCTGGTGGCCCGGCAGCGGCGGGTTCACCCGCAGCAGGCGCACGCCGCGCCGCTCCATCGCGCTTTGCATGATGCTGACGGGCACGATGCCGATCGCGGCGCCCTGGGCGATCGTCTCGGCCGTCGCGTGCAGGCTGTTGCACGTGCTGATGCGTCGAGGCTTGACGCCGGCATCGGCGAACCACCTGGTCACCGTCGCGTGCAGGCGCGCCGGCGGCGGCGGCACGAGGAGCTGGTACTGCTCGAGGTCGGCCGGCGTGAACGTGCGCCGCGGCAGGGTGACCGACGCGCCCGCGAACCAGCCGAACGCATTGATGCCGAGCGGCTCCTGCGACACGTGCGGCGCGACCGTGGGCTCGGACACCACCGCGACGTCGAGCGCCTGGTCGTTGAGGCGCGCGCTCACGATGCCCGTGTCCCCCACGAACACCGAGGTGCGGATGGCGGGGTACTGCTGCTCCATGCGCTTCAGGAGATCGGGCAGGCAGGTGAAGGCGAAGGTCTCGTTCACGCCGAGCCGGAGCGTGCCCTTGAGCGGGTCGCGCGTGCGAAAGCGCTCGACCAGCTCGCCGGCGGTGGCGAGCATGCGATCGGCGTACTCGACCAGCGCGTGACCTTCCGCCGTGAGGCTCACCCGCGGCCCTCGGCGCACGAAGAGCGGCGTCGACAGCGCCGCCTCGAGCTCGCGTATGCGCTGCGAGACCGAGGGCTGCGAGAGCTTGAGCTCCTGCGCCGCCGCATGGAAGCTGCCGAGCCGCACGATGCGCTCGAACGCCCGAAGTTGCCCCAGGGTCACGTACATGATAGGTCGATCCTATCGTAGTCCTCCAAAAAAATCAGCTTTTTTTAACGTCGACGCGCTGATAACGTTCGCGTCCAGTACGCACCCATACGTTTTCGCGTCCGAACGCGAGGCGAATCGAGCGGCGACAAAAGCCGCGTCACGAGGAGGAGGTCTGCGACCTCGGGTCCGCAGACGGCATCGATGTCGGCTCCCGCTTCCCACGTCCTGCCCGCGGAAGGCGCGCAAGCGCCCGCGTCGTCCACGCCGCGATGGCTCGCGGCCATGGACACGGCCGTCATCGCCGTGCTCAACGTGATGCTCGCGGCCGAGGTCGTCCTGGTCTTCGCGAGCACGATGGTGCGCGCGCTCTTCAACACGTCGTCGATGATGTGGGTCGACGAGGTCTCGCCGCTCTTCCTCGTCACGCTCGCGTTCCTGGGCGGCGCGGTGGCGTACGGCCACGGCCAGTTCATCGCCATCAAGGTGCTCCTCGATCGCATGCCCCCCGGCGTGCAGCGCTACCTCAACGCGGGCACGGAGTGGATCGCCATCGTGGTGTCGTTGCTCATCGGCGGCTACTCGGTGCCGATGTTCATCGCCAATGCGGAGGAGAAGACGCTTCTCCTGGGCATCAGCTACCTGTGGA
Source organism: Casimicrobiaceae bacterium (assembly GCA_044225355.1). Classification (GTDB taxonomy): domain Bacteria; phylum Pseudomonadota; class Gammaproteobacteria; order Burkholderiales; family Casimicrobiaceae; genus VBCG01. The sequence continues at coordinate 19,959 of JBGAIS010000009.1, read as the reverse complement.
TGACGCTGCCCATCACGCTCGGATGCGCGCTCTTCGTCGCGCGCGCGGCGCACAGGCTGTGGCAGATGGGGCCGCGCGTCGCGCTTCCGGCGGGCGTCGTGGTGGGGCTCGCGTGCGTCGCCGTCATGTACTCGACCCCCTACCTGTCGGTGAGCCTGCACGTGCTCTACGCGGTGCTCATCGTGGGCTTCCTCGGCATGATCGCCTCCGGCGTGCCGGTGGGCTTCGTGCTGGCGGTCATCGGCATCGTGTGCGCGAAAGCGAGCGGCTCCGGCGACCTCATGGGCGTGGTCATGAACGCGCAGCGCGGCGCGGGCGGGTTCGTCTTCCTCGCGCTGCCCTTCTTCATCCTCGCGGGATTCATCATGGATCGCGCGGACGTGGGCGCGCGCATCGTGGCGTTCGTGTCGTCGCTCATCGGGCACATCCGCGGCGGGCTCCTGCAGGTGATGGTGGTGGGCGTGTACATCGCCTCGTGCATCTCGGGCTCCAAGGCGGCCGACATGGCCACCGTGGGGCTGCCCATGAACCGCAAGCTCGAGGAGCACGGCTATCCGCCGGAGGAGCGCGCCGCGATCCTCGCGGCGTCGGCGGCGATGGCGGAGTCGGTGCCGCCCAGCATCGCGCTGATCCTCATGGGCTCCGCGACGTCCATCTCCACCGGCGCGCTGTTCATCGCGGGCATCCTGCCCGCGGCGCTCATCGGCCTCATGCTCATGATCACCGTGCGCTTCCGCGCCACGCGCGCCGGGTGGACCGCCACGCCGCGCGCGAACCGGAGCGAGATCGCGCGCGCCGGCAAGAAGGCCGTCCTGCCGCTCATGATCCCGGTGATCCTGCTGGGCGGCATCGTCGGCGGCATCGGGACGCCCACCGAGGTGTCGACGTTCGCAGTGCTGTACAGCCTGGCGCTCGGCCTCGGCTACCGCAAGATGGACGGCCGCAGCCTGTGGGCGTGCCTTCGCAGCGCGACGCTCCTGAACGGCATGATCTTCTACACGGTGAGCGTCGCGACGGTCTTCTCGTGGGCGCTCACGCTCGAGGGCATCACCACGGCCATCGCCTCGACCATCGCGGAGCTCGGGCCGCACGCATTCCTTCCCGCGGTCATCCTCATCACGATCCTGATGGGCACGATGCTCGAGAGCTTCGTGACCATCGTGATCCTCGCGCCGCTCCTGCTGCCCGTCGCGCACCAGCTCGGCATCGACTCCCTGCAATACGGCATCGTGATGACCGAGGCGTTCGGCATCGGCATCATCCTTCCGCCGATCGGCATCGCGCTGTACGTCGCGTGCGCGATCAGCGGCGCCAAGGTCGAGAAGGCGAGCGCGCCGCTCCTGTACTACCTGCCCGTGCTGCTCGCGGGACTCCTCCTCGTCGTGTTCTTTCCGTCGATCACCACGATCCTCCCTCACCTGCTGGACTTCAAGCACTGACTTCCAAGGAGACACCATGTCCTCGCCCAAGCCGCACGTGACCCAGCCGTCGCAACGTCGCCGCGTCCTCAAGACCCTAGGCGGGACCGGACTCGTCGCCGTGAGCTCGCTGTACGCGGGCTTCGGCCGCGCGCAGGCCACGCCCAAGAAGATCCGCTTCGCGCACCCCGCGCCCACCGCGCACGGCTGGCACATCTGGGCCGAGCAGTTCAAGAAAGTCATCGAGCAGGAATCCGGAGGGAAGATCACCGTGCAGATCTTCCCCAACGCCCAGATGGGCAACGAGCGCGACACGGCGCAGGCGGTTCGCGTAGGCTCGATCGAGATGGGGGCCATCGGCGTCGGCCTCATGAACTGGGTGCCTGAGATGTCGATCACCGACGCGCCGTTCCTCTGGAAATCGCGCCAGCAATGCTGGAACGCGATCAACGGCGCGTTCGGCGACGACCTCCGCAAGCGATCGCTCGAGAAGGGCTTCGTGCTCTCGGGCTGGACCGACCTGGGCTTTCGCAGCATCACGAACAACAAGCTCGCGATCGCCAGCGTCAAGGACATGCAGGGCCTCAAGATGCGCGTGCCCAACTCCAAGGCCTACATCCAGATGATCCAGGCGATGGGCGCCTCGACGGTCGCGGTGGACTTGAGCGAGCTCTACCTCGCGCTGCGCCAGGGCGTGGCCGACGGCCAGGACACGCCGCCCTCCGTGGTCAAGTCGAACAAGTACTACGAAGTGCAGAAGTTCATCAGCAAGACCGACCACGTCCTCACCACCGCGTACACGGTGACCAACCCCAAGTTCTACGACGGCCTCACCGCCGACGAGAAGAAGACGTTCAACGCCGCCTGCTCCAGCGCGAACGACTTCCTTCGCAACTACACGGTGAAGGACGAGTCCGAGGCGTACGACTTCCTGAAGGCGCAGGGCATGCAGGTCAACCTTTCGCCCGATCGCGAGTCGTTCCGCGTCGCCTGCGCGCCCGTCATCGAGAAGAATCCCGACCTCTTCCTGCCCGAGCTCGTCAAGATTGCCCGCGCCACGCCCGCCTAGGACCCGCGATGATCGCAAGGAACTCCGTCAAGCACGCGGCCGCGAGCGGCGACGTGATCCGCGGCATACACCTCACCTTCCCGTCGACGACGGTGATCGAGGTGGTGGCCAGCGAGCGGCTCGATTTCGTGTACCTCGACGGCGAGCACGGCTGCTTCGACTGGCGCGACATCGAGCTCATGTGCATCACGGCCGAGCGCCACGGGCTCACGCCGATCGCGCGCATCCCCGACCCGTCGAGCGCCACGATCACGCGCTTCCTCGATCGCGGCGTGCGCGGGCTCGTGGTCCCGCACGTCGAGTCCGTCGACGATGCGCGCCGCGCTGCCGAGGCCGCCTACTTCCACCCGATGGGCGAGCGCTCCTTCGGCGCGGGACGACCCGAGTATTGGGAGAACGGCACCGACCGCGCGGCGTACATGGCCGCGTGCAACTGCGCGATCTCGCTCTGCATGATGATCGAGAGCACCGAGGGCCTCGCCCACGCGGGCGACATCGCGCGCGTGCCGGGCATCGACTACCTGAGCTTCGGGCTCCTCGACCTCGCGCAGTCGCTGGGGCATCCGGGTGAATCGACGCACGCGAGCGTCAAGAGCGAGGTCGCCGCGTGCCGCGATCGGATCCACGCCGCGGGCAAGCGCGTCCGCGAGGACTTCATGCGCTTCGCGTGGGTCAACGACGTGCTGCGCGCGGGCATGCGCTCGCTCCTCGACGGCGAGGCCCGCGAGGCCTCGGCATGAGCATCGGCATCAGCCACCAGGAACGACCATGATCGAGCAGGACGTCGTCATCAACACGAAGTACGGCCGGCAGCCGGGCTACGCCGCCTGCCCGAGCGATCCGGGCTCGTTCCCGGCCATCATCATCTACATGGATGCCCCAGGATTCCGGGACGAGCTCAAGATCCAGGCGCGGCGCATCGCGAAGCACGGGTACTTCTGCCTCGTGCCGGACCTCTACTACCGGCTCGGCACGCTGCGCTTCGACATCCCGCGCCGGAACGACGCCATGTCCGCCGTCATCCGCGCATCGATGCAGAGCCTCACGATCACCGCCGTGACCGAGGACACCGCGGGCATGATCGCGTTCATCGACGGCCAGGACAAGGCGAAGGCCGGGCCGCTCGGCTGCGTGGGTCACTGCATGAGCGGCCCCTTCGCGATGGCCGCCGCAGCGCGATACTCGCGCATGAAGGCGGCCGCCGCGCTGTACGGCGTCGACATGGTCACCGACAAGCCCGACTCGCCGCACCTCCTCGCCCCCGAGATAAAGGGCGAGCTGTACATCGGGTTCGCGGGCCACGACCCCGGCGTTCCGGCGACGACGCCCCCCGCGCTCGCGGCCGCGCTCGACGCCGCGGGCACGCGCTATCGCATGGAGACGTACGCGGACGCGCATCACGGCTTCTGCTTCGCGAACCGGCCGGACTACAACGCCGCCGCCGCGGAGAGGTGCTGGGACACGCTGTTCGACCTCTGGGATCGCAACCTCGAGTAGGCCCTCTCATGCCGATGCTTTCCACCAAGGGCTGCGAGCTCTACTACGAGGTGCACGGCAGCGGGTTCCCCGTGCTTCTGTACGCGCCGGGATTCCTGAGCTCGCGCATCCAGCGCTGGTCCACCAACCCCGCGAAACCCGGCGTGCCGCAGGACTGGCTCGATCCGGTGCCGGCGCTGTCCGATCGCTTCAAGCTCGTCGCGCTCGACGTTCGTAACGCGGGCCGCTCGCGCGCTCCGCTCACCGCGACCGACGACTGGGACGCGTATACGGACGACACGGTCGCGCTCCTCGATCACCTCGGTATCGCCCGATGCCACGTCTTCGGCGCTTGCATCGGCGTGTCGTTCGCGCTGGCCCTCGCGAAGCGGCGCCCGGCCGCGGTCACGTCGATGGTCCTGCAGAACCCCATCGGCCTGTCCGACGTCAACCGCGCAGCGCTCGACGCCGAGTTCGACAAGTGGACCGACGAGGTGCGCGGGCGCCCGGACATCGACCCCGCGTTTTTCGAAGGCTTTCGCCGGCGCATGTTCGGCGGCGACTTCATCTTCAGCGTCACCCGCGAGTTCGTCCGCGGCTGCCGCATCCCGATGCTCCTCATGCCCGGTAACGACATGGTCCATGCCGCCAACGTCTCGGACGACCTCGCGAAAGCGCCGGACGTCGAGATCCTCTCGCCGTGGAAGGGCGTGGAACTGCGCGAGATGGCGATGCGCCGCGTGCGCGAGTTCCTCGTCGACCACACCCCTTCGCCATGACGCGCGTCGCGGTCCTCGACGACTGGCAGCGCGTCGCGCGGCGCTGCGCCGACTGGTCCGCCCTAGAGGCGCGCGCCGAGGTGCGCTTCTTCGAGGCGCCGTTCGCGTCGGAGGACGAGGCCGCGACCGCGCTCGCGGGCTTCGACGTGATCATCGCCACGCGCGAGCGCACGGCATTTCCGCCGTCGCTCGTCGACCGTTTGCCCGCGCTTCGCATGTTCGCGCTCACGGGCAACCGGGCGGGGAAGATCGCGCTCGCGCACATGCAGCAGCGCGGGGTGATCGTGTGCTTCACCGAGGGCGGCCCCGGCGTCGAGAGCACGGCGGAACTCGCGCTCGCGCTGATGCTCGCCGCGGCGCGCAGGCTTCCCGAGAGCGAGGCCTCCCTGCGCGCGGGCCGCTTCCAGCTCGACGCGCCGCAGGGCATGGTCCTCGCCGGCAAGACGCTCGGGCTCGTGGGCCTGGGCCGCATCGGCGCATGCATGGCGCGCTACGGCAACGCGATCGGCATGACGGTGCTCGCGTGGAGCCAGAACCTCACCGAGGGGCGCGCGGCGGAAGCCGGCGCGTCGCGCGTCGACAAGGACGAGCTCGTCGCGCGCGCCGACGTCATCAGCATGCACCTCGTGCTGTCGCCGCGCACGCGCGGCATCATCGGCGCGGGCGACATCGCGCGCATGAAGCGCGGCGCGATCCTCGTCAACACGTCGCGCGCCCCGCTCGTGGACGAGGCGGCGCTGGTCGACGCGGCGCGCGAGGGCCGGGTCGTGGCCGCGCTCGACGTCTTCGAGCGCGAGCCTCTGCCCGCTGGCCATCCGCTCCTCACGTGCCCCAACACCGTGCTCACGCCGCACCTGGGCTACAGCGTGATGGAGGTATACCGCCTGTTCTTCGCGCAGTGCATCGAGAACACGCTCGCGTTCCTCGACGGCCGCCCGGTGCGCGTCCTGCCTCCGGCGGCATGAAGCGCGCGAGCCTCGAGGACTGGTTCGAGGTGCACGAGCTCATCGTGCGCTACGCGACGTCGCTCGACGCTTGCGACGTCGAAGCCGTCGTCGCGTGCTTCACGCCCGACGCCTGGCTCGAAAGCCCGGTCCTCGGCCGCTTCGAGGGCCACGACGGCATCCGCGAATTCGCGCAGAGGACGGTGAAGGTCCGCGACGAGCGCGGCGGGCAATTCCGCCACGTCGTGTCCAACGTGCGCGTCGCCACGGACGGCGACCGCGGCCTCGCGACGTGCTATCTCCTCGACTACCTCACCGTGGCCGGGAGCACCGAGCTCCTGTCTCCGGGCGAGTATCGCTGCGACCTCGCTCGCGCCGGCGGCGCGTGGAAGCTCGCGAGCCGTGCGGTGCACATGGACCGCACGTTCTCCCCACCCGACGAATCCCGATGACGACCACCATCAAGCCGCTCGAACCTCCGGCCGACTCCCTTCCCGAAGGCGACGGGCTCGCCAACATGGAGGAGTCGGGGCCGCGTCTCGTGAAGGAGCAGCAGGCGATGCTGCCGCCCGCGTGGGCATGGCTCGACCGCGGCCTCGTGGTGGGCACCGAGTTCGTTCTGTTCGTGGTCGGAGCCCTCTTCACCGTCGTCGTGACCCTCGCCGTCGTGACGCGATACCTCCTCGACTTCTCGCTGTTCTTCGTCGACGCCTCGGCACGCTTCCTCCTCGTTTGGTTCTTCCTGCTGGGCGCGGGCATCGCGCTGCGCCACGGCGCGCACGTGGGCTTCGAGCTCCTCGTCTCCTGGCTCGCGCCGCGCAAGCAGCGCGTGGTCCGGCTCGCGGGCTACGCGTGCTCGCTCGCCTTCTTCCTCGAGATGCTGTGGGGCGGCCTGTACGCGATCGGGCCGTCGCTGTCGCAGACCGAGGCCGGCCTTGGCGTGAGCCTCGTGTGGATCGTCGCCGCCGTGCCCGCGGGCTTCATCCTCCTCACCTACCACGCGATCGTGCTCGTCTACGTCGAGCTCCGGCGCCCGGCCGAGGAGGCGCGTCCATGATGCTCGCCATCATCTCGATCATCTTCTTCGGCACGCTCGTGATCGGCGTGCCGGTGGCGATGGGCATGGGCCTCGCCGGCAGCACGTGGATCCTCTTCTTCGAGCGCATGGAGCCTGCGCTTCTCGTGCGTCGCTTCTACCACGCGCTCGAGTCCTTCCCGCTGCTGTCGATCCCGCTGTACATCATGCTGGGCGTGCTCGCGGACCGCGCCAAGATGCTGCCGGAGCTCGTCACCTGGCTGCAGATGATCTTCGGCCGAATGCGCGGCGGCATGGCGTACATCAACAGCGTCGCGGCGATGCTCTTCTCGGGCATCAGCGGCACGGCGGTGTCGGACATCGCGAGCCTCGGCCGGCCGCTCATCCAGCTCATGACGCGCGCGGGCTATCCGCTCACGTACAGCGCCGCCCTCACGGCCGCCACGTCGATCATCGGCCCCGTGATCCCGCCGAGCGTCGGCATGATCATCTACGCGCTCGCGGTGGGCAACGTGTCGGTGGGCGCGATGTTCGCGGGCGCGATGATCCCCGGCATCATCATGGGCGTCGGGTTCATGGCCATGTCGTGGCACACGACGCGCAAGGGCGGGTACGGCCACATCTTCCCCACGCCCACCGCGCGCGAGTTCTGGCGGCAGACGGTCAAGGTGACGCCGCTCCTCATCCTGCCCGTCATCATCGTGGGCGGCATCTTCTCCGGCATCTTCACGGTGACGGAATCCGCCGCCGTGGGGACCGCCTATACGATCGTCGTGGGCCTGTGCATGAGGCCGCGCCTTCGCATGAAGGACATCTACGACGCCACGGTGTACAGCGCGGTGATCAGCTCCGTCGCGGGCATGCTCCTCGGCGTGGGCGCGATCGTCGCGTGGATCCTGACCTACAACCGCGTGACGCAGACGCTCGCCGATCTCCTCGTCGCGTACACGAGCGATCCCGCCGTCTTCATGCTGATCGTGATGCTGGCGCTGCTCTTCCTCGGCATGCTGATGGACGCCGTGCCGATCATGATCTGCCTCGCGCCGCTCCTGGCGCCCGTCGCCAAGCAATACGGCATCGACGAGATCCAGTTCGGCAACATCTTCGTCATCACCTGCATGATCGGCCTCGTCACGCCGCCGGTGGGTATCGTGCTCTTCATGACCACGGGCATCTCGGGCGTGAAGCTCGAGCCCCTGTCGAAGGCCGTGTTCCCGTTCGTGGTGTGGATGATCATCTGCGTCGTCCTGATGGTGTACTTCCCGTGGCTGACGGTCTGGTTCCCTAAGCTATTGGGCTTCTGACAATTCGAAAGGAGGATCGAATGAACCCTGTGAATCGCCGCCAGTTCATCAAGACGGTGGGCGCCGTCGGCGCCGCCGGCGCGCTGGGCGCCACGTCCGCGCGCGCGCAGTCGGCCAAGACGCTCAAGTTCGGGCACATGCTGCCGCCCGACCAGCTCCATCACAAGGCGATCGTGATGTTCGGCGACGAGCTCGCGAAGCTCTCCAAGAACACCATGAAGCTCGACGTCTTCCCGAGCTCGCAGATGGGCAGCATTCCCGAGATGCTCCAATCCGTGCAGGCGGGATCGCTGTCGATCTCCATGGCCGTGCCCGCGTGGTACTCGAGCTTCATGAAGCCGCTCGACGCCTTCACGCTGCCCTACCTCGTGGGCAACGAGGAAAAGCTGCGGCCCGCGCTGGAGGGTCCGCTCGGCGCCCAGATCTCGAAGTACGGCGAGGCTGCCGGCTTCAAGATCCTGGGCTACTACTTCCTGGGCGCGCGCAGCATCGTGAACAAGGTGCGGGCCGTGAACAAGCCCGAGGATTGCAAGGGCCTCAAGCTGCGTGTCATCAACAGCCCCGTGTACCTCGCGACGTTCCGCGCGCTCGGCGCCAACCCCGTCGCGATGGACCCGTCCGAGCTGTACTTGGCACTCCAGCAGGGCGTGGTCGACGGCTTCGAGTACCCGCTGCCCGACCTCGTCACGCAACGCATGTACGAGGTGTCGAAGTTCCTGTCGCTCGACCGCCACACGACGGACTTCTTCATCGTGTCGACGAGCATGAAGACCTGGAACGGCTACTCCGCGCAGGAGCAGGGCTGGATCACGCAGGCGATGAAGACGTCGGCGGACTACCAGTGGAAGCAGCAGCCGATCGAGATCGCCAACGCGCTCGCGAAGCTGCGCACGCTCCTCACGGTCAACGAGATCTCGCCCGAGAACAAGAAGCTGTTCGTAGACGCGACGAAGCCCGTGTATGCGCAGTTCGAGCCGTCCATCGGCAAGGACTTCCTCAGCCTGTGCATCAAGGAACTGAACTAGGGCCTGCTCGCACCATGAACAGGATCCGGTCCGCATGAACACGACGGAGCCGAGCCCGCAGCTTCGCGCGCAGATCGCGGGCCTCGAGCAGGCGCTGTACCGTGCGCAGGTCGCGGGCGCGACCGACGGCATCGAGCCGATGCTGTCGGCCGACCTGCGCTACCTCCACTCCACCGGCGTAGCCGAGACTCGCGCGGAATACCTGCGCGGGGTGGAGGAGCGCCTGTACGAATACGGCCGCATCGAGAGCCGCGACGTGTGCTATCACGTGTCGGAAGACTTGGTCGTCCAGAGCGGCCTGGTCGACATGACGGTGAGCGCCGGGGGCGCGCCCAAGACGCTCATCCATCTCCTCTTCTGCCTCGTGTGGCGGCGCGAAGGCGCGCAGTGGAGGCTCCTCTACCGCCAGGCGACGCGAACGACGGCAGGCTAGGATCGCGCAGCGCGCAAAAGCAGCAGCGCCGCGAGCATGCCCGGGTCGTCGTGGCCCGATGACCTGGCCCCGTACATGCGCGCGCGTCCGATGCGCGCCTCCCGCGAGCGGAAATCGTCGAGGGCTTTCGCGGCGGCGTCGGTGACGTCGCGGCCCTGCGCCACGGCGTCGCGCACCGCGAGCAGGGAATCGAGGATGGTCTTGTCGCCCGGGCTCGCGCCCGAGCGCTCGACGATGGCGTCCGATGCCGCGCCGAGCATGGCGACGATCGCCTCCCGGTCGACGACCTGGGGCGCGGCCTTGCCCGCGGCCGTGAGCCCGATGCCCATGACTGAGCCGAGGCTCGATCCGGTCGCGCGGCGCGTCTCCTGGCCCTTGTCGCGAAGGAGCGCGCCGACGTCCGCAGACGGCGCCTCCACCACGACGCTCCACGCCGCGACGACGCTCGCCACCGTCATGCCCGTGTCGCCGTCGCCGAGCGCGCGGTCCGCCGCGTTGAGCTCGTCGCGGATCGCGTCGATCCGCGCACCGACGCGCCGCACGGACTCGGCGATGCGCGCGGTCGTCAGCGCATCGCTCATCGAGGCCAGAAGGGACAGGCCGTGGGTGCGTCGAGCAACCGCTCGATCTCGGCGTCGAGCTCGACGATGGACAGCGAACAGCCCGCCATCTCCATCGACGTCGCGTAATGCCCGACGTAGCGACGCCCGATCTCGACACCCGCGTCGGCGAGGAGCCTCGCCGCCGCGCGATACTGGATGAGGAGCTCCTCGAGCGGCGTCGCGCCCAGGCTGTTGACGAGAAGCGCGACGCGCCCGCCCTTGGCCTCGCGATCCGCCAGCAGGCGATCGACCATGGCGCGGGCGACCTCGTCGGCCGGCGGCAGCGCGCGCTGCTCGAGGCCGGGCTCGCCGTGGATGCCCATGCCCAGCTCGATCTGCCCGTCGGGTACCGTGAAGCCGGGCGCCTGCGCGCCGGGGATGAGGCACGGCGAGAGCGCGACGCCGATGGATCGCGTGCGATCCGTAGTGTGCTTCGCAATGCGCTTCACCTCGTCCATCGACGCGCCGGCGTCCGCGGCCGCGCCGGCGGCCTTGAACGCGAAGATCATGCCCGCGACGCCGCGGCGCTTCGCGCGCTCGGCGGACCCCGCGCTCGCCACGTCGTCCGAGACGATGACCGTGGCGGTCCTGCCGCCGTCGTCCTCGAACTCCTCGCACGCGGTGGCGAAGCTCATGCGATCGCCGCCGTAGTTGCCGAGCACGCACACGACGCCCGCGCCGCCGTCCGCGGCGCGTATGGCCTCGCCGCACACCTCGACGGGCGGCCCCGCGAACACCGCGCCGACCGCGCATGCGCTCAGCATGCCGTCCCCGACGTAGCCCGCGAACACCGGCAGGTGGCCGAAGCCGCCGCCGGTGACGACGCCGACCTTGCCCTTCGCCGGCCCCGCCGCACGCGCGACCACGCGCTTCGTGGCGCCCGTCGTGCGATAGCCCGGGAACGCCGCGCACAGGCCCTCGAGCGCCTCGTCGACGTAAGCCTTGGGATCGTTGACGAGCTTTTTCATGTCTGCAGGTAAACCATGTGCGTCTGCGTGTACTCGTACAGGCCGTGCTTGCCGTCGGCGCCGCCGATGCCCGAGCGCCGCTGGCCCGCGTGAAAGCCCTGCATCGCCTCGAAGTTCTCGCGGTTGATGTACGTCTCGCCGAACTTGAGCTCGTTGCACGCGCGCATCGCCGACGCGATGTCCTTCGTGTAGATCGACGACGTTAGCCCGTAAACCGAGTCGTTGGCCTTCTCGATGGCCTCGTCCAGGCTGTCGACGAGATGGACGGGCGCGACCGGCCCGAAGATCTCGTGCTGCATGATGTCCATGTCCTGGCGCGTCTCGGTGATGACCGTCGGCTCGAAGTAGAAGCCGCCGCCCTGCTCGACCAGCTTGCCGCCGGTGACGACGCTCGCGCCCGCCTTCACGGCGTTGGCGACCGCGGCCTCCACCTTTCTCGCCTGCGTCGCGTTGACGAGCGGCCCCATGCCCACCGCCTTGTCGCCCAGCGGATCGCCATACGTCGTGGCGCGCATCGCCGGCACGAATTTCTCGAGGAACGCCGACGCGGCCTTGCGGTGCACGTAGATGCGCTCCGCGCAGTTGCAGACCTGGCCGCTGTTGATCACGCGCGAGTCCTTGATCGCGCGCACCGCGAGATCGAGGTCCGCGTCGGGCATCACGATGGCCGGGGCCTTGCCGCCCAGCTCGAGGTTCACCTTCGTGATGTTGCGCGCGGCCGCGGCCATGATCTTCGAGCCCGTTTCCACGCTGCCGGTGAAGCTCACCATGCCGATGCGCGGGTCGCTCGACAGCGCGTGTCCCGCGGTCGCGCCGCGGCCGTACACCACGTTGAACACGCCGGGCGGAAGATCGGTCTGCGCGAGGAGCTCGACGAACTTGGCCGCGTTGTTGGGCGTCTCCTCGCTCGGCTTGATGACGATGGTGTTGCCGGTCACGAGCGCCGGAGCCATCTTGCGGGCGATGAGGAAGAACGGGAAGTTCCACGGCAGGATGCCGCCGATGACGCCGATGGGCTGGCGGAACAGGAAGATGTTCTCGCCCGGACGATCGCTCGTGACGATCTCGCCCTCGATGCGCCGCGCCCACTCGGCCATGTAGTCGATGAAGTCCGCGGTGAACGCGGCCTCGACCTTCGCGAGGTCGAGGAGCTTGCCCTGCTCCTCCGTGATGATGCGCGCGATCTCGTCGGTGTGCTCGCGCAGCTTGGCGGCGATGCGGCGGAGGTAGCCCGCGCGCTCGATCGCCGGCTTTTTCGCCCACGCGGGCTGCGCGCGGCGCGCGGCGGCGATCGCCTCGCCGACCATCGACGCCGGCGTGTCGGGGATCTCCGAGATCGTCGTCCCGCGGGCCGGGTTGAGGACGGCGATCCTGTCGACCCCGGCGGGCTCGACGAAGCGGCCGTCGATGTAATTCCTGTGCATGTTCTCTCCTACTCGAGCTTGATGTTGGCCTTCTTGGCGATGACCGTCATGCGGTCGAGCTCGCCCATGAGGAATTTGTTCGTCTCCTCGATCGTCATGCCGTCGTACTCGAGGCCGTACTTCACGTTGAACGCGCCGTGATCGGGCTTGCTCATGAGATCCGACAGCACCTTGTGCAGCTTGTCCATCGCCGCGCGCGGCATGCTCGCGGGCGCGACCAGCGCGTACCACTCGATGAGGCTGAAGTCCTTGATCCCCGACGCCTCGGCCATCGTCGGAAGCTCCGGCATGAGGCTGAAGCGCTTCGGCGTCGACACCGCGAGCGGGCGCACCTTGCCCGATTCCCAATGCTGCTTGCCCGAGCCGTAAGTCATGAACATCACCGGCACGCGCCCGGACAGCACGTCCGTGTACGCGGGCGCGACACCTTTGTACGGCACGTGGATGATGTCGATGTTGGCGCCGAGCCGCAGGCTCTCGGTCGCGAAGTGCTGGCCCGTCGCGTTGCCGCTCGTCGCGAACGCGAGCTTGCCCGGATTGGCCTTCGCGTACGCGATGAGCTCCTGCACCGAGTTCACCGGCAGCGACGTGTGCACCGTGAGCACGCTCGCGGTCTTGCCGAAGAGGACGATGCCGACCAGGTCCTTGCGCGGGTCGTACGACAGCGAGGCGCCCGTCGCGGGCACGATCAGGTTCTGCAACGTCATGATCCCGATCGTGTGATTGTCGGTGGCCTTGGCGATGGCCTCCATCGCGATGATGCCCGCGCCGCCCGGCTTGTTCTCGACCACGAGAGGCTGCCCGAGCGAGTCCTTGAGCTTGTCCTGCAGGTAGCGCGGGATCGCATCCGCCACGCCGCCCGGCGGGAATCCCACGATCACCTTGACGGGCTGGGTGGGCCACGCCTGCGCGAGCGCCTGCGGCGCGAATGCGCAGCCGGCCGCGAGCAGCAACGCTGCGAGGCTTCTTGCGAGCATCGGTCGATCCTCCTTTTGCGCGCGCCTTGCCGGAGCGCTTGTCGTGACGTGCGGTTTCCCCCGAGACTAGCAGCCCGGAAGCACAAAGAAAAATTCATTTTTGTGCCCCCTAGTGATAGGTTTTTGCGATATATCGCGGCGATCCGCCGGTGCTATGCTCCGCCGCTTCGAACCCGCACCGCTCCCGAAGGATCGACATGACATCGAAAGTGCGTCTCGGCATCGTCGGCGCCGATGCGAAGGGCCAGGGCTGGGCGCCCCTCGCGCATTTTCCCGCGCTGCGCGCGCTCCCCGAGTACGAGATCGCGGCGCTTTGCACGACGCGCCCCGAGACCGCTCGCGCGGCGGCCGAGCGCTATGGCGTCGCCAAGGCGTACCACGACTATCGCGAGATGTTCGCGAGCCCCGACATCGACGCCGTGTCGGTGGTCGTGCGCGCGCCCAACCATCACGAGGTGACGATGGCGGCGCTCGCGGCGGGGAAGCCCGTGTATTGCGAGTGGCCGCTGGGCGCCACCACCGCGCAGGCCGAGGAGATGGCCGCGCTCGCGCGCAAGAACGGGACGCTCGCGGTCGTAGGCCTGCAGGCGCACGTCGACCCGACGCTTCGCTACGTGCGCGACCTCGTCGCGCAGGGCTATGTGGGCGAGGTGCTCGCGGTCACGATGGCGATGATCTCGCCGGGGCTTCCCGAGCGGCCCGCGTCGAAGCTGTGGGAGCGCGAGATCGCGGGCGGCGTCTCCGCGCTCACCGTGCGGGGCATGCACTCGATGGAAGCGCTGTGCGTGTGCGTGGGCGAGGTCACCGAAGTCACCGCGCGCGTCGCGACGCAAGCCAAGCAATGGCGCGTGACCGACACGAACGAGATGATCGACGTCGAGGTGCCCGACAACGTGATGGTCGCGGGCGTGCTCGAGAGCGGCGCAGGCGTAAGCGCGCACGTCGCGACCGTCCCGGGCCCCACGCCGGGATTCCGCCTCGAGATCTACGGCCGCGGCGGCGCGCTCGCGATCACCACGCCCGGCGCGCCGCAGCGCGATCGCAACCACGTCATGGGCGCGCAAGGCAAGGGCGCAATGGCGCCCATCGAGGTGCCCGCGTCCTACGTCGAGGTCCCCGCCGACACGCCCAGCGGGCCCCCGCACAACGTCGCGCACCTGTACCGCCGCCTCGCGAAGGCGATGCGCGACGGGACCCAGGTCGAGCCGGACTTCGATCACGCGCTGAAGCGCCACCGGCTGATCGACGCGATCATGCGCTCGTCGAGGGAGGGGCGGCCGGTGTCGGTGGCGTGAGGATCGACGCCGTGTCCTGTCACGCCACTAGAAAAAGCAGCGGGAGCGAGAGGCCGAGGAACAGCGCCTCGCGGCGCATTGCACCGCGCGCTTGCGAGGGTATGCTCGAGACAACGCCCTAGGGCAAGACGCGCGGGGACTCGCCGGCCCGCGCCGGCCCGCGCCGGCGGGCAACGAGGCGACGTCGGCACGCGCGCCAGGATCACGTCTCGGTGGGGCCCTTGCCGCCGATCAAGTTGCGGAGCGCACCACGGCAAGGTCACGGTTGAGGTAACTTATCGGATTCACGACTGCATGGCCGCCATGGACTTGATACTCGACGCGCTACCGTTCGCGGTCGTGCTGTTCGTCGCGATGCTCGCGTGCATGGAAGTCGGGTTCCGTCTTCGCGGAAGGTCGACGGGCAGCGACGACGACAAGGCCACGGGCGTCGTCGACGGCGCGGTCTTCGCGCTGCTGGGCTTGCTCGTCGCCTTCACGTTCTCCGGCGCCGCCGATCGCTTCGACAAGCGGCGCGCCCTCATCGTGGACGAGGCCAACGCGATCGGTACCGCGTACCTGCGGGTCAACCTCCTCGCGTCGCCGGCGCGCGAGCTGATGCACCAGCAGTTCCGCGACTACGTCGACGCGCGACTCGCCGTCTACCATGCGCTGCCCGATCTCGACGCGGCGATGCGACACCTGGCCACCGCGAATCGACTGCAACAGGCAATGTGGGACGTCGCCATCGCGGCGACCGACGGCAACCAGTCGGCAAGGATGCTGCTGATCCCCGCCCTGAACGACATGTTCGATATCGCGACCACGCGCACGGTGTCGGCGCGCGTGCATCCACCCATGGTCATCTACGCCTTGCTGTTCGGCTTGGCGCTGCTGAGCGCCGTCCTGGCGGGGCGCGCGATGGCGACCGGCGGTCGGCGTCCGTGGCTCCATGCGCTCCTCTACTCGGCAGCCATGGCGGGCGCCGTATTCGTCATCGTGGACATGGAGTTTCCTCGCTTCGGCCTCATCCGGCTGAACGCGTTCGACAGCGTGCTCATCGACGTGCGCAGCAGCATGAAGCCGTAGGGAGCGTCGCAAAGGACGCACCGGGCGGCAGCCCTCGCGGCCGCTTGCCACGGGTGCCGGCAGGAACAGGAAAGGACGTCATTTCCTCATGAATGCTGCCCTCAACTCGCAACCGGAATGGCTCATCTGGGCGCTGCTTTCCGCGCTCTTTGCCGCTCTCACGGCGATCTTCGCCAAGATCGGGCTCGAGGGCATCGACCCCGACTACGCCACGCTCGTTCGAACGGCCGTGATCGGGCTCGTCCTGGCCGCCTTCGTGATCGCCACCGGCAAGTGGATGGCGCCTTCATCGGTCCCGCGGAAGTCATGGCTCTTTCTCGTGCTCTCCGCGCTTGCCACGGGCGCATCATGGGTGTGCTACTTCCGCGCGCTCAAGGTCGGCGATGCATCGCAGGTCGCGCCCGTCGACAAGCTCAGCGTCGTGCTGGTGGCGTTTCTCGCCGTGGTGTTTCTCGACGAGCGTCCGAGCCTGCGCGAGTGGGTCGGCATCGGCCTCGTCGGCACGGGCGTCGTGGTGCTGGCTCTCAAGCGATGAGCGCATTCGCGCGCCTGCATCATCGGCTGACCGGGCAGCATCACGCATCCCTGGCGGCGGTCGCCTGCGCGGCGTTCACTGCCGCATCTCGACCCACGGATGGATCTGCGTCGTGTTGCGGAAGAGATTCGGCCCCCACCGGTTCGCGTCGCCGCCGACAAAGCCGTAGAAGTAGTCAAAGCCCAGGCCGGTCGGCCACTGCGTGAGCGGGCCGGCCTGGCTCGCCTGGAACGACGGCGTGTTGTGATCCTTGCCGAACCAGCTCGTCGCGTAGCCGTTGTCGCGCAGGATGCGGCCGATGGTCGCGTTGTCCACGTCGATGACGCTGTCGTAACCCGGGAAGCCGGTGGGCTACAGGGGGATCGTCGGTGTGCGGAAGAAGTGGGTTGGCTGATGGGATTCGAACCCACGACAACCGGAATCACAAAACGCGGCGAAAATCGGCTTCATAGGGAAAACGTGGTCCGAAAAGCCCCGAAAAACCCCGTTTATCCCGCCTAGGTCCGGACAAAAGTCCGCACAGGGCTGGGACATTTCTCCGCACGGTCACGCCGCCCTCTTCTGGGCGCGCCGGATCTTGATCTCGACCTCCTTGCCGACGGCGCGGGCGGCCTTGATGAGCGTGTCCAGCTGCACGTAAACGTTGTCCGGATCGAGCACGCGGTCGAGCTGCGATCGGCTCGTTGCCATCCGCTTTGCCATCTCGAGCTTGGTGAGATTCTCGGCTTCCATGCTGTCCTGGAGCTGCTCCGCCAGCGCGCGCTTGAGGGCCTTTGCTTGGACCTCGTCGAAGATTTCCTCGTCTTGAAGGAAGTCGTCGAACCGCGAGCCGGTGTGCGGATTACCTTTCGCCATGCTGCCACTCCCTGAAGCGCTTCTCTGCAAGTGAGATTTCGTCATTGGGCGTTCGCTGGGTCTTCTTGATAAAGCCGTGCAGCAGGATCATCTGGTTGCCTTCCACCGCGAACAACGTGCGCGCGATCCGCGTGCCGACTGACGTTCTGACTTCCCAGATCGCGCCGCGAAGGTGATCGACACGAGGCTTGCCGATCGGCCACTTGAACTGCACATAAGCAACGTCCTCACCGATTGCCTTGCGCTCTTCCTTGGTCAGACCCTTCAGCCAATCGCGAACGGGTTCGTTGCCCGTCGTCGTGCGGAAGAAGACTGCATCGAGTCGAGCGGGCGCCGGCATTTCTGCGTGCAATTGTACCTCAAGCGGTACATTCAATCAAGTGATCCTGGCACCTTGCGACTCGGGGCCGTTGTGATCTGCACCTACTTCACCTTCACCACGTCGTCGGGCTCCCACGTTTGATCATAGAAGCCATCCTCGGTGCCGTACAACCGCACGGCCACCACGAAATCGCGCCCCGGGATGGTCTGGATGAACGCGGCGTCGACGACGTCCTGCGGCTTTTGCGGACCGAGCCAGATCTCGATCGATCCGTCTGGTTGCTTGGGAATGTCGTAGTAACCATTCGTCGACGGCAGCAGTTGCTTCGTCTCCGGCATGGTGCCGTCGGTCACGTTGTAGGCGGTGACAGCCCAGAAGAGCGCTGCCGGGATACCGGCCGGCAGGCGTAGCTTGTAGGTGTTCGAGCCGTGCAGGAAGTCGCCGCCGGCATCGCGCACCGTGAACGGATACTTGGAACCCGCGCCCGTGGTGTGGATCACCATCGCCGGCGCGGAGGAATACACGTACTGGAAGAACTGCGCGCGCTGGGCCGCGTCGAGGGCAGAGCCAGCAGCATCTTGGGGGCGGTGGTGACCGCCTTCTGCAGCAGCTCCTGCTGTCGCGGGCTGGGCTGGAACGGCTGACCCTTGACGATGCCGATCGCCGCGAGCACGCCGCGGAGCTCGGACTCGATGGCGCCTACAGGCTCGTAATCGACGAACTCCTTGAGCTTGGTCCAGAACTGCGCGTCCACCGGATACATCATGTTGACGGGCTTGCCGCTCGCGTCGGGGAACTGCATGGGCTTCACATCCTTCTCCACCGCGTACAGCGGGTAGATGCGCGTGGTCTCCGCCGCCTTGACCGCGGGCGCCGGGTCCGGCTTGCCCTGGCCCTTTGCCATCACCGTGCGGAAGAACAGGAAGACGTTGTACGTGGAGGACTTGAACGCGAAGTAGCCGCCCGGGATCGGCCCGGTGTAGTCGGGCGGCAGGAGCAGGAAGAGTCCACCTTTGCCGCCGTCGGGGCCCACCGCGCCCACGTCGGTGAGCGTGCGCTGGAAGAAATCGGTGAACATCCCGATGACGTTGGGCGGCGCCTTGACCACGAGCGGGCCCGTCTTCTTGAGGTCGAGGTAGCTCATCGAGTAGATCACGTCGCCGTTGGGCGTGGGCACCATCGTGCGGCTGTCCATCCGCTGCTTCCAGATGGGCAGGACGTTGTAGCCGGCGCCGAACGCCTTCTCCGACCCGTCGCGCATGCCGATGGTGTTGAGCGCACCCAACATCGTCATGTAGACGTGCACGGCGTTCTGGTAGTAGAGCTCGTCGCGCAGGCTCTGCGCCTCTGCCGGATCGAGCCAGTTGCCGTTGTTGATCTGGCCCACGAGCGGGGACACGGGCTGTGCGGGGGCGACGGATGCCGTCGCGAGCGCGAGCGCTGCGATCCAGGGGACGAGCTTCCAGTTCTTGTTAACACGCATTGCGATGATCTCCTGAGGCATTGGCGAGCGTCGTTGCCGCAGCGGCACGCTCAAAGCGGGACGAACTTGGGCAGCGTGTATTTGCCCTCGATGACCGATTTCCCCGGCATGTAGACCCGCATCGCGGTCCAGAACGGTGCGGTAGGAATGACGAGCTCGTTGGCGTGCTTGCCCTTGCCGAACTCGCTTTCCGGGACGAAGTAGATGTCGAAGGTCTTGCCGTCGGAGTTGAGCTTGATCTCCTTGTTGCTGATCGTCGATCCCTTGTCGGTCTTGAGGTACTGGTCGCTGCCGTACACCGTGACGGAATAGAACCCGAGCTTGGGATCCGTGAGCTGCGGTACGCGATAGGTCGCCTTGTAGCTCGTGCCCATCTTCGCCTGGTGCTGGGTGGTGAGATAGACCGCGTCCTTGTCCGGCAACAGGCCGGTGGCAATGGAAACGCCGCGGTTGCGCGCCTCGAGCGACACCGGATGCTCGACCGTCCCCATGGTCCCCTGCACGCCCTGCTTCTGCGCCTGTGCCACGTACTGGTTGCGCACCGCCTCGAACTGCTTCATGTTCCAGTTCGTCACCTTGAACGGCTTCGGCTGGTAGCCGTTGAGGTATTCGATCTTGAGCTGGTCCTGGTATTCGTTCACCTTCTTGACGTCGGCCGGGTCCTTGTCGTCGATCTGCATGCGGACGTTGGCGTAGAAGTAGTCGCTCGACTTCGACGCGGGAATCACGTAGCGCCCCGGACCATAGAACACCTTGTACGTGACGTGGTCGTGGTTCATCACGTGCAGCGACATGTAGCGGCCGTCAGAACCACGCCGCCCGCTCGTCGAGCTGATCGTAGTTCGGCGCACGCTGGTCCACCGACACCACCAGTGCATGCTTCCAGTTCGTGCCCGGCCAGAACGGCGGCTCGACGCGCTTGTCGGAGGTGTTGGCCTTGGCCATC